>JAITEZ010000037.1 GCA_031281735.1 Deltaproteobacteria bacterium | reverse complement strand
CTAGGAGATCCGAAGATAACATATCTATGCCATAAGTACAACTGTTGCGGCCGTTCAGCTATATTTTTAAATATTATTTATTTTTTAATTTTAATAAAATATTATAAATCTACATAGCCTTGACATCTCCAACTCAACCTTTTCCCGGGTGCCGGGACGGAAACAGCGAGCCATGCCTCCCGCCGCCGGGCTCCCAGGCGGCCCTTGCCCTCTTCCCGCGCCGGGCCGGCGGGTGCGCGGAGTGTACCGGCGTCCGTTGCGACCGGGGATGGCGGGAGACAGCCGGAGCTCCTCAGAAGCGGGCCGCCGCTTCCGACTGGCTTGACGACGCATCCGCCTGACGGCAGACGGCAGACGGCGGAGCCGGCCCACCGGGCACACCAGAGCCGCCGGGACGCCCGGAGGGGGCCTGGCGACTCGCGGGAACGGCGGCCAGGACACGTCGCCTGGCGGGCCCGGCGAAACGGCCAGACCCCCCGCTCCCCTCCCCGCCGCAGGCGGGGAATCACGCCCCCCCGCCTCCGCACCCGGCGGCGGCCGCCGCGGCCTCGCAAACCCTGCGGCCCCCCCGCCCCCGGGAGGCGGCATGCGCGGGCACCGGCCGGACGCTTGCCATCGGCCTGGCCGCGCAACCGGGCCGCTGACGGGGCCTTCAGGCGCGACCCGCCCCCCAGGCTGCCGGGGAACCGCCCTCAGCTACCCAGGGTCTTGCGCACCAGCCAGTAGCTCAGGCACACCCCGCCGAGACACAGGGCGAGGCTCGCGAAGACGTTCAGGCCGGCGGCGAGATAGCGGGAGGCCCGCGCCAGATCGACGGTCTCCACGCTGAAGGTTGAGAATGTGGAGAGGCCGCCCATCATCCCCGTGGTGAGAAGGAGGTGCACCGAGGGGGAGGCCACCCCGAACTCCCTGTGGGCGGCAGACACGGCCCCGCAGATCAGCCCCGCCAGCACGTTGGCGAGGAGGGTCCCCGCCGGGAAGGCGGGGAAGAGAGGGGCCAGCCCACGGGACAGGGCGTAACGGAGGGCGGCGCCGATGCCTCCGCCCAGCGCGACAATCAGGTACGACATGCCTGCCGCCTCCCCTGCGGGACGGGATTGACGAGAATACGGACGGGGCGGGGCCGGCTCAGGGCGCTCCCTTGCCGCGCCGTTTCGCGGCGGGCGGCCGGACGGAACAGGCCGCCGTCCGGGCGGATCGGGACGCCGGGGGGAAGCTGACCGGAATCCCGGCCGCCCTCCCCCTGCAGGGGACGGGCCGGGAACACGGGCGGGCGACGGGAGGACGGCCTACTGCGGCCTGCCCTTCCTGCTGTTTATGCGGTCGAGCTCCCCCTGGAGGCGGATCATCTGCAACACCCTCTCGGGCCTCGTCCCCTTGGGGATGCCCATCCTCTCCATGAGATCCTCCCTGATCCGCCGGAAGTAGGCCTGGCGGTCCAGGGTGCCGTCGGGGTTCCTCTTGTCATCATCGCGGTCGCTGGCCATCGTGTCCTCATATGCGGGGACGCCCACGGGGGCGCCCGGGCGCCTCCGCTGACGCGGGGAGTTTGACTCTCGCGGGGAGTTTGACTCTATAGGGCGGCAGGCGGGTTGTCAAGAAAACCACAGCCCTCCGCTTCCGTTTTTGCAAGAACCGGGCCGCGCAATACCCGGCTTTCAGGGAGCCCGGAACGGCACATGCTTCCCCTGCCGGCCGATCCGGGGTCCTGCCGGCAGATCCGGGGGACGGCCGGCCGATCCGGGGGCCTGCCGGCAGATCCGTGGGCTCCGTCGGCCTGGGCGGAGGGTGCTCACCCCGTTGCAGGAGGCCGCTGAGGGGGGGCTCTCCGTGCCGGGGCGGCGCCGGAACGGCGCCGCCCCTCTCAGGGGGAGCAACGGAGAGGCGACCGCCCGGCAAAGCGGCTGGATCCGCCCGCCTCCCGCCGGGGCTCAGAAGGAGTTGGCGACTGCCTCCCGGAGCCTCCCGGCGGCTATGTTGAGATCGATCGCGGGCATCCCGGCCGAGGCGAGAGCGTCCTTCAGTTCCCGGGCGGCCTCCTCGGTGGCCCTGACCTCCTTCTTCCCGGCGAGGAAGGCGGCCAGCACCAGCTCCGCGCGGCGGTCCCAGCCCTGGGGCTTGGCGGGCTCGAGATCCCAGTCGAGGAAGTGGAGGGAGAGCCCGTTGCGCCCCGCCGCCAGGAGGGTCGCCGAGTCCGGCGAGAAGCACAGGAAGTGCGTGCCGGCGGCCTGGAGGGTCTTGATCGGCAGGAAGCCCGTCTGCCGCTCCTGGGGTGCCCAGCCCACGAGGATCCTCCCCGGGGAGGCCGCCGCCCAGAGCCGGGAATCGGGGGAGACGGCGAGGGCCGTGCAGGAGCCCTGGAGCCGCGACAGATCCGGCCGCCAGTCGGTGTCGAACAGGGGATGGAAGAGTATCCCCTGCTCCCAGCCGGAGACGAGGTAGCGGCTGAAGGGGTCCGCGGCGACGCCCGAGAGCCTCCCCGCGACCCCCCCGGGCAGCCCGGCGGGGATCCGCCGCACCGTGCCGGACATCTTCTCGGCGGGGAGGCGGTACTCGGAGTCGGAATCGAAGACGGAGAGCGTCCGCCCGTTGGGGGAGACGCAGAGCCCGGCCAGCGGCCCCTCGGAGAGCCTCCTCACCAGGAGGGGCGTCCCCTTGTCCAGGTATCCGTGGCCGGTATCCCACATCTTGAGGGAGCCGTCGTCGCCGGCGGTGAAGAGCCTTGTCCCGTCCCGGCTGAAGCTCAGGCCCCTGGCCGCGCCGGCGTGGGCGAGGGCCTGGCCCAGCCCGCCGCCGGACTCGGGGTTGAAGAGCCAGAGGTGGCCGTCCTGGGTGACGCAGGCCGCCATGTCGCCTGCGGGGGACACGCTGCAGGAGACGGGCGGCGAGGCGAGCCGGGCCTCGGCGGCGGTGGCCGCCGCCGTGCCGAAGCCCTTGTCGAAGGCGAGGCGGGAGCCGCCCGCAGCGACCAGGAGGTCGCCCCGGCAGGCGGCCGCCTCGGCCTTGAGCCCCGCCTGGGGGCTCCCCTCCTCCAGGATGTCCGCCAGTTGGGGCCGGGCGCAGCGGAGGTAGAGCCTGCGCCAGAGCGCCAGGAAGTCCGGCGCCGTCCTGGCGCCGGGGACGGCCCGGGCCTCGGAGAGCTGGAGCAGGGCCCTCTCCGTGTTCCGCTCCTCGAGCGACCTCTCGGCCGCGGCCAGGAGCGGCGCCATCATCCTCCTCCCGCCGTCCCGGTCGGGCTGGCGGTCCCTCACCCGCGAGATCCGGAACACCGCGGGGCGCATGCGCTCCACCAGCTCGGGGGACTTGAGGCTCCTCTCCAGGATGTCCGAGAGGCGCCGCGCCTCGTGGCTCAGGGCCGGCCCGTCGTAGGAGTCCAGGGCCGCCATCGCCTCCGAGGTCAGGCCCAGCTCCAGGTATGCCCCGCACATGATGAGCGGCAGCTCGGGGATCATCTTCCCGGAGGCGAGGCGCACGACGTCGTCCAGCCTCCCCTGGAAGGCCTCGACGGAGAGGGTCTTGGCGCGGAAGCGGTGGAGGGAGAGGTTGAAGAAGGAGGTGAGGTGCGCCGGATCCTCCCTGAGGGCCTGCTTCCAGAGCCGCTCCGCCTCGTCGGGCCGTCCCAGGTCGAGCATGGAGACCGCGCGGTTGTTGAGGTTGTCCGCCGAGTCGGACTCCATGGCCGGCCGGGGCCGCGGATAGGGGGATCCCGCGAGGGCGGCGTGGATGGAGGCGAGCGCGTCCGCCATCTCCGCCGCGGAGCGGAACCGCGACGCGGGGTCGGGCGAGAGCTCCCGCCGCAGGAGCTCGGGCAGCCCCGGCGGGAGGGGAGTGAGAGCCCTCCCCGGGGCGAGATACCCCTCCAGGGCCTCGCCCACCGCCCCCCCGTGCTCCCAGGGGCGGGTGCCCAGGAACAGCTCCAGCAGGGTGAGGGCGAGGCTCCACAGATCGAAGCCGACGTCGGGCGGCCTCCTCTCCACCGCCTCGGGGGACATGTACTGGGGGGTGCCGAAGGCCCCCCGGGCGGGGTCGTCCCTGTCCCCCGCGAGCCGGACCCGGACCCTGGGGCCCGGCTGGAGCGGGCCGTCCCCCCCGGCGGCGCCCCCGCCCTCGGCCGTTCCACGCATGTCGCCGGGCCAGAGGGACGCGCTGTCGGTGGGGTGGCCGGTCTCCCGGGCCGCCCGGGCGAGGCCGAAGTCGGTAACGAGGAGGCGGCCCGTGTCCTCCTCCAGGAGCAGGTTCTGGGGCTTGATGTCGAGGTGGAGGACACCGTTCCCGTGGGCGAACTCGAGACCCCAGGCGGCCTGGATGCACAGGTCCAGGAACCTCAGCGCCCTCTGCGCCTCGTCCCCGATGAACAGCGGCGCCATCTCGCCCGCGGCGCGGGGCTCCATGAACTCCCTGAGGGAGCCCCCCGCCACGTACTCCATGAAGATGGCGGGGACGCCCATCAGGGGCCGGGCGTAGTAGCAGGTCACGACGTGCGGGTGGAGCCCGAGCGCCACCCAGGTCTCGGCCTCGTTCTTCAGGCTGGCGAAGTAGCCCGGCTCCATGACGGTGCGGTAGGGGAGCTTGAGGGCCAGCTCCTTCTGCCAGTCCCGGTGCCGCACCTTGAAGACCTGCCCGAGCCCGCCGCGGCCCAGGATCTCCTGGACCACGTAGACGCCCAGCACCACCTGCCCCACCCGCAGATCGAGGCCCCGCTCCCACACCCTCTTGGCGAGCTCGTTCAGGGCCGCGGTCGTGTCCTCCCAGCGGGTGTCCGCCGCCTCGGACTCCGGGAGCAGGTGGAAGTACTGCCCGCACTTGACGCAGATGGAGCGATGCCCCAGGTTCTCGGCGTTGAGCCGGTAGCCGGTGCGGCACTTGGGGCAGTAGGCGGTGCCGGCGGTGACTGTCCCGTATGTCCCCTTGCCCGAGTGGCCCTGGCCCGGCTGGGCCTGGCCCGTCCCGCCGGCGCCCCGGCCGGGGCCGCCGCTGCCGCCGGGCGGCGGGTACGGCCCGTCGCCGGGGGAGGTCAACGGAGGCCCTCGGGGAGGGCGATCCCGTCGGCGCGGCACGCCTCCAGGATGGCGGCCTTGAGCGACGCGGCGGACTGGTGGTGGATCCTCGGGTTGTCCTCGAGGGCGTGGTCGAGGGCCGACGAGAGCCGGGGGGGCAGGTCGGGCCGCCTCCTGCGCACCGGTACGGCGCCCTTGTTCAGGACCACGCGCCAGGGATCCTCGTCCTCGGGGAAGTCCCGCGGGTACTCGCCGGTCATGAGCTTGTAGAGGGAGGCCGCCGCCGCCCAGATGTCCACCTCGGGGCCCGCGTGCTTGAAGTCGATGACCTGCTGGCGCGGCATGGTGGCGGGGGAGCCCGCCACCGACCCGGTACGCGTGTGGCCGTAGGTGAGCGAGTTGTTGTAGAGCTTGCCCACGCCGATGTCGGCTATCTTCGGCTCCTGCCCGTCCTCCCCCCCCAGGAAGATGTTGGCGGGCTTGAGGTCGCGATGCACCAGGCCCCGCGACTCCGGGGAGAGGTGGTCCTCCACCTTGGCCGCGGCGAGCTTCACGTTGTGGAGGTAGTGGAGCCCGTCCAGGACAGGGAGGATGACAGCGAGGGCCTCGGCGGGCGGGAGGGCCCCCCCCGCGGCGAGCCTCCTCTCCTCGGAGCTGCCCCCGCTGCAGTATTCCATCAGGTAGAAGTAGGCCCCGCCGTAGAACCCGAAGTCGTAGAGCTTGGTCACGTTCCTGTGCTTGAGGGCCCTCCCGATGGCCACCTCCCGCAGGAAGCTCTTCCTGGCCCACTCGTTTTCCGACACCGCGGGGGACATGACCTTGAGCGCCATCTGGAAGCCGGTGTCCTTGCGCTCGGCCAGGAACACCGCCGAGGTGGAGCCGCGGCCCAGCGTCCGGGTGATCCGCAGGCCCTTGAGTGGATCGAGGTTGCGCACCCGGCGGGTGAGCCCGGCCTTGAGGAGCTTGAGCGAGGCGAGCGGGTTCGAGCGGCAGTCCTGGCACAGGACGTCCGCGTGGCGGGAGAGCGGCACCGGGCTGTGGGGCCTGCCGCAGGCGGGGCAGGCGGGGTTCACCTCCACCGGGGCCGACGTCCGGGGGGGCTCGTAGGCCGCCTCGTCCACGAGCCCCACCCGGAAGTTGAAGTCCCCCGCGAGGGTCATGATGTCCCCGTCCTTCACCAGCACCCCGGATCCGGTGACGGCCGTGCCCTGCACGCGATCCTCCTCGCGGCGGCTCACCAGGTGGCCGTTGATGAAGGTGCCGTTGAGGCTCCGCAGATCCCGCAGGAAGGCCCGGGAGCGGGAAAGCTCGATCACGGCGTGGTGCCCCGACACCGTCCGGAACTCCTCCGTGTCCGGAAGCCGCAGGGTGGCCCCCTGCCCCCGCCCGATCACCACCGCCCGCGGCCCCGTGAACTCCCAGACCTGCGGCTCCCCGAAGTCCGAGGACAGGATGAGGCGCAGTACGGACGGGCCCCTGTCGCTCTGGGAGCGTATGCTCGCGCGCACCGGCCGAGACGACGATGAGGGGAGGCTGCTGGTCTGGCTCATGGAATGACGCCGCTGAGGGCGCACTCGGGGGGGGCGGGCACGGGCGCATGTCGCGCGCGGGGGGCGCCCCCGTGTCCGTGGCTTGCGGGGGCGGGCTGGACGGGCGGCTGAATTAGAATTATGCCATCCGCCGGAAGGCATGTCAAACCGCGCCCGGGATACCCCCGGGGCCCCTCGGCGTGGCCCGCGCGCTTCCCCCTCCCTTATCGGCAGATCTGTGCGCCAGAATCAGCGCAAGCGAAGCAATATCTCATAAATTAGATATAACAGCCTCATAATGATGCCGATTGGACAACAGTCAGTCTCAAGGGACTGCCGCGGGAATCCGCCCGGGGGACGGGCGCGGAGGCGGCGGGGGGAAGGTGCGGCGGCGGGGGGGATCCGGGCGAAGAGGGGACGGGCGGGGGACGGGGGGGACCGCCCGCCGAGGCGGCGGCGCGGGGGCGGCCGTCAGGGGGCCTGCCGGGGCGCGTCCGGCGGGCCGCCGCCGCGGCGGCCGGATCCGGCGGCCGCTCCGCGCGCCCGGGTCCCGGGACCGGCAAGGGAGCCCGCCCGCTGGGGGGCGGCCCCGCCGGCTCGCGGGGAGGAGACGCACCGCCGGCGATAGGCGTCGTACACGGACTCCGAGATCCCGCAGGAGGGGGCGACCGCCAGGACGAGGCCCCTGGCCCGCCGCCAGCCGACCTTCAGCGCGAGCCTGCCGAGATCGACCCGCATGAGGACCTCCTTGGTGTAGGGGCGCTTGGAATCCAGGAAGGCCACGGACTTCAGGAAGGACAGGCACTCCGGCGTGTTGAGGAGCGCGACCGTGATCGCGGCGTCCGTGAGGCAGTCGAAGGGGAGGAAGTAGCAGGTGTCGTCCAGCATGCAGGGGGGATCCCCCGCTATGAGCGCGAACACGGGCTCCTTGTAGAAGCCCGAGACCCCCGCCTTGAACCTGGCGAAGGAGTAGGGGCCGACCCCGAAGACGGCGAACTCCGGGGCGCCGCGGTAGACGGCGGAACGGCGGGAGGCGAGGAGATCCCGGTGAAGCGAGAGGTAGCGCCATACCTCGGGATCCTCCTCCCTGAGCCGGGAGGTGTCCTCGCCCGGCCGCCTCTGGGGGACCACCACGCGCCTGCCGGGGGCGGCGGGGACGGGCGACCTCAGATCCGAGCTCTTGGCCAGCGGGAAGACGCTCTTCCCCTCCGGAAGCCTCGCCTCCTCCCCCAGCCCGTTCCGGAAGGCGCCGCCCCCCGCCGGCGTGAGCTCCATGACCCTCGCGCAGTCGTGCTTGATCCCCTGCCTCCACTCGAAGGCGCACCTGCCCCCGATGCCGGGGTCAGGCGCCCCCAGATCGGAATAGAAGGAGCCGCCTCTCCAGCCGAAGCGCCGCAGGAACGCGCCGGTGGGGAAATCATAGACCGAGCAGACGCCGGTCGGGGGATCCCCCGCCCGGAGGACCAGGAGCCCCGCCTCGCAGGAGACCCCGAAGACCTCGCCCGCGTCGAAGACGTGGAGATCGGCCGACGAGACGGGGAGACCCAGGCGCCCGAGATCGCGCACCACGTTCCGGGCCACGGTCGCCTTCACCAGCATGGCCAGCGTCAGCCTGAAGCCCCGGAAGGCCGCGAGGATCCTCAGCACCACGGCCTCGGCCAGGTCGAAGTCTCCCTTGCCCGTCAGGGCGTCCAGGCCCGGCAGGCCCTTGAGGTTCCTCTTCTCGGGGAGGTTGCGGCTCCCCAGCGCGCCGAGGCGCGAGTTGGCGACCCAGGGGGGGTTCCCGACCGCCAGGAGCCCGTCCGCGGGCGCCAGCTCGCGGGCTATGCGGGAGAAGTCGAAGCGGAACACGTCCTCGTTGTACAGGCGCAGCTCCGCCCCGCCGCGCACCGCGCCGAGCCTGGCCGCGGCCCGCCGGAACCGCCCCGGGTCTATCTCGATCCCGAAGACCTGCCGCAGGCCGCCGAAGGCGGCGAGGGCGCTCGCGGCGAGGCTCCCCTCCCCGCACGTCGGCTCCAGCAGGGCCTGCGGGGCCGGGGGATAGAGGCGCCTGAGCCTCTCGCATACCGCTTCGGCGAACCGGTCCGGGGTCTGGAAGTCCCCGAGCCCGGCATCGGGCCCGTTCCGGCCGGGCCTTTTCCGATTGCTCGTTGGCGTCATGGCGACAGCCTGCCTTTCAGCCGGCGGCGCGCGCCGGGGGACGGGAGGTGCGCGGGCGTGGGAGGAGAATGCCTCGGCAGTCCGCAGGTCACACTATGCTGCGGGCGCCTCGCGCGGTCAACGGTCTCCGGGCGGGACGGACGGCGGCGGGGCGCGGGGGTCGTGCAGGGGGAGCGCGGGGGCACGGGGAAGCGCACGGGCTCGGGGAAGCACACGGGACGGGGGAAGCCGCAGCGGCTTCCGGCTGTCCGGCCGCCTCAGACCCGCCTGGATTTCAGGTCCCGTGACGCGGCGGTTTCCGCTGGCGGCCGGGCTCCGCTCGGCCGTGACCCGCTGGGTCCGGCCACGCGGAGGAAGGGGAGGCAGCGCCTGGCCAGGGACAGGGAAGGCGTTACCGGCACCCGGCCCGAACCGCCGCGATGCCGCAAGAGGTCTGCATCGCCGCAAGCGGACAGGACAGGGATCCGCCGGGTGAAGAGGAACAGGCCTATGCCATCAAGAAACAACAATCATATTGTTTAACATAATATTAAATATATTAATATTAAATAATTATTTAAAAAATATTAATTTTAATTATAGATGCTTTAGAGTCATCATTGCAGTCAAGATGACCGGGACTGCGGCCAGCAGCGGGAGCTGCGTTCGGCAGCGGACGGGCATGGGCGGCGGGTACCGCGCCCCGCCGCGCCGGGGCGCGCCAGCGGCACGGCGCCTGCGGGCGGGGCGGCAAGGGGCATTGAAACCGGGATGTCATGATTATATACTGGCTATCGGCTTTAGCTGTCAATTCGGGCGGAACCGCCGCCGGTTCGGGCGGAGCGGGCAGTGCCCACAGCCGGAGGCCGGTCCGCGGCCGGGGGCCGGCCGCGCGGTCACACGGGCATTCGCCGCGCGGCTGCCTTTCCCGCCGGCGCGGCGCGCCGGGCCGCCATGACACGGACGGGGGTCGGACAATGGGAAACGGCGGGCTCGTATCGGTCATAGTGCCTGTCTATAACGCCGCCAGGTACCTCCCGTCGCTTTTCGATAACCTGGCGCGGCAGACTTTCCGCGACTTCGAGCTGATCCTGGTTAACGACTGCTCGACGGACGGCTCCGGCGAGGCGATGAGGTCGCTGGCGCGGGGCATGGACCGCGTGAGGATCATCGAACTCGGGAGCAACTCCGGCCCGGGCCCCGCGAGGAACGCCGGGCTCGACGCCGCATCCGGGGAGTTCGTCGCGTTCATAGACGCCGACGACGGCTTCTCCGACCGGTACCTGGAACTGTTGACGGGCGCGGCGGCCAGGGACGGGGCCGACGTGGCCTTCTGCGGCACCGTGGTGAGGACGTTCTTCAGGGATCTCCGCGAGCGCATCTTCTACCACGCGGCCGACGGCTTCTACAAGCTGTTCCCCGGCAACGAGGCGCTGCAGAATTACTTCGGCGTCTCCCGCAACGAGCTCAACATCCAGGGGACGCCGTGGGCCAAGATCGTCAGGAAATCGCTCTACGACCGCGGAAACCTCCGCTTCCCCCCCATCTTCCACGAGGACATCGTCGTGACCTTCCAGGAGCTGTCCCTGGCCGGGAGGGTCGCCTGCTACAACTCCGAGCTGTACTACCACGACAGGACTAACCTCTCCTCCGTCTCCAGGACGGCGAACGCCAGGATCATCCAGCAGCTGCACGCCGTGCCCGCGCTGATCAACGGTTTCGCCTCGGCCTGCGACGATCCCGGGGGAGAGATCCGCTCGGCGGCTGTGCGGTTCTATTTCATGTACTTCAGGTACCTGTACCAGGACTACTACTGCGACCCTTACCTCGCCGCGCATTACGACGAGGTGGTAGCCGATTACCACCGGGCGGCGCCCCCCTTCGGCCTCGAGGGCAGCGAGTACTACATCTACTTCCAGATGCTGATGTTCTACCTGACCGTGCTGCGGCACGGGAGCGGGAACCATTTCGCGAAGTTCGTCGAGCCCTTCAGGGGCGAGATGAGCCGGTGGATCCGCGACGGCGGGATAGAGGGCCTCGGCCCCGGCCAGATCGAGATGCTGGGGAGGTTCGTCGCAGCTCGCCCCGGCCCCCGGGACCGCGTGAAAGGCGCGGGGCGCCTGGCGAGGCTGCTCCCCAAGGCCGCGCGCGAGCTCTACCTGCTCCTGGGGCGCGTCCCGATCGGGAGGCTGCGGCGGGCGTACGAGAGGATCGTGACGGAAAGATCGGGATGGCTGGACGAGCGGTTCCTCAGGGAGACGCGCCCGGACCTGGAGGCCGGCGGGAGATCTCTGCCCGACCGTTTCGTCGACGGCTGGCGCGAGGATGGTATAAGCCCGAACCGCTGGCTCGACATCGGGAGGTATCTCGAGGCGTACCCCGACGCCCGGGCGTCCGGCGTCAACCCGCTGGTGGACTTCTACCTTTCGGAGATGGACAAGCGGAGGTTTTTCTGACCCTTGCCGGAGCCGCCGACACCTGCCGGCGGGCCGGATCCCGCCGCCCCGGACGCCGTCCAGGCGCGGCACCGCGTCCGGCCGCCCCCGGAGGCCGTCCCCGTGCCGCTTCCCGCCCTGACACGCCACGGCGCGCCCCCGCCACCCCGCCCGCGGCGAGGCGGGGACGGCCACCGCTGCCACTGAAGGCCGTCCCCATGAACGATTTCGGCAAGATTACCGTCATAACCCCGGTATACAAGTCCGCCAGCTTCCTCGGCGGTTTCGCCGCCAACGTGGAACGGCAGACGTACCGGAATTTCGAGCTGGTTCTCGTCGACGACCGTTCGCCGGACGAGTCGGGCCGCCTGATAGACG
The DNA here is from genome assembly GCA_031281735.1 of Deltaproteobacteria bacterium. GTDB lineage: Bacteria > Desulfobacterota > Desulfarculia > Adiutricales > Adiutricaceae > JAIRZX01. The sequence continues at coordinate 2,909 of JAITEZ010000037.1, read as the reverse complement.
AGCTGGCCGCGAAAAGGGGTTACATCAGGAGCATCCACCGCGAGGAAAACGGCGGCCCCGGCGCCGCCAGGAACACCGGGCTGGAGCGGGCGACCGGCGATTACGTGATGTTCATCGACGCCGATGACAGCTTCACGGACGACTATCTCGGGGCCATGGCACAGGCCATCGCCAGGGACGGCGCCGACATGGCCTTCTGCGGGACGGTCAACCGGATAGTCCACCGCGCCGTCCGGGAGGACATCTTCTATAGCGCGGGACACGGCTTCTACAGGCTGCTGCGCGGCGGCGAGGCGCTGAGGAACTTCTTCGGGCTGTTCGACTGCGAGGTGAACTTCCTCGGCACCCCCTGGGCGAAGATCGTCAGGAAGTCGTTTTACGACGACACCTCACTCCGGTTCCCCTCCTGTTTCCACGAAGACATCATCATGTCGTTCAAGGAGCTGTCGCTGGCCCGCTCTGTCGCCTGCTACAACGCCAGCCTCTATATCCACAACAGCAACAACCCCGCGTCCGGCACCAGCACTCTGAAGGACAGGATCGTCCGCCAGCTGCACCTTGTGCCGGAGCTGATCGGCTCCTTCGTTGACGGGAGACGGCCGGATCCGGCCGGGGAATCCGCGGCGCTGAGGATGTACTTCTACTACTTCAGGACTTTCTACCAGTTCTATTTCACCGTCCCCGCCTTCGCGGAGAACTACGGATCCGTTGTCTCCTCCTACCACAAGGCGCTCCCCGGGTACGACTTCGCCGGCAACGAGTATTACGTCTTCTTCCAGCTCCTGCTGCTGTATCTCACCGCCCTGAGGAACGGCTCCCCGGGCCATTTCGCGGAATTCGTGGCCCCCTTCCGCGATATGCTCCTCAGCTGGTCGGGCCGCCGCGACATCCGCGGGCTCGGTGACGGCCAGCAGGCCCTTCTCAGGCGCTTCTCCGCCCTCCGGGCAGATCCGCGGGCAAGGGCGGCGAGCCCCGGCATAGTCGGGAAATTCCGGCACAAGGTGCTGAGGGAGCTCTACCGCCTCCTTTGCCTGCATGCCGCCTCCCCCGCCCTCGTCCGCGCCGCCGACAAGGCCCTGATCCGCCTGTCCGGATGGTTCGATGACGATTTCTACCGCGAGGCCGATCCCGCCGGCCGCGATCGGGGGGCCGCGCCCCTCGACGACTTCACCGGGCCGGGCTGGCGCGAAGGGAGGGATCCCAACGCCTGGTTCCGCGTCGCCTCCTTCGCGAGGACGCATCCCGATATCGTCGAGACCGGCGCGAACCCCCTGGTCTACTTCTATCTCACAGGCATGTACCGGAGAAGGTATTTCTAACCCCGGGGGGCTGCCGCCCCCTCCCCCGCGTCCAGCCCGGCCGCTTTGCCGCGCCGCGCGGAGGCCTGCCTGCGGCTGCCGTCCGGGTTGGGGCCGGCCCCCTTCCCGGCCGGTGCCTCCTACCCGGCTACCGGGTCGCGCCCCTGGCGTCCGGGCCGTCGCGGATCGGGCCTCGCCGCCCCTCTCCCCCTGCGGCCCGCCACCGGCGGATCCCCGCGCCCCGGGGCGCCCTGCGGGCCTCACGTCCCCCTTCCCGCCGGGGGAGGGGAAGCGGCCTCTGACGGCGAAGGACGCGTCCCCGCTGCGGCCTCCCGGCGGGACGCTCCCGGTGCCCGGCTGCTTGCCCGGCTGGGGCCGGCCCCTCCGGAGGCCAGCGGCGTCCCCGCCCGAACCCGCCGGACGGATATCCGCACATCCACCAGGAAGGCTTTTCAGGCGCTTCAAGCCAGGGGGAAGGATCGCGGGGCGTTCCCCGCTTCCGGCCCCGGAAACCACAGGAGGCACCGGCCATGTGCGGCAGGTTCGCGGCGGTCCGGCTGGGCAAGGGAAACGAGACCGCGGAATTCCTCCGTGAGGAGGTTCAGGGCTGGCCTGAAGGAGGCTTCGGGTTCAAGGACGGGGGAGACGTCTTCCCCGGTGACACGGTGCCGGTGATCGTCCGGAGGGGGAGGACCCTGGGGGCGCTCCCCATGAAGTGGGGCTTTCCGGGTTACCCCGACCCGGCCAGGCCGGGCAGGAAACCCCGGCCGCTCATCAATGCGCGCTCCGAGACCGCAGCCAGCCTCGCGACCTGGCGGGGCCCGCTGAAGACCGGGCGCTGCCTCGTCCCGGCGGAGGGGTTTTACGAATGGCAGCGCGGGGTGGGCCGCGCGACCCGGAAGTGGCGGTTCCGGGCCGAGGACGGAGGCATGCTCTTCCTGGCGGGCCTCTTACGGGACAACCCGGGCGCGCCTGCAGGCCAGGCGCCGCTCCTTTTCGCCGTCCTTACCGCGGCTGCCAACGCTTCCATGGCCGACGTGCACGACCGGATGCCTGTCTGCGTCCCGCGCCCGCTCTTCGGAGCCTGGCTCGGCACGGGCTACTTGAGCGTGCTGGAAACGGAGGGGGTGCCCTTCTCGCGGGAGCCCGCCTGAAAGCGCCGCGACACCCGGACGGCAGGGGCCGCCCCTGTGCCGCCTGCGGATGGCTCGTTAACGGACGGCCAGCCAACGATTGAAGCTAACTTTTGTTAACTTACCTGATTTCTTAATTATTTTCAAACTATTTATTTGAGATTGTTTGCATTGTAGTTCTTGATCAAAGTAAAAGTATTTTTTTTATTTTATATATTTTTTTAATTAATATTATTCAAAAGGTATTATTAAATTATATTTTTTTTAGTTTAGCTTTGTTTCATCAATGATGTTATAGTTTATGTTTTAATATATATAATCATATATTATTATTTTATTATATATAATAAATTTTCTTATCCTTTTATTATATTTAATAGTATTTTCTTGATTCTTAAAAAAAATTAATTTTATGAGAAAATTAAAATAAAATTAAATTTTATATTTTATTATAATATATATATAAATTATTAAATCA
>JAITEZ010000379.1 GCA_031281735.1 Deltaproteobacteria bacterium | reverse complement strand
CTGCGGGCGGCCCCGCGCGGGGGAGAGGGGCCTGCGGGACGGCCGGGACGGGCGGCGGCGCGGGCCCGGGGCCGCCCCCCCCTCCCCCCGCGAGGAACCGCGCGATCCTTTCCCAGAGGCCGGGCCCGGCCGCGGCGGATCCAGACCCGGGGGCAGGGCAGCGCGGGAGCCGGGCCCGCCCGGATGCCGGGGCGGCGCCGCGGCCGGCCTCCCCGCCGGAGGGGGCTCCCCCGGGCCGGGCCCCGTCAGGGAGGGCGTCCGGGGCGCCCCGGGCCCCGCCCTGACGGGCGTCCGGGGCGCCCCTGGCCCCTTCCGGGAGGTATTCAGCTCCCCGGGCCCGGGACCCCTGCCGCCGGCCGGCCTCCTCCCTCCAGAGCAGGTGGATGGGGTCGGCCCAGTCCCGGAGCCCGGGGCCCAGGTCGCGGATGAGCCGCCAGCGGCGCTCCGCGAGGAAGCCCGCGTAGACCTGGTCGGCGGGGTCGCCCTTCCAGCCCCTGAGCTCCTTCAGGCGCTCGTAGCTCCTCAGGAAGCGGTAGTCCTCGACGAGGCTGTCTATCTCGGCCTGGACGGCCGCCGGGAAGTACGGGCGCTCGGGCAGGTCGTCCGCGGGATCCCGGGGCGGCCCGGCGGCGGGGCGGGCCCGCGCGGCGGCGGGCCTCCCTGCGGGGTCATCTGCCGACACGGCCCGCCCCCCTCCCCCCGCCGCGGACGGGACGCATGGGCCGCGCCCGGAGGGGCCCCGGCGGCGCCGCGGCCGCCTGGCGCGCGGCCGCCGGGACCGAGGGCGAAGGGGCCGCCGGGACCGAGAGCGAAGGGGCCGCGGCAGCATGGGCCGCGCCCGCCGGGGCCGCGGCCGCCTGATCCGGGGCCTCCCCGGCCCGCATGAACACCACCGGGCTCTCCCCCTCGCCCAGGATGGGGATCCTCCACGGCGGGAGGAGGCGGGCGATCTCGGAGAGGGTCGCGGGGTCCCAGGGGACGTAGGTGAACCGGGCGCCCAGGAGATCCCCCACGGCGAGGCCGCCGCGGGAGAGGCCCTCCGCCCACCCCCCCCGGAAGACCAGGTGGTAGGGCGGCGGGCTCTTGACCTCGACCACCTCGCGGCCGCCGTCCCTGAACCTCTCGGCCCCGTCCTCCACGGGGTCCAGGACCAGGTCCAGGCAGACCAGGAGCTTGGGCTCGCGGGAACGCTCGAGGGGCCCGGCGGGGAGTCCGTCCGGGCCGCGCCCGGGGGAGCGCGCGATCCGCGCGACCACCCCCGCTACGAAGCCGTCGTGCGGCATGGGATGTCCTTTCCAGGGGGGACGGGGCCGGGCGGCCCCGTCGGAGGGGAACGTTGAGGGAACCGGGGGGCGCCGTCCCGGCGGGCCCGGAGGGCCCGGCGGCGGCGGCCGGCGCGGGATCCTGGCCTTCACTCGCCCGTCCCCGCCGCGCGGTTGTAGAGGGCCAGGAGTGCCTCGCGGGGGGCGCCCCCCAGGCGCTCCAGGCCGTCCGCGGCCAGGAGCGCCGCCACGAGCTCCAGCCTCTCGTTCAGGCGGCGCAGGAGCTCGAGCTCCACCGCCTCCATGGAGGCCAGCTCGCGCAGCAGCCCCGCCTCGGGCAGGGCGGCCAGGGTCTGCTCGTGCCAGTTGGCGGAGCCCAGGCGCATGTTCGCGAGGTACCAGAACAGCGCCTCCTGGGAGAGCCTGCCCTCCGCGAGGCCCGGGGGGTCGCCCGAGCCGCCCATGTCCTCCCACTTGCCCCGGGCCCAGGGCTCCAGGCCCTCGACGGAGGGGGCGCGGTCGGCCGCGCGGCGGGCGAGCGCCGACTGGTAGAGGGCCTGGCGGGTCTCGTGGTCGAGGCGCGCCGCCTCGTAGGCGCGGCCCGCGGGGGTTCCGCGCTGGGCCTCGGAGAGCGCCGGGGCGGGGTAGGGGTCGGAGAGGGTCTCGACCAGCCTCTCCGCCTCCGCGGTCTCGGCCAGGGTGTAGGTGGCGGGGGACCTGACCGCGCCCAGCAGGTGGGCCGCCCGCGCGGGGGCGGGCCAGGAGGGGTCCAGCCTCTCCCCCTGGTAGTCGAGGGGCCGCCGGTAGCGCCCCTTGCGGGAGAGGGCCCGCTCGGCGATGTCGGCGGCGGCCTCGCCGCGCGCGCGCTCGGAGAGCTGGTAGCCCGCGCCCATGGCGTCGTTGCCGCAGCTGGAGGGCGGCTGGCTCGCGGCCTCGTAGGTCCTCTCGATCTGGCGCTCGGCGGCGCTCTTGTCCGCGGCGCGCACCGCGGCCTCGACCCCCCGGCCCGTGAAGAGCACGGCCTCGCGGAGGGCGGCGAGATCCTTGTGGAGCTCCCCCGTCCCCCAGGCGGCGGAGTCCCGCAGGGCGATCTCCAGCGGCGGCGCGATGCCCCGGACGACCTGCTCGGCGGCCGCCTTCAGGAGGGCCTGGAGGGAGGGGCAGGGGCACCCCTGGGCCAGGGCCCCGGGGGGGGCGAGGAGCGCGGCGGCGGGGAGGGCGAGCGCGGCGAGGAGCGCGGCGCGGAGGGCGCGGATGGCGCGGGGGGAACGGGCAGTCATGGGTGGCACCTCTGGCTGTGCGGGGGCGTCGGGGCTTGCGGGGGGCGGCCGGGGCGGCCGGCGCGGCAGCCGGCCCCCGCGGGCGGGGCCTGCCGGGGCGGCCGCCGGGCG
>JAITEZ010000200.1 GCA_031281735.1 Deltaproteobacteria bacterium | reverse complement strand
AGGGGTGCCGGGGCGGAGGCCGCCGGGGCGGCCGGTGAAGCCGCGGCGGGGGAGGCCGCGGCCCTCCCGTCCGGCGGTGCCGCGACCCGCCGGGCGCGGGCCTCGGCACCCAGGGTGGCCCTCTTCACGGGCTGCGCGAGCGAGTTCGTGTACCCGGAGGAGTCGCGGGCGGCGGTGCGCCTGCTGCGGGCCAAGGGGGCGTCGGTCGTCTATCCGGGGGAGCTGGGCTGCTGCGGGCTCCCCGCGCAGGCGTCGGGCTGGAGGAGGATCTCGCGGGAGATGGCCGCCCGCAACGCTGGGATCCTCGACAGGGTGGACGCCGACTGGATCGTGAGCCCCTGCCCGTCCTGCGCCTCGCACCTGAGGAACGGCTACCCCCGGATTCTCGACGGGGACGCGGTCGCGGGCCCCAAGGCCCTCGCCGCCGCCGGCCGCGTGGCGGATCTCGCCTGGCTCCTCAAGGAGGTGCTGGGCTACGGGCCGGACGACTTCGCGCGGGACGGCGAGAGGGTGGCCTTCCACTCCTCCTGCCACCAGTGCCGGGGCCTCGGGGGCGGGGGTGCCGCCCGGGAGCTCCTGCGGGACGCGGCCGAGTACGTGGAGACATCCGCGGAGGATCTCTGCTGCGGCTTCGGGGGCGCGTATTCCCTCAAGTTCCCCGAGACCTCCGCCGCCATCATGGAGCGCAAGCTCAAGTCGGTCGAAGGGGCGGGGGTCCAGGCCCTGGTGGCTTTCTGCCCCGGCTGCGTCATGCAGCTCAGGGGCGGCGAGGACCGCCGGGGGAAGGCGGTGAGGGTGGAGCACGCGGCGGAGTTCCTGGCGGGGCGTCTCCGGGCCGGGACCTGACGCGGCGGCCGGCCGGTCTCCCCAGCCGGGCGGGATGGGAGTTCCCGACGGTTCGGCCATCCATGTCCCGCTCTCGGACCAGGAGCGTTTCCCGGCGACGGGGAGCTTCCTGGAGAGGAGCGGCACCAGGAGGGGGGGGCGGATCCCCGAAGGCGGAGTGGAAGCCCTAGTACGGAGTGGAAGCCCTAGACGGTGAGGTGCCTGGAGATGGAGTGTTACCTTAATGGCAGAGCGCTTCCCGGAGGCGGAGCGATTCCCGGCGGAAGGGCGGCACCAGGAGGGGAGCGTTTCTCCCTGGCGGAGCGGTTCCTGGCCTGAAGCGATTCCCGGTGGCGGGATCACCTGCGATCCACCTATAACAATTGTTTATTAAACAATAATATCCGCGCATCACATTTTTGTCCCTGTGGAGAGGTGCCAGGGCATCATGACAAGATGAGGCCAAGACGCCATAGTTCTGTTGACATCGTTCCAGTACAATGCTACCTTGCTTACAGCATTCCTCCCAGCCCCTCCCCCCCCGCTATCCCCTCCTTCCCCTTCCGGCATCGAGAGTAGCCGCCATGCCCGATACCTCCCGATCCTCCTGCCCCAACCCCGATTGCCCGCATCACGCCAGGATCGGCCTCGGGAACGTCTCAGTCCGGGGACGCTACGGCAAAGACAAGGACAAGGTGATCCTCTATTGCCGGACCTGCGGCAAGCGTTTCACCGCCACCCGGGGAACCCCCCTGTTCGGGGCTCACGTGTCCAACGAAGCGTTACAGGACTTCATCCGTTGCACTGCCCTCGGCCTGGGGATCCGGGCGACGAGCCGGAAGACCGGTCTACACTCCTTCACGGTCTCGCGGCTGCTGGAGAGGGTGGGCGTCCACTGCCTGTCCGCCCTGGACGTCCTCCTGGAGTCGCTTTCCCTGCCGGAGTCCATGACAGAGGATCTGCTCGGGTTCATGAGGGCCCGGCACCTCGCGCGCAAGGGCGGCGCCGGCGCGCGACAGGGCGCCGGGGAGGCGGCAGGGAATACCGTTTCCGGGCCGCGTCCCGGCAGGGGGGACGGAGGGGCCGTTCCCCACCCCCCCCGCCCGGCGGCGTCCGATCCCCCGGAATCGCCAGTCCCCGCCCACGCCGGCTACGGCCGGCCCCTCTCCCGGATCCGGGCTTCCGCCCCGTACCCCCGCCCGGATCCGCCTGGCAGGCCGCTCCGGATTCCCAGGCCTTGCCGGGGCGGGCCCGAGGGGGATCGCCGCCGCTACGCCCCGTCCCGTATCCCGTTGCCCCGCCGTCCTCCCGCCGGGTCGGCCTGACTACCTGCGATCAGGCCGTGTCCCGCGCCAGGACGGTCTTGGCAGGCCCGGCTTGGCAGTTCCTGCCGGCGTCTCCGCTCCGCGATACCTCGACAACAGCCGTTTTCCCGGCGGGTGTTCGAGTTCCCCTGGGCAGACGTAATATTTTGCAACCGGACGCATGATTTTATGACTAAATATAAAATTTTTAATATATTATATAATATTATAATTTTGTTTACCTACATGCCATGTGAGTTGGCCGAGTGCCAGTAGCGAGAGGTGGTTCCCGGCGAATGACCGTGTGGAGACTCGCGCCTGTCTTCCTGTCACCGCGAACCAGACGGCTCCTACGGGATCCCTGCCGCCGGAAAGGCGGCTGAGTCGCTGGCCTGCCGGAGGCCCAGCATCCGTCATCCGCCCTCCGACCAGCCGGCAGAACAGCCCCCCTCCCGGAAAGGCGGGCAACCGCAGGGGCCGGGATGCCGAGGGGGTAACGCAGGCCGGGAAGCTGGCCCCTCTCTCCGTATTTCTCTGCCGTGGCGGAGGGCTTCATCCCGGCCTGCCCTAATCCCGTGGCGTATCACTCCGCCGCCCGCCTGAGCGGGTATCAACCTTAAACGATACCTTGCCGGATGGCGGAACCATCCGTTCTTGCCTGAACCGTTGCCGTACCTCTCCCGGTGTCAATCCCCTGTCCGCTTCCCGGTGCCGCCCCCGGCCACGGGAACCTTTCCTCCCGCGCTTTCTCGGGATACCCTGGAAACGGGACGCACGCCCCCGGCCCTTCCCGAACGCCAGGACGAGCCGGCGAAGAGGCCAGGCCGGGGTAAGGACGGCTCTTCCGGCGGTCCAAGGCCGGGCCCAGCCGCTTGCCGCCTGACGGTGACACGTCCGTGAAACGGCCACGGCCTGCGGCCGGGGCCGAGCCCGCATCGGAACGGAACCCGCGAGTCGCCCCCGCTCATGCTCACAGCCGCAGGACTCCCCTTCGCCTCCGAGTTCCACCGGAACGGATCCCGGATTCCTTCTCCGAGGATCACGAGGACTCCTGTGAGGATGCGGGGAACGCCCCGGAGGAGAACCGCGAGGAGCGGTGGCCCCTCTTGCCGGCCCTTCCCCCCATGCAGGCGGCTGCCTGCCCGGACGCGGACCGATCTGGCCCCCTCCGCCGCGCTCCTCCGGAACGGCCCCCTCCCGTCTACCCCGGCCCGTCATGGAGACGTCCGCCGCTGGGGCCTGGCACGGCCGCTACTCCGCGCCGGGAAGGAGGAACCGGGCGGGTGCGGACGCGGGCGGGATCCTGGAGCCCTTCCAGGGGAGGGTTCAGAGAAAGGTTTCTCCCCGGGGCGACGACCTGCCCTGGGCACATGCTCCACTCCACCCTGCCCAGGTGATGCCGAGACATGCCAGAGGTTCCTGTAGTCCCGTCCAGAGTGTCCGGAAGACCTGTCCAGTGGATCCGGGGGATCTGTCCAGTGGATCCGGGGGATCTGCATGAGGATCCAGGAGACCTGCCATGAGGATCCGGGATGCCTGCCATGGGGATCCGGGATGCCTGCCATGGGGATCCTGGATGCCTGCCATGGGGATACGATGACCCCTCCGACTGACCTCCGGAGTCCCCGCTCGGATGGGGGGCGGGACTGCTTTCCCCCCGGGTACGGGACGGGCCGAGGAAGGGTATCTGGAAAGAAGGGCGCGGCGGGTTCCCATGACAGGTACCGTGCGGTCATCGGGCGGGGGATTCGCGTGGTCGCCCGGCCAGCAGACACGTCCCGCCGTCCGCTGGCAAGCCGGGCTTACGGAAACAACACGGCTCCCGGCTGCAATCCCCCCCGCCAACGGCAAGGCCGTCCGCCCGCAGCGACAGTGTCTACCCGGCATCGGCTGGCATCCTCCAGGGGTCGACGGGAGCACCAGCCCCCGGCAGGCCCGACCTTCCGGGTCGGCAGGATTCCCCCCCCGGCAAGACCGTCCTCCCGTAACGACTGGGCTTCCTGCCTTCGGCGAGAACCCACCCGAGGCACCGGGGATCCCTCAACCGCCGCCAGCAGGCATACGTGTGTCAGAGAGAGGACGGGAACTCCTCCTGGCGGGGCTGAAGCGGCCCTCCTGGCTCCGGTGCCTGAACACGAAAGAAGAAACGCCCCCCGGAACCGGCGCTTCGGGGGGCGTTCAGCAGGATGGCATATCCGGGCGGGACTGTTGCGGGTTTCAGCAGGCGTTCCCGCGCCCCGGCGACGGGCAGGCGAGGGGTAACCGGCCGGCGGGGAGTCGCCGCGAGAGAGGGGGTCAGAAGTTGTATATGAGACTGAGGGTGGCGGAGAATCCGCGGCGGACACCGATGTAGCCCTTCACGGCCGCTTCGATAGTAAGGCCGTCTGCGGCGCCGAAGGCGAGGCCCAGCTCGCCGATGCCCGTTCCACCCTTGAGGGCGGGGGCGCCCTGGAGGGAGACCCCCCCCGCCGCGGCGTCCGCCCTGCCGTTAAGCTCGTGCTCGTAGTAGAGCCCGAAGAACGGCTTGATCATGCCGGTCGCCGCGACGGAGAGCCTCGCGCCCAGCCTCAGCCGGTGCGAGTCGACGTCCGAGAGGCTGATCATCCCGGCCTGCGGGCTCAGGATGTCGCCGCCCTCGAGATGGGTGTAGAGGTACTTCAGGCTCAGGTCGAGAGAGACGGATTTGCTCAGGGCGAAGACGTGGCCGTAGCCCAGGTGCAGTCCGTAGTAGGTGGAGTCGAGGGTGCCGGCGCCACCGGGCAGGATGCCGAGGGCCGACCAGTCTTCGCTGCTGATCTCCATCGAGGAGCGGCCGAAGCGGCCAGTGAACTCCACGTAGTTGCCGGAGAAGTCGTAGCGCAGGAGGATGCCGCCGCCCACGTACTTGAGGCCTCCAGAGCCGCGGGCCTCCCCCCCGTCCAGGGCGCCGGACCCGTCCAGGGTGCCGCCGTTATACGAGTCGTAGGAGCCGTCGCCCAGCTCGAGGAAGGCGCCGAGGGTCACGCGCCCGGGAGAGACGTCGAAGCCGTAGGCACCGCCCAGGAGCATGGAGATGCCCTTGACGTCCACGTGGGAACCCGTCTCGTAGCGGGAGGAACCGTACGAGGAGGCGGTGAACAGGGAGAGGCCTTCCTTCTTCGTGGCGGTGACCGCGTTCGCGATGCCCTCGCCGGCGGCCAGATCGGAGCCTGCGTTGACGAAGGCCGTAGCCGCCGCCGCGCCCTCCGCGTAGGATTTCACGATCCGCTTCACTCCGGCGGCGGCGTATCCCGCGATCTCCGTGCCGTCCCCGGCATCAGTATCTGGATCATCCTGGTTTGGGTCCTGGGAACCCGTATCATCTCCGTCGTCCGGCGTTGTTGACGGATCTGACGGGTCTGGGTCTGGGTCTGGTGTCGGGGTCGGGTCTGTCGGGTCTGTCGGGGCCAGTTCGCTATAATCTATTTCCGCCACGATGGAATCATCCTCCACGGTGAATTCGATGGGATAATCCGCGGAGGCGGCGGATGCATAAGTATCCGGCCCTGTCAGCGTGCCTCCGGCCTTGAGGAAGGTGACCTTGCCCTTGATGCCATTAAGATTCTGGATTTTATCGATGTAGAGTTCGGATCCGCTGAGATCCACGTCTCCCCCGATGGCCAGGACCGTTCCCCCATCCTGGTTCCGCTGGGCGAAGCCGTCGGGTACCGACACGGTGAAACGGGGCGAGTTCCTGGCGGTCAGGGAGCCGATACTGGCGTTGGAAGAGTCGTCAACCTCGATGCCGGCTTTTTCCCCATCCCCGACTTCCAGGCTGCCGATCGCGATCTGGCCCTCAAGGTTGTGTATATGGAGCTTATTGCCATGCGCGAAGGATACCATTCCGATGTAGACACCGGTGGCGGGCGTGCCTTCGAGGCCGATGCCGGAGGCGTCCCAGGGGCCGGGGATGTCTTGTCCCCACGGGTTGTCAACCGCGTTGCCCATGACGGTGTTTACCAGGTTTATCGTCGTGTCGTGATCTTCCAGGACAAGCTCGCCGGCGTACAGGACAGACTGGGCTAAATCCTCGCCAGCCGGGAGCGGGAGGATCTGGCCGGGGTACGCTTTGTTGCGGTGCACGGTGATTGTCTCGGCATCAAGGCTCTCCCGGGCTATGAGGGCGGCCCGCCCCTTGGTGGATCCGCTCGTTACAGTGGATGAGGAGACGACCCTGACAGTCCTGGCCTGTACCTTGTCGAACGCGACTTGAGCCTCGCCGCCAGTTACTCCGTTGGCTGCCCCGCCGCCGGTAACGGACAGGGTACCAACTACATTGAGACTGGTATGGCCGGTAAATGGAGTCAGCATGTTTCCGGGTATGGCGCCGAAAAATGCCGATCCTTCATCATCGGTGGCGCCCATTACATCTAGTGATAGCATGTTGGCGGTTACACTGCCGCCAGGATAGACCGAATGATCAACCGCCGTTCCCCCTCCTCGGAAGCGTACGGTGGCGTCCCCGTCTCCTGTGGCCCTGACAGAGACATTCCCCGCCTGGAAATAGGCACCTATGTCGTGTCCGTCTTGATCCGTATCGGCGAAATCTGAGGAGGAGGCGACGCTCAGGATGGCGTTTCCCGTTAAAGAGGTGACTGTGACGTCACTCTGCACCGTAAGGGATGCTGAGCTGCCGAAGCCATTCTTTTCCAATTGGCCGGCCATGACCAGGAAGCTGGCCTCGGCTGTCCCGCTAGTCAAGCTGAGAGAGGATATGATTGCATGCGCCGTGCCAGTAATGCCGTCTCTGTTATTAAATGTGTTATTTGCATCGCCTCCTAGTACGTAGACACCGGCTCGCACGTTACCTGACGTAACTGCCACGTCCCCGGCATTGAGAGTCGCGTCGCCGGCATCAAAAGCGTCGAATGAGTCGCCGCCCTGAACCATCACGAATGCCTCGGAGCGCCATTTCTCCTGCGAAACAGTATCTACGGTGCCGGACAGGCCGGTGACAGCGAGACCCCCATCAACGTTCATGGTCGCGTCGCCGCCGCTGGCGATGTCGCTGGAACCGCCGGTTACCGATATGCCGGACTTCCCTTTGCCAGCCTGCTGAACACCAGGGTTGTTAACGGTTACTGTCACGGTGCCATAGGAATGAAGTACGCCGGCGGCGCCCTTGGAGCCTCCCCCTCCGTTGACCGACAGGTAGGCCGAGCCATATCCCCCTGGTTCCCCAATGATGGCGCTGGAGGAAACGCCGATGTCCCCGGCGCTCAGGACAGCCATGCCGCCAGGACCTTTTCCCATGAGCCCCTTTGAGGCGCCGCCGGAGACGCTTATCAGGGAATCACCGCTGCCAGCGTCGATGGAGATCCGGCCGGCTTCCAGGGTCGCCTCGCCGCCGTCGCCGTCGTACGGTGATGAACCGCCGCTGACTTCCACCGTGGCAGTGCCCGCCCCTTCGCCGGAGGATGTCTTAAGCGAGATGTTTCCAGCGGTGATCTTTGCCGATCCGCCTTTGCTGAGGAGCAACTCCGGATCATCGTAGCTATGCCCCGCGCCGTCCCCTCCTATCGACCTCACTGAGAGATTGCCTGCGGATGAGCCTTTGACTTCAAGTTTGATGTCTCCTGACCCTGAATCGTTCCCCACGTAAAGCTCGGCGTCTCCCCCAGCGAATTGATAGTTTGCAGTATCGGTATCGTCAGTATGGGCAACGGCAGATGATGCTACTGACTCGACGGTGACCGACCCGCCGCCACTGCCTCCGGTGGAACTGTCAATGGCGCCTCCGGTGGAAATGTCAATGCTGTAGGCCTTGAAGTTGGCGTTGCCGCCTTCGGAAAGAGCATGAACACCGTTTTCGCCGCCGTATGCACCGATAGTCAGCTTGCTGGCGGCAGCGACTTCAGCTTCGGAATGGGAAAACACAGAGATGGGGCCGCCGGAAGTGAATGATCCCATGCCTGCGGCTCCCTTGCCACTGATATCGTTGGTGCCGCCGACGGCCTGGATCCGGTTGTCGTCGCCGTGTCCGGAACCCAGCGAGACTGTCAGGCCCATATCGCCGATTTCGATTGTTCCGGCTGGGGCCGCTTCGCCGCCGTTGAGATCCGAGTTCACCCCGCCTCCTTCCGCAGCAATGAGGAGAGCGCCGCGCCTCCCTTCGGCGAGGGTTATAGCGAAACCGGCCGCGCTGACTGTTCCCGGCTCAGGGTCAAATTCATACCCGATATTGTCAGAGCCGCCAGTGGCACTGATGGTGGCGCTGCCGTCGTTCACGGTAAGTTCAGAGTAGCCTAGTTCAATCAGCCCTAGAACCGCGGGATCATCCTGAGTCGCCCCGGTCCCGTGCGCGATGAGGTAGGCGTTCCCTCCATCGCCTGCCTCACCGAACCCGGCCCCAGAACCCCTGGATTTTGATTCCTCGGCATCATTACCTGTTTTCATGCTGAGGGAGGCGCCGCCAGTGATTTTCGCCGCCCATATCCCGGCGTGGCCGCCATCGCCTCCTGAGCCTGCCCTTTTAACTCCATGTCCGCCTGTGTCTATCCCTGCCAACCCTCCGTCGCCGGCTTCGAGGAGAATGATTCCGTTTCCGTTTCCTCCGGTATTCAGAACCAGGGCAGAGTCTTGAAAATCCAGGAGCCATGACGCGCCATCGGCGCCGTCTCCGCCATCGTATGAAGCAGAATTTTGACCACCCTGCCCGCCCTTGCCGGCGTAAAGCTTCATCGATTCGAAACCTATTGTGCCGTTTGGTTTTTCCAAAGGCATCGACAATTTTTCCCAGGCGGATTCAGCTTGGTTCCACTGAGCCCAGTACTCCGCCATGCCGCCGCCTTGCCCGTCTTTGGCATCACTAGCGAACGTCCCCCCGCCGCTTGTGCCGGCACGGAGTTCAAGGGTTCCATATTCTACTCCCCCCTTGATGGGTGCCTTGAATCCCCAGGAGGAACCTGCAGAATGCTGTGAGTCTCCCCCTCGGTTCTGAGCTGTACCGGTACCCAACGGGATGGAACCATTTAGATTTACGATCCAGAAGTCTGGATCTGTATAACCCTCAAGGTTGATAAGCGGGTGATACGCTCCCAATACCTGTGGCGTATCAGGATTGGCAGGATCGGTATATTCAAGTCCTGAACCGCCTCCACTTGTAATGGTAATGGCCCAGGAATGCGGAGGGTGGAATCCGCATGTGATAGAGATTACCGCCGCGATCACCAAGATACCAGCGGTGTGAAACTTCCGGACGGGATGTTTCAAACACTTCATAATTCACTCCGTTCCTGCACGATGTATACTAGGCGGCCATAGGGTCAAGACGCGGCAGAGGCACCCGTTCTACGCGTGGTAACCGGTATCAGGGCCCAGGCAGCCTGTCTTCTCGCCTCCCTCAGCCCCTTGTCCCATCAGGACTTCTTTTCCGGATTTCGACGTATGCCGTAGGCCTGGCAGTCACAGGCTATGCGGGGTAGCATTTTTGCAATGTGATAGTGATAAATATGGTTACATCAGGCAGCATAAGTGTCGCATAATCGTCTGCTTGCCGAAATCATCCCTGCCTGCCCACCGGCATATAGGGCAAAACCACGGCGACACGCCTGTTACCGGGATAATGTGAGCGATTCAGCAGGTATTTTGTCATTATGGCTGATGGATTATGGATTGAATGGCAGGCCGCTATGAGCCGTAACCAGTAGCTGAATGCGCCTGGCGGCCCTAAAATCGCCATTTGCCCTCAAAGTGAAAGCGCCAATGACCCAAAGGGACAGGTCGCCGATCTGACAGCGTGAGCCTTCAGAAGGCTGGCCATGTTTATCAACTGCCTCACTAATCATTCAAATAGTTAGCAAAGATGCAACAAAACCAATTGCAACGTTTTCTGGTATGCTGCGGGCATGGCTAGCATGACATTGACACCGGCCGGGGGGCACGGCGGAGTGCCCTTGACTCGCCTTCGGGAGCAGGTGCGCCAAAGGAGCCGGCAGACGGGCGTGCCCCGGCGCGATGGGGCACGGTCACAATGAATGCCTTGCCGCGCCGGCCCCCAAGGGTGCAGGGGAGGCGCTGGGCGCCGGTTCCGAAAGCGGGGAGCTTGCCCGAACGGCTTGGCCGGCGAGAGGAAGCCGTCCGCCGTTTAACGGCCCTGCCGCCGTTGCCCTTCCCGCGGGACGGGGCCGGACTGCTCCCGCCCCCGCCCAGGCCGCGGCGGGAGGTTGCAGGCCGTTGCCGTCCGGGGGGGGCCTGGTCAGACGCAGCCGGACGGTCTGCCCCGCACTGCCCTGAGTCTTGCACGTCCGCACCTCCTTTCAGGTTGCCGAAACGGCGGTAGAGTGGAAGGCACCTGACCCCGTGCCGGATGACCCGCAGCAGGCGAGGGGGCGGGAGGGATACCCTGCGCCTGCTTGGCATGCCTCAACCGGCACCTCCGCCGGCCGTTCCGGCGTCGGTTATGCCGATCCGCCGCGCCCGGCGGCTGGGGCGCGCCGGGACGGGCCGTGCCGGTCGTTCCGCCGTTCATCATCCAGGAGGGATGCCACGCCGCGCGAGGGCAGGATTGCGGTATGGTTTTCTGAGGGAGCGGCCTCCCGTGCCAAAGCGCCATCGACGAGGGCGCCTGAGTACACGACCTGCACAGGGGGAAAGTGAAACGCTGGGATGCACCGGTCTAGGATCCGGTGCCTGCGGACTGATCACGGGCGCCAGACGGGTATGACCCGCCTGCGATCCGAAAGCGCTCGCATCGAGCGTGCCCTGGCCGGCGCGGTACACGGGGAGCGGACGATCCCGGCGCCTACCGGCGCCGCCTATTCTCCCCCCCTCCCGCAGGGTGGGGGTTCTCATGGCCAGTGGAGTGAGGGGCAGGGGGGCGTGTCCGCCGGATCTCAACGCCGATGCGGACGGGCTATCCCGGAAAGGCGCGCCGCGCTGGATCGGGGACGGCGTCCGGGCGCCGGATCGGCCTAACCCCCCGAGCGGGGAGGAAGATGTGCCAGGCTGCCTTCGGTTCCAGGCGCGCCGGCGGGTACACCCCTTTCCGGCGGCCTGACGGCATCGCAGTGGCGCGGCTGCCCGGAATGCCGCCGGATGCCGGGCGGCGGAGCGTCGATGATGAATCCCGGAATGCGGAGGAGGGGGCGCGGGGCAAGGGCGTCGGGGCCGCCTGGGCCGCCAGCAAGGCCTGCCGGCGCGGTGGCCCGCCGCAATGAGGCGGCCGCGGCGGCGTTCAACAAGGGTCATGCCGGCCCTTTCGGCTCCGTCGGGGATTACCCCGCCGCCGGAGGTGTCACCGGACGCAGTCGCCCTTCGGCGCGCTGTGAGACGTTTCGATGGGCGAAACCGGGCTTGTCAGGAAACGACAATAACGGCGGCCCACGGGACTTAATCGGACGTGTTGGAGGGTAGCATGTAGAATTCAGTCAGTCAATGATAAAAACATTTTTGAGTGCCATTCCCGAAGCGGCCTCGGCCGTGAACTCGGCCAGTTTTAGTTGCGGCGGAAACCGGTCATAAAATTAACAATGCTGAACATCCTCTCCAGTGCGGGCGGCGGCACGCTAACCCGGTACAGCGGAGATCCGCAATGGCGTTTCCCCTCCTGCAAGACGCACGGAATGACGGCCCCGGTCAGCAAAGGAAAATTATTGGCATTCGATTACCCCCGCTTTGACGTCTCTGCGCGGCCGGGAGCCGCGGAGTCGGCAGCCGGATCGTGTCCCGGCCCCCTCAGGATGCCCTGCGGCGCAGCGATCGTCCCGCCGGGCCTCCCGCCCCCGCATTGCCCGCGGACGTGCCGGGCGGCGCGGCCGGGCTGTCCGGCCCGGATCCCCGTGACGGCCAGCCGCGCGCGGAGGCTGGCGTTAGCGGCAACGTTTTCCATCACGATGCCAGGCGGCAGGCACGCCCGACTGCCAGTACTGACTATGAAACGGCCACCGCCTTTTGCGCTGCCTCGCTGCTCCCGCCTTCCGTATCATCATAACGCCAGTTTCCAGTTTATTGATATCTGGAGATAAAATTGTTGTAATATTCCGGATCCCTCTTCAACCTTATCGATAATTCGATGTGTTCATCAGATTTGATCCATTAAGCGCAGTATACATCCCCAGGTCATTTGGTTAATGCTTCAAATGTCATAATTCAGTATCAATCGTCATGTTTTGAAACCAGTACGCTTATTTGCCCGCCGGATACCGCAATACGTAACCGGGCGGCCGGCCCGCCTCGGCTCGCGGCACTCCGCGCCATCCCGGCCCGCCGTCTTTCGCCGGCGCTGCCAGGCGGCGGAGTCCCGGGGGAAGTCCCCTCCCGTCCTGCCGCGGGACTGGTAACGACTTCGCTGCCGGTAACCGGCCGCGGAACCTATACGGCGTCCGGGAGAGCCCGGACAGCTCTGCGAGGCCCCGCGCGGCGAGACCCCCCGACGAGACACCGCCCTCGCCCGCCCGAGGGCCCTTTGGGCCAGGGAGAGAGGCCACGGCGGCATGCCGCCCTGTCGGCTCTCCTAGCGGGCCGGTGGGGCCGCTCCGGGTCAGTCTCCGTCCGGCGCATCGGAGGGTTGGAACGGCCGGTATCCGCCTGCCCGCCGGGCAGCGTCCCCGTGGCTTGCGCCCCGGGGCTTTCCCGCCGAACAGCCGGCACTGGGCGGCCATGCGGATCGCTCTTCCGGAACGGCCCCGGACACCAGCGTGACGGGGGCCAGGATCGTGGGAAGCCAGGCCTATGCCCTGGCTATCAAGGCGCATGTCCCGCGACACGTCTGCCTGCCCAGCGTCGGCAACGGCGCCGGCAGAGAGGCTTCTCTCCTGCCCCGGAGGTACGGCGAGCCCCGCCCCGTCACCGCGCGCCCCTCCTGGACGCCGCCTTCCCGGGGGGGGGCCAGCAAGGCGCCCGCCGGCGGCTTTACGGGCGCCTTCCCGTACCCGTCGAACGCCGCCCGCAGACGGCGGCCTGCGCTTCAGGAATGGCGGGCGCGGATCCTTCCCGGTCGGGCTATAGGGGGGGGGGGGCTTACGGATCTGAGCCGACCCCGGCGGTTTTGCCCCCGTCGGGAAAGCCGGCGCCGCGGCAGGCGGGGATGACCTGGCTCGCCGCGGCTCCGGGCCGCTCGCCCGGCCCCGGCCGCAGGGCGAAGGGAGAGCAAGGGCAGGGATGACGCGGGATCTCCGGCTAACCCGGCTGCGGGCCCGTCCGTGACTGACTGACGTGGCCCCCTCCGTTGATCCCGAGTCCGCCCCCGGCTAAGTCCATCGGTTCCGCCCTATCGGTTCCTGCCTGATTATCCGATGTTGCGGGACGCTGCGCCAGGCGGAGGGACAGCGGCGCCCGGGGAGCTTCGCGAACTGGCGTCTGAAGCAGGGCATCGACCGGTTCATTCCGGGGAGGCTCTTGCCGCGGGACGGCCTCGCCTTGCCGGCCTGCGGGCCAGACGAGCAGGCGGAAGAGCTCCTCGCGCCGGGGACGCGGCTTGCGCGGCCCGGGCACCGCCGGGGGAGGGTCCGCCGGCGATATGGGCTCCGGGTTGCCGGTCGTGCGGATTGGCAAGTCCTCTCCTGGGCCGGAAGCGGGAGGCCGGGGCGTAACACATGTTCGCGGCCGGTTGCCGAGTCCGGGTTACCATAACAAGGATATTAGGATACTAAAAAACTCATAAAAAATTGAAAGAATTTCTATATATTACTTTTTATATAAATTAAATAATAAATATTTTAATTTTTAATATTTTAAACATAATTTTAATTATTTATTAGATTTTATAATAATATCTAAATATAATATTATTATATAATTGTTTCATGGCTCTCCTCCGGAATGAATCCGTCTCGCTTCTCGGCTGGCCGGGACAGGACGGGGGAGGCCCCGCTGCAGCATCCCCCGTTCCGGAACCCCTTCTCATAGAAACGGCCTTCCAGCGGCGCCTTCGCCTCCCGCCCGGCCGTCCCGGCACTTCCGGACGGTCCCCGGGTTCGGCCGCGCGGCACCTTCCCCCGCCTCCCCGGGGCAAGACGGCCGGCCCTTCCGCTACCTGCGGAAGCCGTTGCTTTCAAGGGACGAACAGGTCTAGATTAAGTGAGCGACGGACACGCCGTCGGCCCGGCCGACCGACAGGACCGGCAGACGGGCCTGTCCCTGTCCGGCTTCCGGGAAGGCGCCCGGCCAGCCCCTTGCCTTGCGGGGCCCGGAACTGTACTCTTCCGTATCCGTGGCCTCCGTCACCCGCGCCGATGCCGTGCCGGCGAACGCGCCTCCGCCGCCGCCCCCGCCGCCCGGAGGACACTCCGGCGGCCCTGCCGCCATGACACTCCAGGAGGCGCCTTCCCCTGGCGGGCGCCCCCCCCGAAACCCACTATGCCAACCCCCCCCTCCCGGACGCCGCTTCTGGCGGCAACGCTGGCAATCATCATCCTGGCCCTCGCGGTCACGGCCTGGCAGGGGGCCTTCCCCTGGGGCCTCTCGGCCCAGGCCCCCCTTGCCGCCCCGCCGGAGGCGAGTTCCCCCGGCGGCCCCTCCGCCCCCGGGCCTCCCGGTACCCCGGGCCCTGAACCGGGCGCTCAGGGCGAACCCGGCGCTCCCGGCAGCCCGGGCGCTCCGCTCGATACGGGCACTCCTGACGGCCGGGAAGGCGCCGCCGGGCTGCCGAACGCCCCTTCCGCAGGCGACGGCCCTGCGGGAAACCGCGGCCCGGAAGGGGCCGGGGCCGCCGGCGAAGGGGTGTCGGCCGGGACCGCCGACGGGTCAGGCGCCACGGCCCCTGCGGCGGGGGACGGGGCTGCCGCCGGCTCGCCCTCCGGGATTCGCGGGGGCGCCGCAGACGCCGCGGGATCCGTCGCTCAGCCGGGCGCGAATCCGGCCGGAGGCGCGGCAGACCCCGGCGAGTCCCTCTCCGGCGCAGGGAGGGCCGGGGGTTCCGGCGCCGCCGAAGGCGACGGGGGAGGGGGCGGGGAAGGCGCCAAAGGCGCCGCAGGCGGAGGCGAGGACGGCGCCGGGGGCGGGGGCGTGGCGTCCCGCAGTCCCGGCTTCACCTTCGCGCAGCTGGAGGCCCTGGCCGCGGAGAGGGCCGGGGCCCCCTACCGGGAGCCCGCGGCCAGCGGCCCGGCCGAGGCCGCCGCAATGACCGAGGAGGAATGGAAAGCCCTGGCCTACAGGGAGCAGGATAGGCTCTGGCGCGGGGAGGGCACCCCCTTCGAGGTGTCCTTCTTCCCCGCCGGTTTCATCTACGACCGCCCGGTGAGGATTCACGCGGTCGAGGACGGGAAGAGCCGGGAGCTCCCCTTCCGGGGGGACGCCTTCGAGTGGCCGGACGGGGGGGGCGGCCGCCCCCCCGCCGTGGCGGGGTTCGCGGGCTTCACGGTGCATTACCCCCTGAACCAGGCCGGGCGCATGGACGACGCGGCGGTCTTCCTGGGCGCGAGCCATTTCCAGGCCGTGGCCAGGCACTCCCGCTTCGGGGAGACGGTCCGGGCCCTCATCCTGGATCCCGGCGCGCCGGGCGGCGAGGAGTTCCCCTATTTCCGGGAGTTCTGGCTCATGCGCCCGGCGGCAGGGGAGCAGGAGATGACGGTCTACGCGCTCCTGGAGTCCCCCAGCCTGACGGGGGCGGCCAGGATCGTCCTCAAGCCCGGCTCCTCCATGACCATGGAGGTGACCCTCAGGCTCTTCCGCCGGAAGGGGTCCGGCTGGCCCGAGCGGCTGGGGCTCGCTCCCTCGGGCGGCATGTACCTGTATTCGGAGAAGGAGAACGGCTCGCCCTACGACTGGCGGCCCGAGCTCCACGGCACGGACGGGCTCCTCTTCACCGACGGGCAGGGGGGGTGGTACCTGCGCGCCCTCAACAACCCCCGCCGCCTCATGACCACCGAGTTCCCCGAGGATCAGGCCCGGGGCGGCTGGGGGCTCATCCAGCGCGACAACGACTTCGACCACTACCAGGACGTGGGCAGGCGCTACGACCTGAGGACCTGGGTCTGGGCCGAGCCGGGCCCTGGCTTCCCGCCGGGCAGGCTCGAGCTCATCGAGATCCCGAGCTCCCAGGAGATCCACGACAACATCCTCGCCTTCTGGTCCGTCGCCCCGGAGGCTCTCCAGGAACCCGAGCTCTCCTGCTCCTACACCCTCTTCTGGATGCCTCCCGCCTCCAACCCCCACAACCTGGGAAGGGTGGTCTCGGCGCGGCTCCTGTCGCGGATCTCGCGGGAGTTCGCGGAGTTCTACCTGGACTTCGAGAACAGCCTCCTCAACTCCATCACCGAGGTGGAGGGCCTGGCCTCGGTGGTGGAATCGGACGCGGCGCCGGTCATCGAGCGCGCCCTCTTCAAGAACCCCGTAACCGGCGGCTGGCGCCTGAGGCTCAGGCTCAAGGCCCCGAAGGAGCCGGGGATGCTGGACCGGCTCACGGGCTACCGGGCCCTGGCCTCGGGGCGGGGCCGGGTCCAGGTGCGGCTCGTCCGCGGCGAGAACCTGCCTCTCCCCATCACGGAGACCTTCGTGTATGACTTCCCCACCGTTGACTGACGCCCCCCCGGCCGGGGCTGAGGGTAGCGGCCGGCCCGGGGCGGCGGCCCCGGGCCGGGCCCCGGCGGGCCCCTCGTCCCCGCCGCAGCGCGGCGCGGCGGGGAGGGAGCGGGAGGCGCTGGTCTGCGAGCGGATGCTCGCCTATTCCCGCGCCCTGCGCCTCGAGCCCAGGGAGGCCCTCCGCTTAGTCCTGTCCATCATGGACGAGGGCCCCCCGGAACTCCCCGCCGCCCTCGACGGCCTCAGGGCCGGGGCGGGCCTCGCGGGGCCGGAGGGCATCCTGCGTCTCGGGGAGAGGTTCCCTGCGGCCTTCCCCCCCGTCCGCCGCACCCCCCTGGCCCCGGAGAAGCTCTGAACGGCCCCGGCCTCCCCCGGGCCCGCGTCCGGCCGGGCCCCGCCGGCAGTGCCCCGCCCTTCGGTTCCGCCCCCCGCGGCCGGGGCGCGCGGAGGGGCCGAAGGCCCGGGCACCCCCCGTACCCGGCTGGGAGGCCCTCCGCCTCCGGCCCCCGAAACTGCCGCAACACCCCGGGCCCGCCGCGGCCCTGACATCGCGGCCTGGCAACCCATGAAGAAGAAAGATCCCCGGGAGCGCTCGGGCGCCCTCCGCCGGCTGGCCCTCCTGGCCCTCATCGCGGCCCCCACCCTGGTCGCCGCGGATGTCATGTACTCCATCCTCCCGCACCGGGGGGAGCCTGTGCTGAGCGTCGTGATGACCGCCCTGTTCGCGGTGCTCTTCGCGTGGATCTCCGTGGGTTTCTGGAGTTCCCTCGCGGGTTTCCTGGTGCTGGCCCTGGGCCGGGGAGGGAGCCTCGCGGGGCCGCTGCCCGAGGCGCCCCGCGGGGGAATCCTCCCCGGCGGCTTCAAGACGGCGGTGCTCTTCCCGGTGTACAACGAGAACCCCTGGACGGTCGCCAAGGGCGTGCGCACCGTGAGGCGGGCCCTCCGGGGCCTGGGCGAGGCGGACAAGTTCGACTTCTTCATCCTGAGCGACTCCACGAGCCCTGATTCCTGGGCAGCCGAGGAGGAGGCCTTCCTCGCGGCCCTCAAGGAGGACGCTGCCCTCCAGGGGCCTGCGACCTCCGGGGCGCAAGCGGCCGCGGGGGCGACCGCGGCCAGCATGGGCGCGGGCCGGAAGGAGGACGCGCCCCTCAAGGGGGACGCGGCCCCCGGGGCGGCCGGGGATCCCGGCTCCGGACACTCCGCCGCCGGAGAGGGCGGGGCAGCGGCCCGGGGCGCCCGTCCCGCCGCCGTCCCCGGCGGCGGATCCGCTGACAAGGCCGCCCCTCCCGGCGGCGCGGGCGCCGCAGGCAGTCCGGGAGAGGACCCCCCCGGACAGGGGGGCGGGGGGGCGGGGGGCGGCAGGCTCTTCTACCGCCACCGGCAGTTCAACCTCAAGCGCAAGAGCGGGAACATCGCGGACTTCCTGCGGCGCTGGGGGGCCTGCTACCGCTACATGATCGTCTTCGACGCCGACAGCCTCATGTCGGCGGAGTCCCTGGCGCGACTCGTGCTCGCCATGGAGGCGCGGCCCGGCGTGGGCATCATCCAGACGCCGCCCAAGGCCATCTTCAGCACGACGCCCCTGGCCCGCGTCCAGCAGTTCGCGAACCACCTCTACGGCCCCGTCTTCGCCGCCGGCCTCCACTTCTGGCAGCTGGGATGCGCCCAGTTCTGGGGGCACAACGCGATCCTCCGCACGGCGCCCTTCATGGAGCACTGCATGCTCCCCCGCCTGAAGGGCGGCAAGGCCCTGGGGGGGGAGATCCTCTCCCACGACTTCGTGGAGTCGGCGCTCATGCGCCGTGCGGGCTACGGAGTTTGGCTCGCCTACGATATCGAGGGCTCCTGGGAGATGACGCCGCCCACCCTGGTGGACGAGCTCGTGCGCGACCGGCGCTGGTGTCAGGGGAACCTCCAGCACATGCGCCTCATCTTCACGCGGGGCTTCTTCCCCACCCACCGGGCGCTGTTCATCAACGGCATACTGAGTTACGGCTCGGCCCTCCTGTGGTTCTTCTTCCTCCTGGCCTCGACCGTCGAGGCCGTCTCGGCCATCGTCATCGCCCCCTCCTACTTCCCGCCGGGCCCGAGCCTCTTCCCCGACTGGCCGCGCTACTTCCCGGCCTGGGCGCTCGCGCTACTCTCCAGCACCGGCCTGCTCCTGTTCCTGCCCAAGCTCCTGGCCCTCGCCCTGGCGGCGGGCCAGGGCCGCGCCCGGGCCTTCGGGGGCGGCCCGAGGCTCCTGCTCTCGATCATCCTGGAGGTGGTGATCTCGACATTCCTCGCCCCTGTGCGCATGCTCTTCCACAGCTTCTTCGTGGTGACGACCCTCCTGGGCGTGAAGGTCTCCTGGAACCCCCAGAACCGCGGGGGCGAGGGGGGCCTCCCCTGGGGGGCGGCCTTCCGCTCCTGCTGGCCGGGCAGCCTGCTGGGCATCGTGTGGGGGCTTTCCATGTACATCCTGAGCCCGGGCTTCTTCATGTGGCTCTCGCCCGTGGCGGCGGGCCTGGCGCTCTCGATACCCCTCTCCGTCCTGACCAGCCGGGTGACGCTGGGGGAGCTCTCCCTCAGGCTCGGTCTCTTCCTCACGCCGGCCGAGACGGCCCCGGACTCGGAGATAACCGAGCTCGCGCGGAGCCTCGGCGAGCCCCCGCCCCGCTCACCGGCCCGGCTCCCTGCTGAGGCAGGCTTCGCGCGGGCGACCGTCGACCCGGAGCTCCTGGCCTTCCATGCCCGGGTCTTCGCGCGGAGGCGCAGACCCTCCCCCTCCCTCGCGCCTAGGCTGGCCGCCGCTTCCGACAAGGCCGTCCGGAATGGGCCGGGGGCGCTCACGGTCGCCGAGAAGAGGCTTCTCCTCAACTTCCCGGAGGCCCTGGGGGAACTCCACGACAGGGTCTGGCGGCTGGACGGCCGACAGGCGGCCGACTGGGGGCTGGATTAGCCGGGGATCGCGCCCCGGTTTCGCCTCCAACTGGCTGTCGTTGCGCGGCCGGCGGTAGCGTAACCTCTCCAGTCTTCTCTCCGGTAACTGGGGAGGCCTGGAACGGGGCTCTCCTGGAAAGGTCTTTCCGGGAACAAGCCTCTCCTGGAATGGCTCTCCCGGGAAGGGGGCTCGCGAAGGGGGCTCTCCGGCAAGGGGGGTCTCCTTGAGGGGGCCGGCACCAGGGAACATCTGCCGGAGGCCGTCAGGGCCCCCCCCGCCTCATGCCGCCCGGGCCGCATGGCGGGGCCTCAGGCGGCGGGAGGCTGCGCGGCTGGCCGGGGCGGCTGGCCGCAGAACGGGCAGTGAAGTACAATCCGGAGGATAACCAGGTTACTCGTCCCGGGCGGCCCCAGACCGTCCCTCTATCCTCGGAGGTTACCTGATGAAGGGGCGGCATTTGCTCCTCGTGGCCGTTGCGGGCGCAGTCACTGCCGGGGCGGCGATCCTATTGCCAGCCGGTCACCCGCCCGCTACAGCTCCCGCATCGTCGCCTGCTCCAGCCACGGCGGCGGACCGGCCAGGCGAGGAGGCCGAAGCGGACGGGATCCGAGAGGGGGGAGCGCCTCCAGGAGGGGAGGGCAGGGAGACCACGCCGGAGACGCGCTTCGCGCTGATCCCCGCTGGCACCTTTGTCATGGGGTCGCCCCCGGGGCGGCCCTTCTCCAACCGCGACGAGCGGCCGGTCCATGCGGTCGCCCTGACCAGGCCCTTCTACCTGGGCGTGCACGAGGTCACCCAGGGCCAGTGGGTCGAGGTGATGGGCTTCAACCCCAGCCGCGAGGTCGACCTCCGGGCACCCGTGGACTCCGTGAACTACGCCGAGGTCATGGCCTTCCTCGCGTCGCTGAACCGCCAGGTGGGGGACGGGCGGTACCGGCTCCCCACCGAGGCCGAGTGGGAGTATGCAGCCAGGGGAGGGACAGACACCGACTACTTCTTCGGATCCGATCCGGAAGGGATCGACCGCTACGCCTGGCACAAGGGGAACTCAGGAGGCGCTACGCATCCCGTCGGGCAGCTCGCGCCCAACCGCTTCGGCCTGTACGACATCATCGGAAACGTCTACGAGTGGCTGGCGGATCATTATGATGAGTTCTACTACGAGGTGAGCCCGCTCGAGGATCCCAGCGGCCCCGTCGACGAGTCGGGCATCCGCTCCGTGCGTGGGTGCTCCTTCGACATCGAATACCACAACTGCCGGTCTGCTGATCGAGGGAGCCTCGTCGCCCACGAGAAGCGACCCAACCAGGGCTTCCGGATTGCCTATACGGCCGAGTGAGGGGGCGGAACCGGGGCATGGCCGCAGGGTAGAGGGAGCGTTGCGGGGAGCGGAAGCGCCCAGCCGCAGGGCAGTTGTTCGCCCGGATGCGGGGAGCGGGTGCGCCCGGGCTAAGGGCAGGCGGAGCGCCTGTCCTAAGGGCAGGGGGAGCGCCAGGTTGCCGGGCGGGGGATGAGGCGGATGCCGGGCGGGGGGAGCGCCAGTCCGCAGGGCAGGGGACGAGGCGGCCATCCGGCGGTTTCGGCTCCTGCGGCTCCGGGGAGAGAGGCTTGCCGGCAGACGCCCGCGTCCGGCGCAACAGGGCACCGGGACCGCTCCCGAGGGCTCCCGCCCCGGGCGGGCGCTGGGCGGCCAGGGCTCGCCGGGAAGACGGGGCTGGGATTCCGAGGCGTCCCCTCATTTTCCGTTGTTAATCAATTACCTTTCGATATAATTTTGCTGGCCCCTAGTGCCGGCGCGGGGAAGAGGCGTCCTGTCCGCCGCTTGCCCGCGTCCCCCGCGACCTAGTGGCGCCTCCTCGACTGTATCCGGGGCCCCCTGCGGGAGTAGAGTGACCGCCGTACACCGGTTCCGGCGGACACCCCGGCGCCGTGGGCGCCCGGGCCCGCCCTCACACTGACCAGCCGGCACTCCCGGTGCCGGCTGCCACCCTGCGGACATGCGGCCGCTCGTCCCCGACACGGTTTCACGAAGATGGAAAGTAACGTTTCTTTCGGAGCCGAGATCCCTCGGGACCCCCAGGTTCCTCCCGCCGCCGGGATCGCCTTGAAGGGCCCCAGGCCCCCCCGCGAGGCCGGGATCGAGCTGGGCAGGATCTACTGCTGCTTCTCCGTCGTGCTCATCCACCTGAGCGCGTTCTACCCCTCCCAGCCCGACGTGTCGCTGGCCTGGTCCCTTGCCAAGTGCGCCTCGACCCCGGTCTTCTTCCTCATCGCGGGATTCTTCTTCGCCGCGGACAAGCCCTTCTCGATGTACATGCGGCGCATCACGGCCCGGGTGCTGATCCCGATGGTACTGGTGATGCTGCTGATAGCCCAGTTCACGCCATGGCTCGCGAGCCGCGGGAGCCTCGCGGAGTGCCTCCGGGCCCCCAACCTGGCCAACTTCCTCCTGGTGGGGCGCATCCTCGTCACCACCTGGCCCTACGAGTACCTGGAAGGCTACAACCCCTTCATCTCGCTCTGGTTCAGCTTCGCCCTCTTCCTGTGCTACCTCTTCATCCCCATCCTCAAGCTCGTCTGCGCCGAGGGCGCCGCCGCCAGAAGGCTCAAGATGTACGTCATCTGGATGGGCGCCTTCTTCTTCATCGTCAGGGTCACCCTCCTGTGCCTCTTCCAGGACAGCTTCACCTTCCAGCACCTGGACTGGTGGATTGAGCAGAAGCCCTTCTACTGGCTATGGCTCATGATCGTGGGCCACGAGATCCGCGCGCGTTGGGACAGCCCCGGCTTCAAGGAGAGGTGGAGGCCCAGGATCCTCTGGTGGAGCCTGGCCGCCTACCTCCTGGGGGGCACGGCGCTGTTCCTCATCACCATGGAGTTCAACGTGGCCCCCGACGGCCTCGTGAACCAGATCTATTACAACAGGGAGTTCGTCCTCTACGTCGTCGCCCAGCTGGGCATGTTCCTCTTCTTCGTGAGCCTGAACCCCGGGCGGGGCGCGCTCAGCCGAGTCATCCTCTTCGTGGCTGACAAGACCTTCTATATCTATATCATCCACGAGGCCGTCTACCACAAGCTCCTGGCCGTAACCGGCTGGGACATCACCCGGATCGGCGGTTACCTTTCCTTCGGTGTCCTGACCTTCGCCGTGGCCGCCTTCTTCGCGGTCTGGCTCAAGAGGATAGAGAAGGCGGTCGCGTCCCTCTTCGCCCGGCGCGCCGGGCCGGCCCCGGCCCGCGCCCCCTCGCAGGACGGCCTGGGCTTGCGTCCCCCGGGAGGGCGCTGAAGGGCGCCCGCCCGGCGGTACCGGGCCGCCAGGAGGAATCACGCGGCAATCACGATCCCGGGCTACCGGTCGGCTCCCGCCCCAGTTCCCCAGGACTCGCGCGCCCGCCGGGGCCGGGGCTGCGTTGCGCGGCCTCCGCGGCCCCGCCCGGACGTGAGGGTCCGGGCGGGGCGGTGGCTCCCGCATGGCCTTTTGCGGAACCGGGGACGAAGGATCGTGCCGCCCGCCGCGCCCTGACGCGCCTGGCACCGTCTTCGTCCAGCGGATTTCGGCGTCCTCCGCGGGGGTACGCCGGGAAGGCCGGGGCAACCCCCGCTTCCGGCGGAGGGGGACTCGCGCCCGTAGCCGGACGGCCGTCCCTGCCGACAGGGGCCGGGGGGGGGATCGCGGAAATATTGATACCACTGTAAAAACCGCCCCTCCAGGACACTCAGATGGGATTTTGCGTGAGAAGGCTGATGAAGCTCATTTTGAGACACCTCAGAAAGAAGTGTAAACCCCTAATCGCGTAAAGCTCTCCTGTTGCTGACCTCTTTCATGGCGGTCAGCCCTGTCATCCCGGCTGTCTCCCAGTTTTCTGTCTTCCTCCTTACTGTAATGCTTCTGTTTGGGCTGACGATCCAGCTGTCCGGAAACCCGCCACCCGCAGGAGCCTCATGACGACCTGCGGAATCTCCTGCGCCCAGTAACGAGGTTAAAGACCCTCCTGATGTTCATGCCAGGCATCTTGAGGAAGTTCTCGCCTGTGTCACTGGTGCCCCGGATTTTCATTCCAATAATCAATCAAGATGCAACCAAACACTTTTCAATATTTTCTAGTTACAGCGAGCATGGCCAGCAGATCATTAACCGTAATTCCTGGTTTTTTAGTGACCACACAGTAGTCCTAAAGTAAAGATTTCCCAATTTCCCGGACTATAGATTTCAGTCAGGGCTTTTCTTGGGACGGCCTCTTGGCCTCTTTGGATTCTGCTCTCCCGGATCTTTCTTGGGCCTCCCCCTTTTCTTGGGGATTGGCTTTGCAACTGGCACGGAAAGTCCCAATGCTTCGAGTTCATCTAAAACGCATATCAGGGTGTGGACCCAGTATGAATCATTGCTTGAAGGAGGCTCTGGGGCGTCTTTTACCCGCCA
>JAITEZ010000195.1 GCA_031281735.1 Deltaproteobacteria bacterium | reverse complement strand
GGAGGAGAAACAAGTTTACAGGTCTTCCTATATGGAGGGCTGAACCGCCTACCCTGTTGTAATTCAGGCTCTGTTCTAGAATTTCAGGCCGGAACAATCCGCTGGATAAATGGAAGATCTCGATATCTTCCATTTTGTTAAATATTTAATAATTATTTTATAAAATATATATTTTATTATATTTTTTTTCATGTTTTGCTCCTCTCTATCGATCTAAATCGGTTTTAACTATCTCAAATACTTTATCAGGGACGACTAATTCACGACCTCCCACCGCATGCCGGCGCCCGCAGGCCTGAACCAGTAATGATCCGTGAGGGGAGCCCGAAAGACTTCATGGCCAGCTCCCCTTCGGGCGCGTCCCGTTGACCTCCATAATCGCTGGCAGGTCGCCCCTGCCATCGGGCATGAGCCGCGACCGCCACCAGGCGTCCGGCCGCTGGAACTGGCGCCTATAATAATCGCTCTCGTTCTATACGCCAACGGAGGCGTGTCCGGCCTCAAGGCAACGTAAGATTTCCGCTAACCGGCAGTTGTCATCGATTTCAACGTCGAAACAGGAACATTCTTGCGCATCACGGCATATCTCATATCGAATCATCCCTCACTGGAAAACGGTGTTTCCGCCTCGGCACGGTGTCAGGGTGGTAAGCCCGCGCCGGGGCTCAGGAAGACGATGGGTGACGCATCCCGTGCTCCTGATCAGAAAACCATGAGTGAACCCGGCCGCACCCGCCGGGGATTGGGCGAGAGAGACCTGCGGCTCGGGGATCCCCTGTGCTGGCACCGCGGCTTCCCGGATGTGGCCATCCATGAGCTCCGGCGTCCCATCGCCTAACGGAATCTTCCCGTCTGTCGCTCCCTGGCCTGGCACGGTACCGATCGGACTCAGCCAGAGAAACAATATCCAGCGTGGCAGGTTCCTTTATCCCATGGGCGAACCGCTCACGCCGATCCGTCAGGAACCGCCGGCTGACTCACCGGCAGGGCCCAAGGCGCACGGCGGACGGGGGGGACCGCATCGGCCGCGTTTCCTGATTATTCCAGCTCGCGATGCGGATCATCCCGCCACCGGCGTGTCGCGGGCCGCCCCGAAAGGCGTGAAACGGTACCTCCGCCGGGTAGGGCGGTGCCCTGTCCCCGGGCGCCTGCCCCGCCGCGCGCAGTGACCCTGCCCCCGCACTGCCCCTTGCGGCCTGCGCCAGCCATGAAGCCTCCCCGGCCACGCCGTTGCTGCCGCGGCGGACGGCGGGATGACCCGTCCGGCACCCCCCGCGCCCGGCGCCCGCTCCCAGCGCCTCGCCGGGAAAGCCGGAGCGGTAACGGCTCCCCGGCATCCGGCGCGCGCCCGCACGAGACACCGGTGGCGCTTTCCGGGGCGCCCCCCCTGACTGGCCAGTCCCGACCCCTCCGGGGCGCGCGGGCCCCCCGGGCCGGGGCACTGTTCAGGAAAGGGCACCGCTCCCCGGCCCCGGGACAGGCGTTTCCCCGACGGCAACGGCTCAGGTCTCTCAGCCGGCCGGCAATGTCACCGGCTGGACGGAACGGTTGCGCCATGGCCTGCGGACGGCCTCGTCCAGGCCCCGCGCCCCGGTGGGGACGGCCTGGCCCGCTCCCGCGAGAGGACACGCGGGCGAGGCCCGCCAGGAACCGTAGCGCGCACCCCGCCCGCCCCGACACGGCTCTGACCGGGGCTTCCGGCGGCGCCGTCCCATACGATGCCCTCCGGGACGGCGTCAGCCGCGTCCCTGGCGCGTCCTCACGGCCGGCCCGGGTACCCGCCCGGAACCTCCGATCCGCCGGAAGACTCGCAGACGGCATCCGACCGCGGAACGGCCGGAAGCTACCCGCAGGCCTCCGGTCACGGACACATCCGCCTCGGTGCCGACTGACCCGCTCTTCCGGCGGGAACCGCCGCCGCTCCGGCCCGGCCTGCAAGGCGCGGCCGGGGAACAATGCCCTCGCCCTCGGCCAAGCCGACCCGGATTCTAGTCTTCCTCCGGGGCCCCGTCGCCGTCCCCGTGGCCGCCCCTGCCTGGGCCGTCCCCGTGGCCGCCCCTGCTCGCACCGTCCCCGTGGCCGCCCTTGCCTGGGCCGTCCCCGTGGCCGCCGGATCCCTGGTCGGCATCCCCGCCGGACCAGGAGAGGCCTCCCCAGTCGCTACCGGAGAGCGGCTTGGGTGCCCGGCGGGAGGCCGGGAACTCCCCGTTCGCCCCGCGGCCGAGGGTACGGGCCTCGCGGGCGACGCGGGCGGCCTCATCCCACTCGTTGGCGAACAGGGGATCGCGGCGCTTCAGGCGGTAGAAGGTGGTGAGATCCTTGCCCGCCACGAGGGAGGCCTCCTTGGAGCTCTTGCCGGCCCGGATCTCGCGCAGGAACAGCGCGGCCTCGTTCTCGCGCCAGCGGATGCGGGAAGCCTCACGGCCCCGCTCGCCCGCCTCCGTCCAGAGCTTCGCGAACTCGGGATCCCGGTGGCGGCGCTTGTAGAAGGAGGCCGAGTTGATGCCGGAACCGTCGGCGGCCGCGCTGACCGAGGCGCCCCCGGAGAGGGCCCCCAGGAAGCGGTCCACGTTCTCGGCGGTCATGGTCTTGACCTTGGAGCGCACGCGCCCCCCCACCCCGACGGCTTGATCCCAAGAGTCCCGGAAGACCGGGTTGGTTTTCCTGAGGTTGTACAGGAGCTTCCAGTTGAGGGAGGCCTCCTTCCTGGCGGAGTCAACGGTGTGCCCGTTGCGCAAGGCCTCCAGGAAAACGCCCAGCCTGGGATCTTCTTGGGAACTCATCTCGCGTCACCTCCGCGACCGGAAACTGCGCATGCCGCCTGACAGGATGGAAACGGCGCTTCCCGCCTTTTTATCCTTATCCAACCTTATAAAACAGTTCCGGATCGTATTCCAGAATTATTTGAGCCGCAGAGGATTCATGCGGGCCGCGTTTCAGGCCGGAATCCTCCAGTGACCACCCTTCGTGGCAAAAGGCGCCCGCCGGGAACCGTTCCCGGAACACCTTCTCCTATCTCTGGCTCAACTTGCGTCAATCATTTCAACAATCAGGCCCAACCCTCCGCTTCCCGCCTCGGCGGACGGGCCCGCGTCACGAAGCACAGTCTCGGCCCGGTCGTTTCCCTAACTCTCCCGAATACCTGGTAAATGCCGTGCCGACAGCCCCCCTGCCGGGCCCATGGGCAAGTGCCCCGGCCGCAGACCAGTAACCCTTCCCGCACGCGGGAGGCGGGGATCGTCCGGATGCCCCGGTCCGGCTGCCGGCATCTCCCTGACCGGCGGGACCGGCACCCCCGCCCCAGGGCGCGCCGGGACATACCCCGGACTGCCCCACCCTCCGGGCCGCCCCCTTGCCGGGATCCGCCCTGTCCATCCGCGCCCAGTCCGGCCCGCCCGTCTCCAGAACCAACCCGCCGGAGCGCCGCGGCCGCAGGGCGCCAGGCGCCCTAGAGGCGTCGCCCGGACTCGCGTGGCGGCCGCCGTCCCGGCTGGCCTCGGCACCTTCCGGGATTCCGGGGGGTTGCCCCACCGCGGCCCGCCCTTTCGTGCGATCAGGGACCGGGCCTCCCGAGGGCAGGCTCCCGCCTGCCCCGGCGCGCCTCCACCTGTCCGGGAGCCGGGGCCGCGAGGCACCCGCGCCGAGCCGGCCGGAGTCAGGATCTCCGGATGCCGACGAAACCGTCGGATTATGCCTCTCCCCGGAGACGGATATGTACTAAACCGGAACCCGCAGGGGGAGGCGATGCCGCGGCCCGGGCGCCCTGAGGAGGGGCTCGCGGCACCCCCCCCCTCTAACCCTGGCCGTGCCGCGGCCCCGTGCCTTCGCTGCTCCGGAGGGGCCTGGCCGCGCCCGGCGCCCGGGCACCCGGCACCTACCCCGGTGCGGGGCTGACCGGGTTACCGCCCTGGCACAGGGCTTGCTTCTGCTTGCCTCAGGACTGGCGTATCGGGACGGCCCTCCGGGGGACGGGGACCGGCCGTGCCCGGAAGACCCTGCCAGTTCCCCAGGGCTCCCGGCGGCCGCCCCTCCGGGCCCAGCAGTATCCCCCCCGATCCCCGCCCCGTTGTCCCCGGCCCCTGGGCCTCGGCGCCGGGGCCGCGAAGCTCCCCCCTTCGCGGCCCCGGAGGAGCCGGCTCTCACCCGCCTTACGCGGGGGCCCGTCCCCCCCGCGCCCGTCGCCCGGCCGGGTGCGGCGCCGTCCTCCTGGCAGCGACCATTCCGGGGAACGGGAACGGCCGCACCCCCCGCGCGAGGCGGGCCCCGGTGAACCGCAGGGCCGGCACGGGCGGGGGGCCGCGGTTCCCGGAGACCCCGCGAGGTAACGCCCCGTATGCCAGGCAGGAACGCCGGCCTCCCGCCGGGGGACGCGGGAAGGTCGTAGGGCCCCTCAGGGCGGGCGGCGGGAAGGACGGGATGCCCCGCTTGACCCCGCCGGGCTTGGCCCCGGCCTTGACCGGGGCCTGCGGCCTGCGCCGAGGCCCTCGTCCGCAGTGCCGGACGTCCCGAGAGGCACCCCAGCCCCGCGCGGCCCTCCCGGATTCCCCCCGCCGCGCCGCCGGGGCGGGTGGCCCGCCGGCGATCCTGCAATGGGGGGCAGGATTCGGGGGGCTCGGCGCAGAGACTGCAGGGCTGGGGGTCTTCCCCCGAATACGGATCCCGCGGCAGGGGACGGATCCGGGGGATCCGGCAGGTAACGACGGCAGGGGACGGGAGCCCGCCGCTGATCTGGGTCTCGCGGCGGCTGGCGGGATTCATGGATTCGGCTGGAAGTGCCGGCGGGTGGCCGGGCGGGGACGGCCCGGGAACGGGCAGGGAGCCCCGCGGGATCCCGCGCCGGGGGGCCCGGCGCGCCCGGGCGCGCGGAGGAGCCCGTCGGCGGGCGCAGGTACGAGGGAAGCGGCGGGACGATCCGCACCTGACAGATCATGAAGATCCGGATATGACGGGGAAGGGCCGCAGTTGAGCGAGGGGACGGGCCAGCTGAACGCCGGGGGGGGCAAGCCAGCGCCGGGACGGGCGACCGCAGGGATCCCGCCCCGGATCCAGGAGGGGGCCGGGGAGAGGCTCGTGTCCCTGTTCCTGACGGTGGGACGCCTCCTCGCCGAGCGCGGCGACATGAACGGGGCCCTGGACACCCTCCTGTACTACATCAAGAAGGAGCTCGGCGTCGCCAAGGCGATGATAGCCCTGTTCCACGGCGCCTCGGGGAAGCTCTTCCTGAACCGTTCGCTGGGGTACTCCCAGGACGAGGCGGAGCTGATCCTGCGGCACGTCTTCCACGAGGCCCCGGAAGGCCGGCCGGGGGGCCAGGACGGCGGCCAGGCGGGATCCCGGGCCGGGGCGGGATCCCGGGCCGGGGCGAGATCCGGGGCGCGGTTCCATGCCCCGCGCCTGGAGGGGACGGACACCCCTCCCGGGGACGAGCGCGCGGGAGGCGCGGCGGACGAGACCCCTGACGGGAGCCTCCCGAGGCAGCCGGGAAGGCTAGTCCCCCGCACCGCCTGGAGATCCTGGCCCGCGCTGCCCCGGCCCGCCGCCCGGCGGGTGGGCCTCCCGGAATCCACCCTCACCGGCTACGGGACGGCGGAGGCCTTCCCGGGGACGGTAAACGTTCCCATCACCCGCGACGGCAGGATGCTGGGGATCATCAGCGCGGAGACGGGGCTCCGGGATCCCGCCGCTGCGCGCGGCGCCGTGGGGGAGCTGGCGGCCATCGCGGGACTCTTCTCCGGCGAGGCCGGCCTCTACATGTCCGAGAACATCGACCTCCCCGCCCTGGGGAAGAAGGCACGGGCCCTCTCGCTGGAACTCTTCGAGCTCCGGGAGCGGCAGCGCCCCTCGAGCCTGGTCTCCTCCTCGCCCGCCATGCAGGAGGTCTACTTCCTCCTGAGGAAAGTGGCCTCCCGCCGGACCGTGGTGCTCATATCCGGGGAACGAGGCGTCGAGAAGGAGACCGTGGCCCAGTGCCTGCATTACGACGGCCTCAAGGCCGGGGGGGCCTTCGTCAAGTTCGACTGCGCGGCGGTTCCGGCCGGGGAGGCCGAGCGGGCCCTTTTCGGCCGCCCGGCGGCGGGCGGCCCCTGCGTTCCGCGGGGTGCGCCGGGAAAGCCTCCGGCCGGCCCCGCCCTCCCGGAGGCGGGACGCTGGCCGGATCCACGCGGCCGCCGGCGCGCCGCCGCAGCCGCAGGCGGGGCGGGAGGGCCGGCCATCCCGGCCGCAGCGGGTTTGGCCTGGCCCCTCGGCGGCGCCGTCCCGCGCCCCGCCCCTTTCCCGGACACGGACGCGCGGGCGGCGGACGAGGAAGGCGGCCCCCCGAGCCTGGTGGAGGCGGCCGAGGGCGGGAGCCTCTTCATCGACTCGGTGGAGCTGCTGCCACTGGCGGCCCAGGCGGCGCTCCTGCAGGTGCTCAGGGACCGCGCCTTCGAGAGGGCGCCAGGGGAGGGGCCCGTTCCCGCGGACGTGCGTATCATCGCGGGGACCTCGGCGGATCTCGGGGCCCTCGCCGCAGCGGGGCTCTTCCTGGAGGATCTCCTCTACCGCCTGAACGTCTTCCCCATCACCATACCGCCGCTCCGCGACCGCGGGGAGGACATAGCTCGCCTCGCGCGGCACTTCCTCGCGCGGCACGCGGGACAGGCCTCACGTCCCGTCGAGTCCATCAGCCCCGCCGCCATGGAATGCCTGCGCGGCTACCGCTGGCCCGGCAACGTGGACGAGCTGGAGGAGGCGGTGCGCCGGGGGGTGGCCGCAAGCGACGGACGCTCCTCCTGCCTTGAGCCCAGGGATCTGCCGCCCGCCGTGCGGGCGGCGGCGGATCCCGCCGCCGCCGAGCCTGCGGGCCTGGAGGAGAGGCTCACGGGCCTGGAGCGGGAAATCCTATCCGAGGCCCTGCGCCGCAGGCGCGGCAACATATCGCGGGCGGCGGAGGATCTCGGCCTCACCCGGAGATCCATGGGGCTCCGGATGAAACGGCTCGGCATATGCTACAAGGACTTCCGCGCCTGAGAGGGAGTGACTCCACCGGGAGGGGCCTCAGCCCTCGCCGATCCCCTCGCCCCCGGCGAGGCCGTCGCCGGCGGGAGGTTCCCCGTCCGGCGCCTCCACCGGGATCTGCTCGCCGCCCCCCTGCCTGACGCCGAAGCTGAAGCCCGCGTCAAGATCCTCCTCGAGGCCCCCGAGCAGGGAGTCCAGGAGGTAGACCTTGTCCTTTATCCTCTCGTAGACCCGTTCCCGCTCCTCGGGGCCGGGCAGGTCGCCGAAGCCCAGCACCGGCGGGGCCTTGAAGCCGTCGAGCCTGAGCCAGGGGTGCTCCCTCTCGAGGCCGCGGGACTTCTCGAGGATCCAGTAGGCCTCCTCCTTCCGCTTCCGCGAGAGGCTCAGGCGCCCCGCCGTGCCGGAAAGCCCTTCGGCGAGCTCCATCACCCGGCCGGCCCTGGCGATATAGGTCTGGAAATACAGCGAGATCAGCGCGTCGCGATCCTCCCCCAGCCTCGGGCCGTGCCGCGCCTTGTACCTCGCCAGGAGCTCGCTCGCCCGCACTTCATGCTCGGGTTCCGCCATGGGGTGCCTCCGGATGGCCCGGGCAAGGCCGCTCTGTCCCGCTCGATCCGGCGCGGGCACCTCGCTGGAGCCGCCGCGGGGCGGCTGACGGCCGCCGGGTGCACCGATCTTATCGACCTCCCGCCGGAAGTCAAGCTCACCGCCGCCCCGGGCCGTCCCGCGGCGGGCGGGGCACCCCTCCCGCACGG
>JAITEZ010000130.1 GCA_031281735.1 Deltaproteobacteria bacterium | reverse complement strand
CCCATCTTGGCCGGGGGGGGGGGGGGCCGGGCCCCCGGAGGCGCCCGGCCCCCCCCCGCGGGGGGGGGGGGGCGGGCCCGGGGGAGGGCTGAGGCGATGCCAGGCGGGATGCGGGTTCTGGGGCGAGGCTGCGGGAAGGCACACCGGGAATGTCCCCGGGTAGGGGGCCAGCGGGGCCGGAGACGGGGGGCGCGGGCGGATAGGGAAAGTGAGGGCGGAGAGCGGGGAGGCTGGGGGAGAAGGCGGGAGAGCGGGGAGGCTGGGGGAGGAGGCGGGAGAGCGGGTAGGCTGGGGGAGGAGGCGGGAGAGGGGGAGGGCTTCGGGTGCGACCTGCCGGCGGCGGTCCCCCCGGTCTGCGGGGCGAGGGAAGGTTCAGGAGGACTCGGCGAGTGAGGAGAGGGCGCTCTCCAGGAGGCGCTCGGGACGATCCCCGTCCTGGGGGAAGCAGACCTGGGACTCGTGGAAGATGAAGCCGCCCTGGCCGGCGACGCGGCAGACGGCGGACCATTCGTTGAGGCTCTTCTTGAGGACCGCGATGCAGCGGTCGAGATCCTCCAGCCCCACCTCGGGGACGGCGATGGCGAAGATGCCGTAGGAGATGTGCCCCAGCTCCCAGAAGTCGCTCGCGAAGTGCAGGAACTGCGAGGAGATGTTCCGCAGGAGCGAGCCGGTGTCCTCGGGGCTGTGGGTGAGGGAGTAGCGTCCCAGGCCCGAGACGCAGAAGATCCGCAGGCACAGCGTCTGGTGCTGGACGCTCATGATGTCCATGAGGCGGTCCAGGCGGTCCAGGAAGCTGGCGCGGTGCGGGAGGCCCGTCTGGTGATCCAGCCCCTTGAGCTCGTCCACCCGCGCGTAGAGCCGCATGTGATGGGTGTGCGCCGAGAGGCGCGCGGCCAGGGCCGAGAAGAACTCCAGCCGCTGGCCGCCCATGGACTGGCCCCGGGAGCCCACCAGTATCAGGCCCCCGATGGGCTTGCCGGCGTAGACCAGGGGCCAGCCGTAGAAGGAGCTGGGCTTCTTCAGTGGCTCCGGGTGGCTGAAGATGTAGGTGTAGTTCTCGCCGGTGTTCAGCCGGTCCTTGGCCAGGGGGCGTAGATGGGTGTGAACCCAGCCCGCCAGGCCCCCGTCCATGGGGTGGGACGCCTTGAGGCCCGGGATCTCGGGGCAGGAGGAGCTGATGAAATAGTTGGCGGAGGCCCCGGGGAAGACCTCCGTGACGAACGCCCAGGTGAGCCCGGACCATTCCACGAGGCGGGGGGGCAGGGAGGAGAGCCAGTGCGAGCCGGGATCCTGGGAGGCCAGGAGCTCCTCGACGAGCTTCCAGAGGGCGAAAGGATTGTCCTCGCGATCCATCCTTCTCCTCCTGCTGTCAGCGCGGCGGCGTCACGGGCGGGTGATGCGCGGATCCGGCCCGGGCGGGCGGCCCCCCCGGCTGCGGGGCGCGGGATCCCGTCTGCGGGGTTCCGGGCCCCAGGCGGCGGATCATCGCGGACCCGGCAGGGCGGGCGTCGCGGGGCCCCCCGGCGGCCGGCCGGGAGGGCCCCGCGCGGAGGGACGCTACTCGGCCGGGGCCTCTGCATCGTTGGGGCTGCCTCCCTCGCCCTCTGGCGCGGCCCCGCCGGTCTCGGGGCCGACGGGAGCGGCTTCGCCAGGTGACTCCTCGGGGACTGCCTCGGCCTCCGCCCTCTCGCCGGGTTTCCGGCGGGCCTTTCCCTCGCCCTCTGGGGCGGGGGGCTCCGGCTCCTTCTCGGCCACGACCTTGAGACGGAAGCTGCCAGTGACCTCCGGGTGGAGGCGCACGGCGATGTCGTAGTCCCCCACGCTCTTGATGGGCTCGGAGATCTTGAGCCGCCTGCGGTCGAGGGCGACGTTCTCGAGGGCTGCCGCGTCCACGATGTCCTGCGGCGTCACGGCCCCGTAGAGCTTGCCCTTATCGACGGACTTGCGGGCGATCGTGAGGGTCAGCGACTCCAGGGTCTGCTTGAGGATAAGGGCGTTCTCGCGCTCGGCGCGGGAACGCGCCTCGAACTCGTCGCGCTTCTTGGCGAGGCGCCTGAGGTTCCCAGGAGTGGCGGGGAGCGCGTAGCTCCCCGGGAGGAGGTAGTTGCGGGCGTACCCCGGCGAGACCTTGATGACCTGGCCTGCCATGCCGAGGGTCGGCACGTCTTGGGTCAATATGATTTCCATGTCTGAGTCAAACCCCCGGGCGGCTAGGGCCGGTCGTGGTGCGTCCCTGATGTGCTCACCATAGCCGTGTACGGGAGGAGGGCCATGTAGCGGGCGCGGATGATGCTCTTGGTGATGAGCCGCTGGTGCTTGGCGCAGTTGCCGTTGATGCGGCGTGGGTTTATCTTGCCCCTCTCCGTGATGAACTGCCTGAGGGTCTGGACGTCCTTGTAGTCCACCTGGGAGATGCGCTCGGCGCAGAAGCGGCAGACCTTCCTGCGGTGGAAGGTCTTCTTCTTGCCGCGGCTCCGGCGGAAGCCGCCCCGGTCGTCGGAGCCGCCGCCCCCGCCCCCGGAGAATCCTCCGGAATGGTGCTGCTGCTGGTGCTGCTGATCGCTTGCCATATTATAGTCACTCTCTT
The DNA here is from genome assembly GCA_031281735.1 of Deltaproteobacteria bacterium. Taxonomy (GTDB): domain Bacteria; phylum Desulfobacterota; class Desulfarculia; order Adiutricales; family Adiutricaceae; genus JAIRZX01. Next base: position 217 of record JAITEZ010000130.1, on the reverse strand, counting down.
TCGCTTCGTTCTGACCTGTGGGAAGGGAGGCGGGGGAGGCGCCCGGGGGCGGCCCCGCCCGCGGCGCGCCCCTAGCCCTCGGAGCCTTCCGGGGCGTCCTGGGCGGGGCCGGGTTGCGCCTCGGCGGGCGCCGCAGGCGCCGCTCCGGCCGGGGTGGCCTCCTCGGCGGGCGCCGCAGGCGCCGCTCCGGCCGGGGTGGCCTCCTCGGCGGGCGCCG
>JAITEZ010000361.1 GCA_031281735.1 Deltaproteobacteria bacterium | reverse complement strand
ACATAATTGGAAATTATCGGACAATAAATCGAGAGAGAGGGTGAGAGAGAGGGAGAGGGAGGGAGAGGGAGGGAGAGAGAGGGAGAGGGAGGGAGAGGGAAGAGAGGCGGTGGGGGGAGGGCCGTCCCTGGCCCTCCCCTTCCCCCGGATCCCCTAGCGGGGATCCATGTGGCTGCCGGTGAGGCGGAGGCCCTCAGGGCCGACGTCCGTGAGGCCGAACCTTATCCCGCCGGGGCTGGTGAAGCTCCGGGTGGACTCCATCAGGGTCTCCACCTCCCGGTAGCTGCTGAACTTGGTGCCCCAGAGGGTGTTGAGGGTCCGGACGGACTTGGGGCCGCGGCGGCGGGCGCTCTTGGGGAGCAGCTCGAAGCTGATGTCCTCGGGGTTCTTCCCGGCGGCCAGCTCGGCCTTGTAGTGGGCGGTGGCGGCCAGGGCGGCGTCCCATCCGAACTCGGCGGCCAGGTCCTTGTAGCGAATCTCGTCGGCGGTGTGGGTGGTGAGCTCGGTCATCTTTTTTTCCTCCTGGGTTTTTCCGTCAGGCCTCTTTGCCTTTCGTGCCAATATACTATGCAAGTGCCATGCCAGGGATGAAGGCGAGGGCTGATTTCTTAAATACCTAAAATTATTAGGGTTTTTTAAATTGAGATTTCTATACCACGAAAAAAATTGAACACAGATGAAAAAATTTGAACGTTTTGTTCAATTTATTGCTATAGAAGTACAAAAATTTGAACGCCTGAGAGGAACAGAAAAATCATGTATCAAAAAACCCTAATAATTTTAGGTATTTAAGAAATCAGCCCTCGCCTTCATCCCTGGCATGGCACTTGCATAGTATATTGGCACGAAAGGCAAAAAGGCCTGACGGAAACCCCCAGGAGGAAAAAAGATGACCGCCTACGACGCAATAACAAACGCAGTCGCCCGCATCCGCAACGCCCAGAACTTCACCCCCGCTCAGGGCACAACCCCCGCCCCTGAGGACGTGCTCTCCGGGCTCCGCAGCCTCCCGCAGCTCCCCGGCGGCGGACTCACCCTGGACACCGCGAGGGCAGCGTTCCCCCTCCTCTCCCGCGAGGCCCTGGACGCCGAGCTCATCCGGCTCCAGAGGGAGGAGCACATAGTCCTTTACTCCTTCGCCAGCAACGACCTGATAACCCCGGCCGTCAGGGAGGCCGCAGTCAACGTCTGCGGCGAGCCCCGCCACATGCTTTACTTCAAGAACTGAAAGCCGCCGGGACAGGGGGGGCAGGGAGCCCCCCCTGTCGGCAGGCGATTGTCTAGCACCGCACACCCCTTGCCCTTGCTTTTCTCAGCCAGGGTGGGGAGGGTAAGGTAAAAAAAATGAAAAAACCGTTGTCCACCGGGAGAGACAAGATGAATGTCGCCATTGCCCCCATCACCGGGAACGCCCGTCTCGAAGCCGAGAATGCCCGTCTCCGGGCTGAAATCGCCGGGCTCCGCATGGAGCTCTCCCTTTGGGTGTCAAAGACCCCCCGGATTGAAGGCTGGAGTGTCGAAGCCATACTGAACGCCCTCCGTGCCATCCCGAAATCCCTGAGGATGCCCGGAGGCGACATCCGTCTCGCCACGGTAAGGGCCGAACTCCCAGGCGTCCCTGGCAACTTCCTTGACTCCGCCCTCATCGAGCTTCAGGATCGCAGGGTCCTGGTTCTTTGGGCCTACGAGTCCCAGGCCATGGTTCTCCCCGAGGACGCCGCCGCGGCAGTGACGGTCGGCGGTCGCCCTTGTCACGCGATGGTCTTCAAGGATGCCGGCTGGTAGCCGGACGCAGGCTGGGGGAGGGGCAGGGATGCGCCTCCCTCTTCAGTCCCATGGCCCCTGCCCCCGCCGTAGCCGCCCCGGGCGGGGGCGGCATGCCGCCTGACGTAAATAATATTGGTCATACTAATCAGGTGATGTCAAAGTGGCCGATAATTTTTATTATGTAAACTTCTAAACTTCAAGCCCGCTGTCATTCCGCTAACAATATGTATTATGTAAACAATCAATTGCATCCCCCTGCTCCACGATTGGTCAAAAATAACTCCTTGACCTCCCCCGTCCCGCGTGGCATACTGCAAGCATGGCGCTAGCTCTGCAACCGCAACCGGTGCTCATCATAGGGATAAAATCCATAGCCGGGGCGCTGGGTGTCGGCGTGCCGATGGCGCACCGGCTCCTGAAGGCCGGGAGGCTCCCCGCGTACAAGCTTGAGGGCCAGCACTGGGTGTCCACCCGCGCCTCGCTGGAGAGCTGGGCGGAGGAGGAGATAGCCCGCAGGGCCCGTCTCCCCGTCCCGGCGGCGTCCGGGGAGGATGCTGTCAATACCTGATCGGCATGAGTCCGGCATAATATCCGTTCTTTTCGGCCCCGGCCCCGTCCGGGGCCTTTTTTTCGCCTTTACACTGCCGTTGTCATCTGGTTCGTCGCGGCCAGGGGATGCGGCATGAGAATACCTCCAATTGTAACGACACGTCTCCGAGCGGGGGGGGAACGCCTCCCGTCCGGGGACGGTTGCATCCGGACATGAAGAAAAGGCATGACAGCAAGCCGTCCCTCCTGAACGGGGCGCGGCCGGAACAGCGGGGCCCTCGGCTGAGAAGGCTCGTCCCCGCCGAGGGGCGCCCCCCCGGGGGGCTGGTCCCGGATCCGGGCAGCCCCATGCGGGAGGAGTCCGTCCGGAGGAAGCGGCGCAAGGGCGCCGTGAAGGACTCCCCGCTGTGCCCGGACGCGCTGTACGAGTCCCGGTACGGGGACGTGGAATGGCCGGACGAGAACGAGGGGCGCTCGGGGGGCGGCCGGCTGAAGGCCACCGGGAGGCGGCTGGGGGTGTTCCTCCGGGCCTTCGCGAGGACGGGGCACGGGGTGAGCGCGGCGAAGGCCGCCGGGCTGTCCTACGGTGCGGTGGCGGAGGCGCGCAGGCGCCTCCCCGAGTTCGACCGGGCGTTCCTGGAGCTGAGGGAGCTCCAGGTAGACCTTGCCGAGGAGGAGCTGTTCCGGCGGGCCCAGGGATGGAACGAGGACGTGATTTACCGCGGCGCGAAGGTGGGCGAGTCGTTCCGGTACTCGGACCAGTGCCTGATCCACCTGCTGAAGAGCCGCCGCCCGGAGATCTACGGCGACCGGGCGAGGGTGGATCACGTGAGCTCGGACGGGTCGATGACGCCCGCGGTGGTGCGGCGTCCGGACGACGAGACGGTGAGGGAGCTGAACGCGATGTTCACCAGGCTTCTGGAGGCTGCGGGGGGGGAGGTGCCAGATGATTCCGGGCCGCGGCACTGACGGCGTCCCCCGCCCCGTGACGTCCCGTCCCGGGGCCGCGCCGGGCGCCGGGGGCAGGGAAGCCCTGATGCGCTCCCTGGCCGGGTCCACGCTGGCGAACTTCGTCCGCTGGACGAGGCCTGGCTACCTGATGGGGGCGTTCCACGAGGCGGTGTGCAACCGGCTGGACGCCTTCCTGAACGGCGTGTGGGCGGGGCGGTCGCCGCGGGTGATGATCACCGCGCCGCCGCGGCACGGCAAGAGCGAGATGGTGTCGCGGTGCTTCCCGGCGTACGCCTTCGGGAAGTACCCGGACATCACGATGATAAGCACGTCCTATTCGGCGGGCCTTACGGCGAGCATGAACCGGGACGTTCAGAACATCATCGATTCCGGCCGCTACCGGGACGTGTTCCCGCTGACGCGCCTGGCGGGGGGCGGGGGGCGCCCGGGGGAAGGTGTCTACCGGCGGAACTCGGACGTCTTCGAGATAGTGGGGTACCGCGGGAGCTACCGCGCGGCGGGCGTGGGAGGCGGCATCACGGGGCAGGGCGGGCACTGCCTCCTGGTGGACGATCCGGTGAAGAACCGGGAGGAGGCGGACAGCCCGGCCATCCGGGACAAGATCTACGACTGGTACACGTCCACGCTCCACACCCGGCTGGCCCCTGGCGGGGGCATCGTGATCATCCAGACGCGGTGGCACGAGGACGACCTCGCGGGGCGGCTCCTGGAGGCTGACCGGCGCGGGGAGGGCGAGGGCTGGGAGGTGCTGAACTTCCCGGCGGTGGCGGAGGCGGACGAGGGCTGGCGGAGGGAGGGCGAGGCCCTGCATCCGGAGCGGTACCCCCTGTCCGAGCTGGAGTCCGCGCGGCGCGCGCTGGGCCCGCGGGACTGGGCGTCGCTGTACCAGCAGCGGCCGGCCCCTGACACGGGCGCGGTGTTCCAGAGGAAATGGCTCCGGTACTGGATGACGCTCCCGGCTAGATGGGACCGGATGGTGATCTCGTGGGACATGACGTTCAAGGAGTCCAGGGGCTCGGACTACGTGGCGGGGCAGGCGTGGGGCTTCTCCGGCGGGGACGCGTACCTGCTGGATCAGGTCCGGGGGCGGATGGGGTTCGCCGAGACTCTCTCGGCGTTCCGCGCGCTGGCGCGGAGATGGCCGCAGGCGTACGAGAAGCTGGTCGAGGCGGCGGCGAACGGGCCGGCGGTGACGGACTCGCTGAGGCACGAGGTGCCCGGGATAGTCCCGGTGCAGGCCCAGGGGAGCAAGCTGTCGAGGGCCCACGCGGCGACGGCGGCGTTCGAGTCGGGGCACGTGTACCTGCCGCCTCCTGAGCGGGCGCCGTGGGTGGGGGATTTCGTGGCGGAGCTTCTGTCGTTCCCCTCCGGGGCGCACGACGACCAGGTGGACGCGATGGCGCAGGCGCTGCGGCGGCTGTTCGAGAGGCCTCCCATCCGGTTCAGCGAGGACGCGCTGGCGACGGCGCGTCCGCTGTGGCGGGGCGGCCCCGTGCCGGCCCTGCCCGCGCCGCCGCCGCTGTGGCGGGAGGCGCGGCACTGATGGCGGGCCGCCGGAAAGGCCGGCCCGGGGGGGGCCGCCCCGCGGGGGGGCGGCCCTCGTTCAGGGCGGGCACGGGGCTGTCCGCGCGCCGTCCGGACCTCGGGATCCTGGCGCGGGACTCGGTCATGCCGGGGTTCTTCGATTTCTCCGCGCACGGCTCGGAGATGGGGATAACCGCGAACGCGGGGTTCATGCTGAACTACCAGCGGCTGGCCCTTCTGGCGCAGAACGGGGTGGTGCGGGCGTGCATCTCGGCCCCGGTGATGGACATGTTCCGGAACTGGATTGAGCTGGCGCGCACCTCGGAGGCCGGGGAGCTGCGGGGGACGGGGCGGGACGATGGGCTCAAGGCGCTGGAGTCGGCGCTCGAGACGTTCCGGGTGAAGCGGATCCTTCAGTCGGCGGCGGAGCAGACGGGGTATTTCGGGGGCTGTTTCGTCTTCGTCGACACGGGGGTCCGGGGCGCGGGCCTTGCCGAGCCGCTCCTTGTGGCGGAGGGGGGCGCGGAGCTCCGGCCCGGCGGGCTCAGGCGGTTCCAGCTGATAGAGCCGGCGAACGTCACCCCGGGCTACGTGAACATGCACGACCCACTCGAGGAGGACTTCTACCGCCCGGAGAGCTGGCAGGTGGGGCGGGACACGGTCCACCGCACGCGTCTGATCGGGGTGTCGGGGGCGCCGCCCCCGCAGAGCCTCCTCCCGGCGTACAACTACCTGGGGGTGCCGCAGGCGCAGATCATCGCGGACTACGCGATGCATTTCCAGTCGGACCGGCTGCAGGCGTCGGGGCTCCTGAAGAACGTGGCCTCGAAGGTGCTGAAGACGGACATGATGAACGCTGTCCTCTCTGGGGGTTCCGGGGAGGACATGCGGCGGAGGATAGAGTATTTCGTGCAGAACCAGGACAACAACGGGGTGCTGGTGATAGACAAGGAGCGGGAGGACTTCCTGAAGGAGCAGACGTCGCTGGGCGGGGTGACTGACATAGTGCAGCAGGCGCTGGAGCTTGTGTGCGCGGTGAACGGGACGCCGGTGACGAAGACGCTTGGGCTGTCCCCGAAGGGCTTCAACGCCACGGGGGAGACGGACCTGCAGAACTATTACGACCGGGTGCGGGCCATGCAGGAGGAGCAGGTAAGGCCTCCCCTGGAGACGATGCTCCGGGTCCTGCAGCTCCACCTCACGGGGCGCGTGGACACGGGTGTGACGTTCCGGTTCGTGCCGCTGTCGGACGACGACCGGAAGCTGGAGGCGGAGGTGCAGAAGCTGAGGGCGGACACGAGCGCGGTCTACCTGGACCGCGGGGTGGTGTCGGCGGAGGAGGTGCGGAGGAACCTGGTGGAGGATCCGGAATCCGGCTTCGACGACGAGGATCCCGCGGGGCTCCCGGCGGATCCCTCCGCGGCGCCCGGAGCGGCCGGGCCCGTCCGCGCGGGCGGGTGGGCCTCGGCGTGAGCGGGGCGGCGGGACGGCTGCGGCGTCCGCCGCGCGGGGGGCGGCGGCTGGG
>JAITEZ010000066.1 GCA_031281735.1 Deltaproteobacteria bacterium | reverse complement strand
GGCGGGCTCCTCGCGGGGGGAGCGGGCCTCCCGCCGCGCCAGCCGGCCCGGGCGCCGCGGGATTGCCGGGGCTGGCGTGGGGTAGGGGGAGGCCCGCGTCATGCCGCCGGCCCCGCGTCCCCCGCCGCCCGGGGGACGCGCCGGAGTGACGTCCGGCACGCCCGTTCTGGAGGACGCGGGTTCCCGGGGTGGCTCTCCGGCGGCTGTGGTACAATGGAACATATGGACGATGACTCAAGAAAAACGCAGCATCTGCCTAGTCCCTTCTACGCGGACCCCCCGTCCGACGATGCCTCGCGGCACGGCCCCCCGGCGCGGACTACCGCTCCTGTCACGGAGGATCGGGCGGGGACCGGGGCGCCGCCGGCAGGCCCGCCCCGTCCGGAGGCGGCCTCCCTCCCGCCGGACCGGGCTCCCGCCCAGCCCGGCGCCGGCCCCCGCCTTCAGGGCCGGGGGGCCGTCCAGTCAAGGGAAGGGTTCGCCCAGCGCGGCCTGTTCCCTGCTGAAGCAGCCCCGGCCCAGTCCCCCGCCCCTGCCCGTGACGGGGGGGAGGGAGAGGGCGGCGGGTGGGGCGGGGAGGAGGCTGACTGCTTCGACCCGGACGATCCCTACCCCGACGGCCCGGACTCCGGCGAGCCCTTCCCGGAGGATCCCGCCTTCGGCGATCCCTACCCCGATGATCCGTTCCCCGGCTATCCCGGCGAGGACGGCTCCCGGGGATCCGGGCCAGCCGGGCCCCCTCCCGTGCGCGATCCGGGACGCGGGCGCCGGCGCGCCCCCGCGCGGGGAGGGGCCCGCGCGGGGGCGGGAGAGGCGCCCCCGGCGGCCGCGGGGGGGCGCTGCGCCCTGGTGGCGGTGGAGTCGGCGGCGCCGGGGCTCTACAGTTATCTCGTCCCCGAGGGGACGGAGGTCCGCACGGGCCAGGCGGTGCTCGTCCCCTTCGGGGGGCGGGAGCTGGTGGGCTACGTGATGGGCACGGAGCCCCGCTGGGACGGCTTCCGGGGGGCCCTGAAACCGCTGCGGGCGGTGCTGCGGGAGGAGCCCCTCTTCGGGGAGGACTTCCCCGCCCTCGTGGAGGAGATGGCGGCCTATTACCACTATCCGGCCGGCCTCTGCGTACGGGAGATCCTCCCCGGGGGGCTCGCGCCCAGGATAGTGAGGGAGGCGGCCCTGACCGGGGAGGGGGAGAGGGCGGCCGAGGATCCCTCGCTCCCGGAGACGGACCCCCTGGCCGTCCTCAGGAAGGCCGCCCCCGCGGCGGTGCCCCTGTCGGCCTTCCGGGGGGAGGGGGCGGCGGCCAGGGTGGTGGCCCTCGCCCGCAGGGGGCTCGTGCGGATACTGTACAGCCTCTCCGGCAGGGGATCCGGCTTCGCCTACGAGACGGTGCTCACGGCCGTCCCCGTCCCCCCGGAGGCCATGCCCAGGCTCGGCCGCAAGGAAAGGGAGCTATGGGAGAGGCTCGCCGGCATGCCGCCCACGCCGGTCTCGCATTTCCGGAACTACTTCAAGGACGCGGCCAGGCTCGCCAGGGGCCTCGAGGCCAAGGGGCTCGTGAGCCTGGAGCGGGCCGAGATCAGCCGGGACGACCCAGGCCGGGTGCCGGACATCCCGCGCGGGAGGGTGGACAGGCTCACCCCCGAGCAGGAGGCGGCGCTCGCCGCCATACTGGCGGCCCTGGACAGGGCCTCGGAAGGCCGCCCGGGAGGGGCGGGGGGCGAGGGCGGCGCACCCTCCCCCGCGAGCCCGGCGGGGGGGAGGTTCCTGCTGTTCGGGGTGACCGGGAGCGGCAAGACCGAGGTGTACCTGCGGGCCGCGCTCCGGGCGCTCTCCCAGGGCGGGGGGGTCCTGTGGCTCACACCGGAGATAGCCCTCACCCTGGGCCTGGAGGCCCGCATCAAGGCGTCCCTGCCGGGGACGCCGCTCGCGGTCCTCCATTCCGGGCTCTCGGTGGGGGAGCGCCACGACCACTGGATGAGCCTCGCCCGGGGGCGCGCGAGGCTCGCCCTGGGCGCCCGGAGCGCGGTGTTCGCGCCGGTGCGGGACCTGAGGCTCGTCATCGTGGACGAGGAGCACGACTGGGCCTACAAGCAGGAGGACGGCCTGAGGTACCACGGCCGGGACGTCGCCGCCCACCGGGCGCGCAGGGCGGGGGCTGTCCTGATCCTGGGGTCGGCCACGCCGTCGCTCGAGAGCTACCGGGCGGCGGAGGTGGGTAGGCTCTCGCTCCTGGTCATGAGGGAGAGGCCCGGGGAGGCGAGGCTCCCCCAGGTGAGGGTCGTCGACCGCAGGAAATCCGCGCGCGGGACGCGCATACTCTCCCCCGAGCTGCGCAACGAGATCCTGGCGGCCTTCCACCGGGGGGAGCAGGCGCTCCTGTTCATCAACCGCCGGGGCTGGGCCTCCCTGCCCCTCTGCCTCAGCTGCGGGGCCACCCTCAAGTGCCCCTCCTGCAGCCTCAACCTCACCCTCCACGGCCCCCAGGGCCCGGTGTGCGAGGGCGCGGACGCGGAGCACGTCCGGGGCATCCCGGCGGGGTCGGTCCTCATCTGCCACGGCTGCGGCTGGCGGGGCAGGCCCCCCGCCGCCTGCCCGGACTGCGGGGCTGGCATGGTGCGGTACCTGGGCGCGGGCACCGAGAGGCTCCTGGAGTCGGCTGAGAGGGACTTCAAGACCAGGGGCATGCGGCTGGACGCCGACAGCGCCCGCAGGAAGGGGGGGCTCAAGGCGGCGCTCGAGGGCTTCGGGAGGGGGGAGGCGAGCTTCCTCGTGGGCACCCAGATGGCCGCCAAGGGTCACGACTTCCCCAACCTCACCGTGGTGGGCGTCGTGGACGCGGACGTCGGGCTCTCGCTCCCGGACTTCCGGGCCGCGGAGCGGACCTTCCAGCTCCTGAGCCAGGTGGCGGGCCGCGCCGGCCGCGCCGGGAAGCCCGGCAGGGTGCTGATCCAGACCCTGAACCCGGACCACTACTCCATCGTCTCCGCCCGCTCCCACGACTACCCGTCGTTCTACGCTTCCGAGGCGGCCCTGCGCCGGGAGCTGGGGCTGCCACCCTTCGGGAGGCTCGCGCTCCTGCGCTTCACGGGCCCGGACGAGGCGCGCGCCGAGGATGCCTCCGAGAGGGCCGCCGGGGATCTGCGGGCCCTCATCTCCGAACGCCCGGGGGCGGGCCTGTCCCTCCTGGGACCCGCCACCTCGCCCGTGGGAAGGCTCAAGGAGCGCTTCCGCTTCCAGATGATGCTCCGCGCGGACACCTCGGCCGCGCGGGGGGAGATCCTCGCGGCCTTCGCGCCTCTGTGCCGGAAGACGCTCCCGAAGTCCGTGGCCCTCGCCGTGGACGTGGATCCCTACCACCTCATGTGAGGCGCGGCCACCCCCGCCGCTCCCGCGGGGCCCTGCCGGGGGCTCCCGGGACGGCTTGGGGCTCCCCGGAGGCTCCCCGGAGATCCCTGGGGGCTCCATTAAGCTTCCCGGAGGCCTCCGCTTGTCTCTTGGAGGAGCTTCGGGGGGGCTTCCAGATGGCTTCCGCAGGCTTCCGGGAGTGCTTCAGCAGGATGCTAGGGCGTCCGGGGACGCGGAGCGTCTTCGTCCCGGGCGCGGCCGCGCGGCGCGTCCGGGTGGGGGGAAGGCGGGGAGGCCCGGGCAGTTTCCCTGTGGCTGAAAAAGGAGTAAAATTGACTAACTCAGCCTTCATCAGCTTTCTGCCCGCCGTTCAGCCCGAGCCACCGTCCTCCCCCGCCTCATGCCCCCCTCCCGCGCCCCAACCGGTCGTACGGAGCGATGCCGCGCGGGGCCGCCCCGCCGACCGCGGGGCCCTTAGACAGGCCGTTCGAGCGGCCCCCCGCCTCCCGTTGCAAACAAGGTGAACTGATGCGCTGGAAAATGGCGCTGGACGCCGACCGCCCGAAGATCGTCCTCGTATGGCTCGCCTTCGCAGTCTTGGCGGCCCTTGGTTGCTACGTCGCGGCATCGGCCGCGGGGGCGGATCTGCGGCGCAACCTCGACGCGCGGTTCCGGGAGGTCGAGGGCAACATCCGCCAGAACCTGCGGGGGCCCCGGACCTCCTTCGACAACATCCACGACGCGCTGGAGTCCATGCTGTCTGTCGGGACCCAGCCCGCGGACATCGAGGGCTACCTGGAGGCCGCGAACTCCAGGCTCCGGGAGGCCGCCCCCGGCTCACCCGTGTTCTACGGGGTCTACGCCAGCATCGGCGGGAAGTTCTACGACCCGGGAGACGTCTACCACGACACCCCCGAGTCGCTGACCGGCAAGGGCTGGTACCAGGCGGCCCTGAAGGGGGCGCAGCCGGACTACTCCGGTCCCTACAAGGACCGCCGGTCCGGCGAGCTCGTGGTCTCCCTGGCCAGCATCATCTACTCCACCCGGGGGCAGTACCAGGGCGTCCTGTGCATGAACGTGGGGCTTGGCTGGCTCGCGCCCTACACGGACTACCTCGCCCCGGCCGAGGGCGGCTACGGGATGGTGGTGAACGGGGACGGGACCATCCTCGCCCACCCGGACAGGACGCTCACGGGGATGTCCTTCTCCTTCCTCGCGCCGGGCGTCCGGGGAATCCTGGAGAAGGTCGGCCCCGAGCCCACCGTCCGCCTGGGACCGTTCAGTGACGGGGTGAACCGCGAGCTGGTTGGCTACGCCAGGATGTTCCAGAACGGCTGGAAGGCCCTGGCCGTCGCCCCCGAGGGGGCGATGGACCGGCCCCTCCGCCGGGCCGTCGCGATCCTGGCGCCCGCCGCCGCGGCGCTCGCGCTCCTGGTGTCCTTCGTCATCGCCCGGCTCTCCCGGGCCCGGGTCACGGCCGAGGAGGAGAACGAGTCCAAGACCACCTTCCTCACGAGGATCAGCCACGAGATACGCACCCCCATGAACGCCATCGTGGGCATGAGCGATCTCCTGCTGCGCAGCGAGAAGGACATGTCCGCGCAGTGCCGGGCCTGGGCCCTCAACATCAAGCACGCGGGCGATCTGCTCCTCTCCATCATCAACGACATCCTTGACTTCTCGACCATCCGCTCGGGATCCTTCAAGTTCGTGCCCCTGAGCTACACCCTCTCGTCCCTGGTCAACGACTCCATCAACATCATCATGGTGAGGCTCCAGGAGAAGAGCCTGGTCTTCCTGGTGTTCGTGGACGGCAAGCTCCCCAACTACCTGCGGGGGGACGTGACGCGCGTCCGGCAGATCATCCTCAACATCCTCTCCAACGCGGTCAAGTACACGCGGGAGGGCTACGTCTACCTCATCGTGAAGGGCCGCGTGCGGCCCGACACGAACATCCTGGAGCTCCGCATCAGCATCAAGGACACGGGCATCGGCATCAAGCCCGAGGACCGCGACAAGCTCTTCGCGGACTTCTCCCGCGTCGACCTCGGCCAGAACCGCAACGTGGAGGGGACGGGGCTGGGGCTCACCATCACCAAGAGCCTTTGCCAGATGATGAACGGGACCATCGACTTCGAGAGCACCTACGGGCTGGGCTCCACCTTCAACGTCATGGTCCCCCAGGAGATCGAGAAGTCCGGGCCCTTCGCGGCGGTGGTGAACCCCTCCTCCCGCAGGGTGCTCGTCGCCCTGAACCGGGACGACTACGCGCGGTCACTCTCCGCCACCCTGGACAACCTGGAGGTGCGCTACACGGTGTGCCACTCGGCGGAGGAGCTGGCCCGCGAGCTGGAGGAGGGCCCCTGCGACTTCACCCACGCGCTCATCCAGAACGCGCTGTTCCTGAAGGAGAAGCAGCGCGTCGAGCGCAGGCTCGCCGGGGTCCGCGTCGGCGTGCTCACCGAGGGCCCGGCGGGCCGCGTCCCCCGCGGCTACACCAGCCTCTCCAACCCGGTCTACTCCCTCGCGCTGGCGGACTTCCTGAACGACGCCCCCGCGTCCAAGGGCAGGCGCCTGGGGCGCGAGCGCCGCGAGAGGATCCTCATCCCAAAGGGGCGCATCCTCGTGGTCGACGATCTGGAGACCAACCTCCAGGTGGCCTCGGCCCTGCTCTCCGAGTACGGCTGCCGCATCGACACCTGCCTCTCCGCCGCGGAGTCGCTCGAGCTCCTGAAGCACCACCACTACGACGTGGTCTTCATGGACCACATGATGCCCAACATGGACGGTGTGGAGGCCACTCGCATCATCCGCACCATGGAGAACGGCCGCCTCCGGGATCTCCCGGTGATAGCGCTCACCGCCAACGCCGTTTCCGGCATGAAGGACATGTTCCTCTCCCACGGCTTCAACGACTTCATCTCCAAGCCCATCGACCTGAACGTGCTGGAGGACGCCGTCCGCCGCTGGGTGCCCGACGACAAGATCATCTTCGTGACCGAGGAGGAGCTCGCCCAGCAGGCCGCTGAGGCGGCCGCGGCCGAGGAGGCGAGGGACGCCGAGCTCAAGGCGGCCTCTCGGCCCCGGGCGGGGGAGGCGCCGGCCCGCGAGGAGGGCCGCGCCGAGCCCGCCGACCCGGACGATCTCCCCTCCGGCTTCACCATACCCGGGGCCAGGATCCTCATCGTGGACGACCTCCCCACCAACGTGGAGGTGGCCAGGGCCCTGCTCGCCGAGTACGGCTGCACCGTGGACGAGGCCCGGAGCGGGGCCGAGAGCGTCGACATGGTGCGCGACGGGGACTACGATCTGGTCTTCATGGATCACATGATGCCGGGCATGGACGGCATGGAGGCCGTGCGCGGCATCCGGGCGCTCCCCGACCCGCGTTTCACGGCGCTGCCCATAGTCGCCCTCACCGCCAACATCGCCCCGGGCGTCAAGGAGTCCTTCCTGCGCTCCGGCTTCGATGACTTCGTGGCCAAGCCCGTGGACATCGCGCTTATCGAGACCGTGCTCGCCCGCTGGATCCCCCGCGACAAGGTGGTCCTGCCCGGCGGGGGCAAGGCCCCGTCGGCCCGCCGCGCCGGGGACGGGAGGGACGCCCCCGTGCAGGCGGGGCGCGGGGGCGGGGTGGAGGATCCGCCCCCGGCGGATCCGCCCAGCGATCTCGTGGACTTCGGGAAGGGCCTCCTCAAGGCCCGCGACGCCGCCGCCTACAGGCGCATCCTGGGTGTCTTCCAGGCGGAGGGCGAGTCCTGGGCCTCCGTCCTGCGGCGGGAGTTCCCGCCCGCGACCCCGCGCGAGCTCCTGAGCCTCTTCCAGGACATGAAGAGCTCCGCCGCCATCGTGGGCGCGGACGGCCTGGCGTCCCTCGCGGCCGCCCTGGAGAGGTCCGCCCGCGACGAGGATCTCCGGGAGCTGGAGGGCGGGCGCTACCGGACGCTCGCAGTGCTGCGGCGCGCGCTCATCCGCATCGACGAGTACCTGGAGGGGAGGCCGGAGGCCGGCGCAGCGGCCGTCCCGGGACCCCGCGAGGCGCCCGGCCCGGCCGCCCCCGCAGCGCACCCCGCCACCCCCGGCGCCGGACCCCCCGCCCGCACCTGCGCCGCCCACCCCC
>JAITEZ010000358.1 GCA_031281735.1 Deltaproteobacteria bacterium | reverse complement strand
GACGTCCAGGCGCGATCAAGGGGCCCGCGTGGTAAACGCAGGGCCGGGGGAACCGCCGCCGGGCCTGCACGGGAGGCCTAGGCAGGGCGCGAGGGTGCGTCATCCCTCCCGCTACGGGGTTAGGCCGGGCACCCGGGCCGGACATCAGGCCGGGTTCCCGCAGGCGGGCCTTTCCGGATCCTGATCCGGCGGGGCGGGATCGCCGGGACGCCTGCGGCGGCGTCCCGTTTCCCCGGCCGCCCGAGGAGCAGCCGCAGGATCCGCCAGTGGGCACGTCCCTCAGCAGCCGCAGGCAACCCCGGGGAGACGGGATCCGGGAGGGCACCTCCGGGGATGGCGCGCCGGGGCCGCAGGGACGCTCAGAAGCCCTCCGAGGTCAGGAGCGCCGCGGCCCCGATGATGGGGGCCTTGTCTTCCAGTGCGCCCTTCACCACGCGGATTTGGTTCATGCTGGCGGTCACGATATGCCGGGAGAGGATGTCCAGGATGCCGGGGGCCATGTAGTCGAAGGCCCCCGAGCCGCCGCCGCCGATGACGGCGGCCTCGAGGCTCAGGAGGTTGAAGACGCCGGCCAGCATGTAGCCGATGGCCTCCCCGGCCTGCCTGAACACCGCCAGGGACATGGGATCCCCGCGGCCTGCGAGATCCAGCATCGCCAGCGTGTCCAGGTCCTTGGGGTCGCCCCCGTAAAGCGTCCCGCGACCCTCCGCTATCCATTCCCTGGCGAGCGCGGCCATGCCGCTGGCCGAGGCCACGGACTCCAGGCAGCCCTTGCGGCCGCATCCGCAGATCCGGTCGACGTTGCCCAGGGGGATGTGCCCCACCTCGGCGGCCGAGGTGAAGGATCCCTCCCAGAGCCTCCCCTCCAGGATGAGGCCCCCCCCCACCCCGGTGCCCAGGGTGAGGGTTATCTGGTTGTCGCAACCCTTGCCGGCCCCCTGGAGCCACTCGCCCAGGGCGTACAGGTTGGCATCGTTCTCGAGCAGGGCGGGGATGTCGAGGGCCTCGCTCATGATCCGCGTTATGGGAAGATCCTTCCAGCCCGCGAGATTGGGGGCCATGACCACCACCCCCTCCCGGCGGCGTATCCAGCCCGGGGCGCCTATGGCCAGCGCCTTCGGCTTGCGGCCCTTGCCGGCGCCGTTCCAGAGTTCCGTGAGTTTCCGGACGATGAGGGCGATGAGGGTCTCGACCCCGCCCCCTTCCGACGTGGGGAAGCTCTCGAAGGTGATGATTTCCCCCCCGCGCCCGATGAGTCCGCTCTTGACGTTGGTGCCGCCGATGTCAAGGGCCAGGAAGGTGTCCTCGTTGTTGGGCATCGTTACTCCGCATAAAGGGGTTTAGAGGAGGCTGGATCACGGCACTGTCGGTGACAGGAGAAACCGGCCCTTCCGTCCCGCAGGGACGGATCGCCGTTCCGGGGTGATGAGAGCCCGGTCGGCCTAAAGCCCTCAGTTTCCGGAGGCCGGGTGACATCTTTCGCTTCGGTGAATGCACCGATGCTTACCGATTGGCAGGAACAGCGATATCTTTGATTGTCAAGACAAAATATTGT
This sequence comes from Deltaproteobacteria bacterium, assembly GCA_031281735.1. Classification (GTDB taxonomy): domain Bacteria; phylum Desulfobacterota; class Desulfarculia; order Adiutricales; family Adiutricaceae; genus JAIRZX01. Next base: position 4,877 of record JAITEZ010000358.1, on the reverse strand, counting down.
TTAATAATATAAAATAATAATTATTTAAATAAAATAAATATTAATTAAATGTTATTTTTTAAAATAATGAAGTAAAAATACCCTTGCTTACATTATGATATTGATTTTACCAATAAACGATATCATGGAAAGCAGGATCAGGACTTGTCTCTCTCAAGGGCCTGTTTGCCCAGCAGGGTCTCGGCAACTGGAGCTGGGGTACGCTTCCTTCATGCGGAACCGGCAATGCCGCAAGGACAAGTTCCCAGAATCGGAATCAATACTTTAAAGAAGAATTTAAGTAGCGCAGTCTGGACGCGTGATTCTGCCGTTGATTTTCGACTGCAATAATAAATAGCATGTAAATATATCACGAAAACTATATAATAAATTAAAAAAATAATATTATTAAAAATAAATTTACATCACAGAAATCCGGCTGCAGACGTTTGCTCCATTATCATGCCCATTCGCCGAAGACAGAACTATGACGAGCCTGCCGCCGGGCCAGACCGGGGCACCGAAGGCCTTCCGGGGCTGAACTGGTGGCCCTGGCCGGTCGCACGCTCAAGCGGAAACGGGCAGATTATATCACAGGGCACGTCCAGCCGCATCGGCGGGCCGTACCGCTGGCCGCAGGGAGGGTGCCGGGGGGGCGTGGGCCAGGCGCCTTCCCCGGGTGCGCGGGGTCATGCTGCAATGCCACCCGGACGGCCGAGGCCCGGAAGGGCGGTAGGGAGGCGCGGGCGACCGAAGGGTTGCGCCGGCGCCGGGGGGCGCGATGCCACCAGGCCAGAACGTGATCACGGGGAACTGCCCGCAGAAGGGTCAGGCCGGATCTGCCCCCGGTCACCGACGGAAGCGCCGGGCAGGACGCGGGAAGCCTGCGGCTTCCCGCGTCCTGCGGTGCCAGGAGGGGATGCAGGTAGCCGGAACGAGCCGGTCTGGCCGGGCCAAGCAACACGACTCCGGCCGGATCCCGTTGTCCGGCGGCACCCCGGGGCCCGGGCAGGCGGGAACCCTGCCCGGACGCGGAAAAAAAACTGCCGAAGCCCCTTGACGCGGGACTATGCGTGCTTACCCTTAGTGGCGGGATTCATCGAAACGCTCAGGAACCCCCGCCCGGCGGCAAGTGGAGGACGGCAGGGGGATCCGTTACCCACGGCTGCGGCCGTCCGCCCCGGCCTTCCCCGGCGATAGCCCCCCGATCCCCGGCCGTCCCCGGAAGGATGCCGTGCCTCCCCGCCGCCGTCTGCCAGGAACTCAGGCCGGCACGTGCCGTCTGATCGGGACGGGAGCCCCGGGCGGATGGATGCGGGCCCCCCGGCTGTTCCCCCAGTTCTGCATCGCCCCGCCCCGGAAGGCCCGCCGCCTTCAAGAAACAAAAAACCCCCCGATCCGGTCAAGAACGGGGGGTTTACTGCGCTTCACAGTATCGGCGTGAAGTGTTTATGTTGGAAACGGGATCGGACTTAGATGTCGAGCTGGCTGGGGAACAGGGATTCGAACCCCGATAAGCAGATCCAGAGACTGCTGTCCTACCATTAGACGATTCCCCAGCATTGAGGGATCAGGCTTCCAACGGGATAAGGAAATACCACAACGCCACCCGCAGGTCAACTTTTTTCTGAGGGATCCGCCCCCCTCAAACCCAGGAATTAGGGCTTGGGACACGCCGCCTGCGGAGCGCCGCCGGTTAGGGAGCCCCTGAAGTCCACGCGGGCTCTCGGCAGGGGTCACATCCGGCGGGTGACGGATGATTGTTCCGGTGAAGGGCGCCCCGGCGGGCACGGAAGCGGGATGGACGGCACCGGGAGCGAGCGAGGGAAAGCCGATGGCCGGGAAGGGAATCCGCAGGTCCGGGGGGCCGGAAGAGAGATGTTTCCTGTTCTGCCAACAATGGGGGCAAAGTCGAAAAGAAGTCCCGTACCCGTTTTTCGCTAGAAAAACTGTTGAGAATAATTCTAGTGATTTTAACTAGTTACCCGATAGGCTGTCAGGGTATTGCACGCAAAGTAGCTGAGGTGCTGAGATATTGTGCGGGAAAATGTGATACAATAAGAACAAAGGATCCTTGCCCCCGAGCCGGGCAAGGCCCCCCCGGAACTCCGACCCCGGGCGGTTGCCACCTGAGTGCGGCCGGGGGCGTAGCGGTTGCCGAGTTAAGGAATGGAGAGGGTTTTGAGGGAGACCGCCGGGCCTTCCGGCGGAACCCGCCTGATGGCCGCAGGATCGCTGAGGGAGCTTCAACTGCGCTGGAATCGCACCACGTGGTGCCGTTCGCCGTGCCCGACTCCGCCAGACGACCTATCGTGGGCGTCCCCCGCCGGTGATCCCCTCGGAAGTCAAGCGATCCTCGCTAACCCCCGCCAGGGATTGAGAGCCTGCGGGGTGAGGGCCGGAGTCGTCTGCGGCCCAAGTCCCGCAAACGGCGGGCGCGGCGGGAGGCGGATCCCCGCTGGGGTATTCGCGGTCGATGTCATGTAGTCTTAGGGGGGTTGTTTCCACTTTAGAGGCTTTCCCTGGAAAATGCAAGTGCCGGTTCCGGGCCGTGTGGCCCGGAACCGGCCCCCGGCCCCGCGGCGGAAGGACGGGGCCGGGGCGGCTCGCTCGGGAGGGCCCCCGGGGGGGGTACCTCTCCCGGCCCGTGCTGGGGCCGGGAGGCGTCCGGCGGCGGAAGGGGCCGGCCAGCGGCCCAGCATGGCCGGGAGCGCCCGCGCGCGGGAGGCGAGGTCGAGAAAACCGAATAAGCGATCGCCCGGGGGCCCCCCTTTTGAGAGGCTGCCCCCTGGCCCCGCCCCCGGAACTGGGCGGGATCCTACTGGGGACCGAAAGGAAGAAGAAATGGGGAAACGGGGGGCGCCCGGCGGCCCGGCTAGGCCCGTGCGCCCCTTTGCCGCGGGGGGCGAGGGCCCCCGGCAGTCTCGGAGGTTGTCTTAAGTGATAGCTCGCTCGCATTCCAGGAAGACGTCCGCCCACGGCCAGAAGAAGGATCTCCTCGACTACTCCGAAGCCCATGACCCGGTGGCGCCGGATCCCTTCGAGGAGAGCAACCTTGAGGAGGTCATGGCCCTCCTGGACGGTGCAGCCCTGGGTCTCCGCGCGGATACGGAACACGCGGATCCCTCCCGCAAGTTCGCCTTTGCCAAGCCGCCGGCCGAGATCGAGCCGGACTTCCGGCACGAGGAGAAGACCGAGGCCCGCGTGGCCGACCCCGTCAAGATGTACCTCAGGGAGATGGGGCTCGTGAACCTCCTCTCCCGCGACGACGAGATGGAGATAGCCAAGAAGATCGAGAAGGGCGAGAAGGAGGTCATAAACCTCATCATGCAGACCTGCGTGGGCTTCGATGGCATAGCGTCCATCAGGCGCAAGCTCGAGACCGACCAGCTCAGGCTCAAGGAGGTGGTGAAGGACGCCGAGGACGCGGATGACGGCCAGTCCGAGAGCCCCAAGCGGCGCGACCAGGTGATAGCCATCATCAAGGAGATCGAGCGCAAGCTCAAGAGCCAGGCCTCCTGCGGCCGCGGCCGGCCCGCCGGCGGGCGGGGGGCCCCTGGCGCCGAGGCCGCCCCCGGCGAGCCCGCCCCAGGCCGCGGGTGCAGGACCTCCGCCGGGCGCTGGGAGAAATGCCAGCGGGAGATAGAGGATCTCCTATTGCGCCTGGGCCTCGTGAAGCGCCAGTACGATGCCATGGTGGGCAGGCTCCGCGACTGGGATCGCATGTTCCGGGAGAGCGCCCAGATCGTGGCCGACAACTGCCGCAGGCTCAAGGTCGCCGGCCCCGAGGCCCTCTCGGCCATGGTAGCCGAGCTCAGGTCCAGCCCGGACGCGCACAGGCGCTGCCAGGCCCTGAAGCTGAGCGTGGACAAGCTGATCGAGCTCGAGGAGGCCACCCTCCGCCACGCCCACAGGCTCACGGAGCTGGAGGGCGAGTGCAAGATGAGCTACCGGGAGCTCCGGCCCATCCTGGACACCATCGAGCGGTCTGAGCGGGAGTCCTCGGACGCCAAGAAGCACCTCATCGAGGCGAACCTGCGTCTCGTCGTCTCCATCGCCAAGAAGTACACCAACCGCGGCCTCCAGTTCCTGGACCTCATCCAGGAGGGCAACATCGGGCTCATGCGGGCGGTGGACAAGTTCGACTACACCCGCGGCTACAAGTTCTCCACCTACGCCACCTGGTGGATCCGCCAGGCCATCACACGGGCCATCGCCGACCAGGCCCGCACCATCCGCATCCCGGTCCACATGATCGAGACGATCAACAAGCTCCTGCGCACCTCGCGGGCCCTCTCCCAGGAGCTGGGACGCGAGCCCAGCCCTGAGGAGCTCGCGCTGCGCATGGACATGCCCGTCGACAAGGTCCGGAAGGTCCTGAAGATCTCCAAGGAGCCCATCAGCCTCGAGACCCCCATCGGAGACGACGAGGACACCTCCCTGGGGGACTTCATCACCGACAGCGAGACCGTGAGCCCCCACTCGGCGGTGCTCACCATCGACCTCCAGGAGCAGATCCGCAAGGCCCTCCTGACCCTCACCGACAAGGAGGCCGAGGTGCTCCGCCAGCGCTTCGGCATCGGTCGCGCCTCCGACCTCACCCTCGAGGAGGTAGGCAGGCGCTTCGGGGTCACGCGGGAACGCATCCGCCAGATCGAGGCCAAGGCCATCACCAAGCTCCGCCATCCCGGCCGGGGCAAGGAGCTCAAGGCCTTCATGGAGAACTAGGGCCTGCGGGCGACCCCGCAGGTGTGCCGTCCGCGGCGCCCCTTTCCTCCGCCGGCGCCCGGAAGCCTCCCCCGGCTTCCGGGCGCCGCTTTTTCCGCTATTCCCTTGACCGCGCTTCCCCCGCCCCGCCCCCCTTCGGGACTCGCACCCCCTCCCCTTCCCCATCCCCC
>JAITEZ010000387.1 GCA_031281735.1 Deltaproteobacteria bacterium | reverse complement strand
CGGCGCGGCCGCCGCCGGCTGCCGCGCCGCCTTGAAGGACTTGACGATGGACTCGAACTCCCTGTGGCAGCGGGAGAAGCTGTCGAGGATCCCGGGGTCGAACTGCGTGCCCTCGCCGTCCATGATGATGCGGCAGGCCTCCTCGTGGGAGAGCGCCGGCCGGTACACGCGGTCCTCCACGATGGCGTCGTAGACGTCGGCCACGGCCATGATGCGGCCGCACAGGGGGATCTGCTCCTTCGAGATGCCGTATGGGTAGCCCTTGCCGTCGAAGCGCTCGTGGTGGGAGGCGGCGATCAGGGAGGCGAACTTGAGGTAGTCCTGCGTGGGGGTGCGCGCGTGCATGTGCCTGAGGATGCTCGCGCCGATGGCGGCGTGCCCCTTCATGATCCCGAACTCCTCGTCCGAGAGGCGGCCCGGCTTGAGGAGTATCCTGTCGCTTATGGAGATCTTACCGATGTCGTGGAGGGGCGCCGCCCGGACGATCATCTCCAGGGACTCCGCGTTGAGCTCGCACTCGAAGCGGCCGTTGTCCAGCAGGTCCCTGCCAAGGAGCTCCACGTAGCGGCTGGTGCGTATGACGTGCCCCCCCGTGTTCTCGTCGCGGCACTCGATGAGCTCCGCCACCGCCACGCCCAGGATGTTGCTCATGAGGGCCACCGAGTCCGAGAGCTGGGACTGGTAGGAGCTGATGGCGATGTGGAGATCCACCCTGTGGAGGAGGATGCTCTTCTCCGCGGGCTTGCGGATGAAGTCCCTCGCCCCGCACTTGAGGCAGCGCACCTCCGTCTCCCTGTCGTGCTTGCTGGTGAGGAAGATGACCGGGATCTTCTGGAAGTCCGGGTTTATGCGCAGGAGCCTCAGAGTCTCGAACCCGTCCATGCCCGGCATCTCGATGTCGAGGAGCACGAGGTCCGGCCGCTCGCGGCTGCAGTAGCTCACGGCGGCGGCGCCGGAGCGGACGAGGGAGTACTCGTAGACCCCCGTGAGGAAGCTCGCTATCTGCTTGAGGACGGCGTCGTTGTCGTCCACCACGAGGATCTCTTTCATAACCCATCCGTCGCGCCCCCCGGCCCCCGGCCGGGGGGCGCTAGGCCCTCCTGTGCTGCTGGGTGGTCCCCGCGGGGGGGCGCGGGGCCGGGCGGCGGCGGCGCCCCCCGGCGGGCCCGGTCAGCCCGGGCCCGCCGTCAGGCCGTCGGGGACGCGGCCGGAGGCGTCCGGGTGGCGGCGGGGGAAGAGCCTCTTGGAGGCCCGTGGGAGCCGGGTCTGGACGACGTTGAAGGCCTGGAAGATGCCGCTCATGGTCTCGAAGACGTCCACCACGGCCGGGTCGAACTGGGTGCCGCGCCCCTCGGAGATGACGCGGATCGCCTCGAAGTGCGAGAGGGGCTCCCGGTAGATGCGGGGGGTGAGGCAGGCGTCGTAGACGTTCACCACGGCCATGAGCCTGCAGCAGAAGGGGATCTCGTGGCGGGCGAGCCCGTAGGGGTAGCCGTCCCCGTCCCAGCGCTCGTGGTGCCCCTCGGCCATGGCCGCCGCGTACTCCAGGTAGGCCTCTGCGGGGAGCCTGCGGTGGACGTTCCGGAGGAAATTGGCGCCGAGCACCGTGTGCTTCTTCACCTCCTCGTACTCGTCCGGCTCCAGGGGGCCGGGCTTCAGGAGGAGCACGTCCGAGATGCCTATCTTCCCGATGTCGTGGAAGGGCGCCGCCTTGATCATGAGCTCGAGCCTCCCGGCGTCCAGGTCCTCCGGGAAGAGGCCGCGGGAGAGGATGGCCTGCCCCATGAGGTCGATGTAGTGGCTGGTGCGCAGGACGTGCCCCCCGGTGTTGGAGTCCTTGCTCTCGACCAGGTCGGCGAAGGAGAGCACGATGTTGTTCTCCAGGTCCTTGCGCGTCTTCTCCAGATCGTTCTCGAACTGCCCCAGCTGCAGGTGGAGATCCAGGCGGTGGAGGAGTATCGCCTCGTCCACGGGCTTGGTGATGAAGTCCCTCGCCCCGGACTCGAGGGCCATGATCTCCGTCTGGGAATCGATGAAGGCCGAGAGGAACAGCACCGGCACGTGCTCCATGCCCTGGACCGCACGCAGGCGCGTGAGTGTCTCGAACCCGTTCATGTGCGGCATGTCCACGTCCAGGAGCACCAGATCGGGCCTCTCCCCCAGGAGGCAGTGGCGGAGGGCCTCCTCCCCCGAGCGCATGAGGGAGAACTCGTAGCGCCCCGAGAGTATCTGGGCTATCTGCTTGAGGCTCGAGAGGTTGTCGTCGACAACCAGGATTTCTTTCTTCACGTCGGTCATGAGGGAACCGTCCGGCCTCCCCCGGTTCCCCGGGGGACCGCCGGCCCCGCCGGGGCGGGCGCCGGCGGGGCCGGGCCGGCCTCGTCGAGGCGGTCACGCGCGGGCGAGGTGGCGGGGGCAGGGAGGGAAGCAGAGGCGATCTTTCCTGTCAGAAAAGCCCCTGGGTTCGGAAGGCTGGGTCTCGGGAGCCAGATATGCGGGATCGGCGGGCGGAGGAAAACGGGCGGCTGCGATCCGGTCTGCCGTGATGCGGCGCGGCCCTCGCCGGGGCCGCTCGGGACCGTCCTCAGCGGGTCTTCGGGGGGGCAACCGGAGGCTGCGTGCGGCCGGGCCGGGACGCTTCCCGGCCCGGCGGGGCGAAAGCGTGGATCACCGGGCGGCCTTCGGCACCGCCTGCCGGGCCTCGCGGGGGCGGCCCCGCCGCCGGGGTGGGCGCCTGCGCCGGGGGATCCGGGCAGGCGGCCCCGGGGCCCGCGGCGTGCCGGATCCGCGTCCCGCCGGCGGCCAGGCGCCCGGGAAGCGCGCCGCCGCCTGTCAGCCCAGGTGGAACCGCAAGCCTCCGCCCGGGCCGCAGGAAAGGCTACGCCGGCGCGGCGGCCAGACGCCCGTCAGGGGATGCGGTTTTAAACTTATGCCAGAAGGCTTTGTACCATACTCCATGAAGCCTGTCAACAAGCAAAAAAGAATAATTTCACTAAAAAAATATTTTTATTGATATAATATATTTATAATAAATTATTAATATAAATTAAATAGGCTACAATCACCTCTCTTCTCACGGAGATCATAATCGACTTTTCCCCGCAAGCCCTTGCCGATCCCGCCGCGCCCCCCGTGCCCGCCCCGGCCAGGCCTAGTCCTGGCGCGACCCGCCCTTGACCAGGCCATCGATCAGGGGGTAGTTCTGCGAGTTGCGGGCCAGCTCCAGCTCGAAGCGGGCGCGCCCCCGCAGGCTGTCCACGCCCCTGGCTGAGCCCAGGGCATCCATGTCCTTGAGGAGGGCCTCGGCCTCCGCGAGGCGCCCCAGGAGGGCGAACCCCCGCACCAGCATGACCCCCAGCCGCGCCCGGGGGATCAGGAGCTCCTCGGCGGGGGGGAAGAGCCCCGGATCCTCCCAGAGGTCGCGGGCCTCGTCCACGCGCCCCGCCCGGGCGAGCTCGGAGACGAGGTTGTAGGCGGCCTTGCCCTTGAGCACGGGGATGCCGCCGGCGTCGGGGAGGGCCGCCGCGTCGTCCAGGACGAGCCGCGCGCGGTCCAGCTTCCCCAGCGAGCAGTAGAGCCCCACCAGGTTGACCGCGGCCCGCGCCCGCTCGGCCTGAACCGTCTCGTCCGAGCGTCCCAGGGAATCCATGGAGGCGAAGGCCTCCTCGGCGGCGCCGAGATCCCCCGCCTTGATGGCCGCCGAGCAGAGCCGGAAGGCGGCCCGGGCCCGCTCGCCCGCGATCCGGCGCGAGCTCCCCAGGCCCGCCATGCCCTGGTAGATCTCCCGCGCCGCCTCCAGGCCCCCCCGCGCCCCCAGCTCCTGGACCAGGGCCACCGAGGCCCGGGCCCGGGCCAGGGCCACCCGGTTGGAGAGGCCCAGGGCCTCCATCGTCCCCGACACCTCCAGGGCCTCCCCCGTCCTGCCGTCCTCCAGCAGGAAGAGGATCAGGCGGTAGCAGGCGAGCGCCCTCTCGGCCGTGATCTCGTCCGAGTCGCCCAGCCCCGCCATGCCGTCCAGGATCTCCCGGGCGGAGACGAAGTCCCGGGTCTTCCCGAAGTCGTAGATCAGGTTGAAGGCGCACTTGGCGAGGTTGACCCCGGTCTCTGGGGGGCGCTCCGAGGCCGCCATCTCCCCGTAGAGCCTGCGGGCCTCGGAAAGCCTCCCCGCGCAGCCCAGGAAGCCCACGAGGTTCACGCAGGCCTTGGAGCGCTCGACGGCCACCGCCTCGCCCCCCCCGGCCAGGGCGAGCTCGGCGTAGACCTCCCCCGCCTCGTCCAGCATCCCCTTGAGGCCCAGCTCCGTCACCAGGTGGAAGGCCGTCCGGGCCTTCTCGTAGCTGACCGCGTCGGGGAAGCCCAGGGAGTCCACGGCCCGGTAGTAGCCGAAGGCCCCGGCGAGATCCCCCGCCCGGGTGAGGCCGGTGATGAGGTTGAAGAGGGCCTTGGCCCTCTTGGCGGCATGCCACTCGCCCCCGCCGAGGGCCGCCATGCCCGCGTAGATCTCCTTCGCGCCCTCCAGGTCCTTGGCGATGCAGGAGTCGCAGATGAGGTTGATGGCGGCCTGGGCGCGGATGCGGTTCACCTCCTGGGAGTCCCCGTAGGAGGACCCGAGCCGCCGGTAGAACTCCCGGGCGCGCTCGAGGCCCCCCCGGTCGCCGTGGGCGTAGACCAGGATCGCGAGCGCCTCGGCCTTCTTGACCGTGATCTCGCGCCCCTCCCCCAGCTCCTCCATGGAGGCGAAGACCGCCTCGGCCTCCGCGAGCCTCCCCGCGTCCCCGAAGTGGTTTATCATGTTCACCGCGGCCTTCGCCCGGGCCGTCAGGAACTCCGGGGCGGAGCCCAGGGCCGCCATCCCCCGGTAGATCCGCATGGCCTCCGTGAACCTCCGGCTGCTCCCGTAGGAGCAGATCATGTTGACGGCGGCTATCGCCCGGTAGGCGTCCATGGAGGGGGAGTCGGGGAGCGCCGCGAGGGTGTCGTAGACGGCCCGCGCCTCGCCCGGGTCGCCCGCGAAGGCGTAGCCGGAGATGAGGTTCACCGCCGTCTGGGCCCGCACGAGCCAGAACTCCCCGGAGGGGGGCTGGTCGCCCGGCCCGTCCGCAGCAGGCGGTCCCCCCGCCGGGGGCGCGGCGGAGCCGCCCCCCTCCCCCGCGCCGCACGGCGCCCCGCCGGGGAAGTCCAGGCCGTCGGTCATCCCCCGGCCCCTGGCCACCAGGGTCAGGAGCGGCTGGTGGATCTTCTCCCGGGCCTGCCGGGGGGCCTCCCGGCCCTCCCCGCGGCCGGGGCGGTCCCGCCCGGCCCCCCCGAAGGGGCAGGAGCCCCCCTCCGGGACGGGGCCGTCGTCCAGGACGCCCCCGGCGCCGGGGGCGGGGCCGCCGTCCGCCAGGGAGAACACCGGGCCGACCTGCGGCCCGGCGTCGGGGCCATCGCCGCCGACCAGGGTGAGCCGGGCGGCGGGGGCCTCCGGCCTCCTGGGCGGCGGGGAGGCGATCCCCTCCAGGACGGAGAAGAGCCTGAGCGCCCTCTCGCGGTCGCCCGCCTGGACGGCCTCCAGGACCAGGAAGGAGGCGCAGTAGGCGGTCTCGGTGAAGGCGGGCTCGGAGCGCGCCAGGAGCTCCATGGAGAGGAATATGCGGTCCGCGTCCTCGGCCCGGCCCTGGCGCTGGTAGGCCGCGGCGAGCCTCCTCGCCGCCGTGGAGAGGGCCGCCCCCCGGTAGAGCTCGAGGGGCGGGAGCGTCTCGACGCCGCTCTTGTAGGCCTCGGCCCGGCCCAGGAGGCCAGAGTAGAGCACGTCGGCCTCGGCCGTGAAGCCGCAGCGGGCGTTGGCGGCCACGAGCCTCGCCCCCCTCCAGATGAAGTCCCGCCCGCGCGCCTCGGGCGTGCCGGCCAGGGCGTCCAGCCTCTCGTAAAGGTCTCGGGCCTTGAGGAGGGTCATGGAGGCCCGCGCCCTGAGCCGCGCGGCCTCGTCGCCGCCCTGATCCGCCGCCGCGCAGAGCCCCCCCGCCTCGTTCAGGAGGGCGTCCAGCGCGCGTCCCAGCCCTTCGCAGTCTTGAGGAGGTTCGAGAGTCATAAAGTGCTCCTTCCGCGCCCCGGCGGGGGCGCAGGGTTCGCGCCGGGGGGCGCGTCCTTCGTTCCGGTCAATGGTATCACTCTTCCCGGCGGCGCATCCTTGAGGGCCGGCAACGCCGGCGGGGGAGGGGGGGCCGCCGGTGGCGGCCCGCCGGCGGGATCCCCCGGCGGGCCGCTGGTTCCGCGGCGCGGGGCCCCCGGCGGCGGCCGGGGGGGCGCGGGCCGGGCGGGGCCGCGGGGGCGGCATGTCCCCTTCCGCCCGGACGGTCGGCCCTCCCGGGCGCCCCCTCCCCCGGGCGGCCGCCCCCGCGGCCGGCCGGGGGGAGCCCCCGCCGGCCGCGGGATCGGGCGGGGCACGCGAAAGCGCGGCAGCGGCGCGGCGACCCGCCGCGGGGCGCGGCGTCCGGCGGCGCGGGAGGGGACGGAGGCGGAAAGCCAATTGCATCATGCCCGCGGCGCCGTTATAATCTCCATGCGTCAATGTATATCATACGGTGCCGGAGCCGCCCCGGTCGCCGCCAGACCCTGCAAGGGAGGACTGGAGTCGGGGGACGGCCCGCGCGTCCCGCCCGGCGCTCCGGCCACCCCGGGCCGCGCCCGGATGGCATCCCCCC
>JAITEZ010000345.1 GCA_031281735.1 Deltaproteobacteria bacterium | reverse complement strand
TTTCTCTCTTGGCTCTTTCTCTTTCTCTCTTGGCTCTTTCTCTTTCTCTCTTGGCTCTTTCTCTTTCTCTCTTGGCTCTTTCTCTTTCTCTCTTGGCTCTTTCTCTTTCTCTTTCTCTTTCTCTCTTGGCTCTTTCTTTGTATTCTTTCTCTCTGTCCTTCCTAGCATTTTTGACACTAACCACCATAATCGACTACCTGTCTGCTTCTCTCTCACTTGACACTTCCCCTCTTTCTCTAAATTGTCTTCATAATAACGTTCTGTCTTGACTTTTCCCGTCTCGCTTGCTTTCATTTATATTTCTCTTTCTTTCCGATATTTTCCCTTTTTTATCGAATACTTATCTGTTTTTCTCTCCCCTTACTTCCTCTATTCCCGGTTGCTTCTTTGTTTCTCTTTCTCTCTTGACGCTTGCTGTCTTTTCTCATTCCTTCTACAGTCCCTCTGCCTTCTTGCATTCCCGGGAATCCTTGAGTCAGCCGTTGCCGGCAGACGGAACACACGCAGTCGATTTTCCGGCAGATCTCCGGTCAACCCGCGAAAAAATCCATTTTTGGCGTGTTTAGTTTCGCTCTGGAAAAACAGTCTGTTAAGATGCCACGAAACGGCCGAATCCGGCGTAATCAGTTGACAGGAACCGGGAAGGCTTCTATATTGGGATTAATATAGTATGAGTGCTGGAACTGGGAGGCGATACTTCCTTTCAGATCTGCACCCTTCCTGCCCAGTGTTGCGGAACCCTTTCCCACCCTTGCTCGAGGCAGACCTCCCTCCCTGCCCCCCCCCTCCCCACCGTGCGCCCCGGCGCGGTCTCTTCCGCCGGTTCCCGCAGTATCCGGCACCCCGACCTGATTCGGAATTCCCTAATCCCCCCTGTCCTCATCCTTATTCTTCTATTATCCCGAGCCCCCGGTGCGCGGTCTGCTGTGCGTAAGACTCCTCCGGCAAGGTGGGTTCCCTCCGAACCGTTCGTCCTCTCCCGCCGTCACGCGCTTCTGACGCGGATCCCGGCGCCCCCCGAGCGGCAGGGAGACCTCCCGCGCCGCGCGTGCCGTCTCTTCACCCTGCAGTAACGACATGGCGAGGGCGTATCCCTCCCTCCGGAACACCGTCGGCCCGCCAGGAAGCGGCATCGTGCCGGCGTTGCGGGAGCCTTCCCCGGCAGGGGCCCGGTGTAGTTTTCCCCGCAAGCGTTCCCGTCGGTCTTCCCCGTGGTTTTTGCTGCGGCCTTCCCCCCCGCCCGCGGGCGCACCAGTGATCCGGCCATGCAGGGGCCTTCCGGAGGCCGTTCAGGGGGGCGTTCCCGGACGGCTTCCCCCTCCGTGTGCCGTTACCGTGCGTCTTTCCGCCTGAGGGTGGCCCCGTGGGCACCTCCGCCGCCCTTGCCGGAGGAGTTCCGCTAGGCCGTTCCCGGAGGCGTTTCCCCGGAGGTGGTGTTGTGATGGTCGAGGTCGGAACCCAGAACGCCGCCGCCTGCAGTGGACGCCGGGCGCGCGGTTCGATGTGCCCCGTGGAGGCCGGGTCGGCGGCGGGCCGCGTGCCCGGCGCCGCGGTGCCGCCGCGCGAGGCCGCGCCATGAGTCAGCCGGAACCGAAGGGCTGGGCCGCGAGACCGGGGGCCGTTCCGCCGCCCCCGGCATGGAGGGTGGCGCTCGCGTCCGCGAGGCGCAACCTCGCAGTGCTCCTGTTCGTGCTGACGGCGGTCACCGTGCTGGCGGTCACCGGCTACACTCGCTATCTCATCTCAGCCTACGTGGAGGCCGACCAGAAGCGCTTCGAGGACGATCTCGCCTCGGCGGCGGCCGAGGCTGCCTTCCTGGCGTCGGGGGACGCTCTGGCCTCCTGGCACGGCCCCGGGGACGCCTCCAGGCCGGAGTACCGGAAGCTCGTGGCCTCGCTCTCCGCCATGCAGGGGCGGGACCTGCGGATCACCTACCTGCGCCTGGAGGATGACGGCACGGTATCCGTGATAGCCGATTCCGGCCGTCCCGGCGTCCCTCCCTCGCGCCTGGGGGACCGCTACGACGCCTCCACCCGCCAGGCCCTCTCGCGGGCGTTCGAGGGCAGGGACGCCCCGGCGGAGCCAGTGCGGGCGTTGGCGCGGGAGGGGATGTACGCGGCCTATTCGCCGGTGCTCGATTCCCTGGGCGAGGTGGCGGCCGTGGCCGCGGCCGAGGCGTCGCGCGCGGTCGGGACGCCCGCCGGGCTGCCGGGCATGCGCTCGATAGCCGCGATCCAGACCCTCGCGCTCCTGGCCTTCCTGGGCTCCGGGTTCGCGTGCCTCCTGGGCTGGCGGCGCGAGGCGAGACTCGCCGACCAGGCCAACCGGAGCAAGTCGCTGTTCCTCGCGGGCATGTCCCACGAGATCCGCACCCCCATGAACGCCATCATCGGGCTCTCCGAGCTGGCCCGCCGCGACTACGGGAAGCTCAAGGTCCTGGAGCACCTGAAGGGCATCAAGACCGCAGGCGCGGGGCTGCTCGCCATCATCAGCGACATCCTGGAGTTCTCCCAGATGGAGGCGGGCGAGGGCGCGCGGGAGGGCGCCCCCTACGGGACCGCCCGGCTCGTGAGCGGCGCGGTCTCGGTGGCCAGGGCGGGCCTGGGTGCCGCGCCCCTCAAGCTTCTCGTGGACATCCGGCCCGATCTGCCGGAGACGCTGGTGGGGGACGAGGCGCGGGTGCGCCGGGTGATCCTGAACCTCCTTGGCCAGGCCCTCCGCAACGCCAGCGGCGGCTTCGTGCGCTTCTCGGTGGAGCACGAGCCCGAGGGCTACGCCGTCAGGCTCGTCCTCCGCGCCGAGGTGCCCGGGGCCGAGCTGGGCCCCGGCCACCTCGACCAGCTTTTCGGCGGCTTCGCGCCTGCGCCCGACCAGGACGCCCCTAGGCCTACCAAGGGATCCGCCCGGCCACCAGACGGGGCGGGCCTGGGGCTCGCCCTGGCGGCCCGGTTCTGCCGTGCCATGGGGGGCGCGCTCACCGTGCGGCCAGGCCCAGGCGGCGTGGGCGCGGTCTTCCGTGCGGAGATGATCCAGAAGGTGGCCTCGTGGCGCCCGGTGGGCTCTCTCGCCGAGGCGGCGCCGGGAACCGCCGCGGCCACCGAGGCGGGGTTAATGATCCCGGACGCCGCCGTGCTGTGCGTCTGCGGCTCGGCGGTACGCCTGGCCGAGGCGAGGGCCCTCCTCGCCCCTTACGGCATCGAGCCCGACGGTGCGCTCTCCGGGGAGGAGGCGCTGGAGCGCCTGGCCCGCCGGGCCTACGACCTCGTCCTTCTGGATCAGGTGATGCCGGGCCTGGGCGGCGCTGACATCTGCCGGGCCATCCGCTCTGGGGCGGGGGGCTGCTACGAGGGGCTCCCCGTGGTGGCCCTGGCCGAGCCCAGGGCCGAGGGCTCGGTCGAGATCCTCACCGCCGCCGGCTTCAGCGGGGCCATAGCGCGGCCCGTGAACATCTCGGAACTGGAGGAGGCCCTGACCCGCTGGATCCCACCCGCCAGGTTCCGGCCCCGGTACGCCCGCCCGTGGGACGGCCCCCGCGCCTCCGCGTCCCGGGACGCCTCGGCCCGGCCGTCCTTCGACGAGGAGGCTTGGAGCCGCTCCGTCGCGGCTGCCGGGGCCCTGAGCCGCCCGCAGTGGGCCACGGATGCCTTCCCGGGGGAGCCGGGCGTCCCCCCGTCCCCGCCCGCCCCCCCCGCCGGCAGGACGGGGGCCGTGACTGGCCCCGTGGCCGCCCCGGCCGCGCCGGGCCAGGGC
>JAITEZ010000312.1 GCA_031281735.1 Deltaproteobacteria bacterium | reverse complement strand
GGGGGGCCGGGGACGGGGGGGGGCGCGCCGGGAGCTTCCCGGCCTGGTTGGGCGGCGCTGCGGGGGGGGCGGGAGGACGCCGGATGAGGATGCGGCATCTCGCGCGGGATCGCTGAGAGGAGGGTCCTGAGAACGGGCTTCGACTGAAGGCTTTGCCGTGACGCATATTATACTGAATCAAAACCGTTTGGAAACAGCATAATTTCGCCCAGGGCGCCCGGGATCGTGTCAGTGGCTGCCGTGCCGGCGGTTCCGGGTCGTGCGGGACGCGTCCGGTAGGCGTCCCTTGGGCGACCAGGCCTCGCGGTCCTGGCAGGAGCGCCTCCGCCTCTCCCTCCCCCCGCGCGCCGGCCCGGCATGACGGGTGACTTTACCTGAACCGTGGCGGGCGTGAGCCGGGGCGTGGATCGAGCGTACCGGCCCCTGCGGCAGGGACAGGCGGAGCCGCCGGGGGTTGTCCGGGGAAGGCTCTGCTGGGCGGGGTTTTGGGCTTTGCCGGGCGGGGCTTTGGAGAGGGGCGCGGCACGGGGACGGCCCCGGCGCGGGTAGGGGCTGCCCGTCCGCGGCAGGCCGCGAACGGGCAGCGCGGTCGAGGTATGGGTTTCCCTCGGCCGCAGGAGGTGTGAGCGGCATATCAGCCGATGGCTGGCGTCCCGCCCTCCCCGTCGGAGGCCCGGCAGTCCGCGTCTCCCCGATTTGTTCCGGGACGGGAGCCCCGCCGCCGCTCGCGGGGCGGCGGGGAGCGCAGCAGGGGCGTCCGGTCCGCGCGGCGGGAACCGGCGGCGGGAACCGGGCGGCCGCCGGACTGATCAGCCGGGGAACTGCCTCATGCTCCGCGTGTCGCCGGAATAGAAGCGCCCGATGCTGTCCAGGCGGTACTTGAGCATGGCCATGCGATCCACACCAATGCCGAAGGCGAAGCCGCTGACCTCCTCGGGGTCGTAACCGACGTAGGCGTAGAGGGCGGGATCCACCATGCCGCACCCGAGAACCTCCAGCCAGCCCGTGCCTTTGCAGATGCGGCAACCCCTCCCTCCGCAGCTCACGCAGGCGATGTCCACCTCGGCCGAGGGTTCGGTGAAGGGGAAGAAGCTGGGACGGAGGCGGATCCCGGTCGACGGGGAGAAGAACTGCCGGGCGAACTCCGAGAGGACGCCCTTGAGATCGGCCATGGTGATGCCCTTGTCCACCACGAGCCCCTCCACCTGGTTGAACATGGGGGAGTGGGTGAGATCGTCGTCGCGGCGGTAGGTCTTGCCCGGGACGATGATCCAGACGGGGGGCCTGGTCTTCTCCATGGTCCGGATCTGGACGCAGGAGGTGTGCGTGCGCAGGAGGAGCCCGTCCTCCAGGAACAGGGTCTGCTGCATGTCCCGGCTCGGGTGGTCGTGGGGGAAGTTCAGGGCCTCGAAGTTGTAGTAGTCGGTCTCCACCTCCGGGCCCAGGGTTATCGTGAGCCCCATCCTCTCGAAGATGGCGCAGATCTCCCGAGCGGTCCTGTTGATGAGATGGGTGTGGCCCACTGGGACGCGCCTGCCGGGGAGCGTCACGTCCAGCTCCTCGGCGCCCTCGCCCGACCCCGCGACGCGCCCCCTCGCCGCAGCGAGGGCCTCCTGCAGGGCCGCCCTGGCATCGTTCAGGGCCTTGCCCGCCTCGGGCCGGGCTTCCCTGTCGAGCCCTCCCATCTGTCTGGAGAGCGCGCTCAGGAGGCCCTTGGAGCCGAGGTACTTCACCCTGGCCTCCTCCAGCACTTCGGGGGTGGACGCCCCCGACAGGGCGGCCAGGGCCTCTGCGGCGAGGGAACTCGCCCTTTCCAGGAACTCTTGCGGGGTCATGGGCTCTCCCTGGGCGGGGCTCCCCCCGCACCTCCTGCTTCCGGGGCCCCCTTCTCGCGGGCCTCCGCGGTCATACGGGGCGAAGCGGAAAGAGGCCGCCGGAAAGATCGGGGGGGATCCTTTCGGGCGGCCTCGGGTGTCTTTCTTCGGGATGTGCCGTCAGGGGCGGCGCGGGGCGCGGCCCGGACGGGGGGCGGGAAGACTCGGGGTCTCCCGTCCCGGGCGGGCCTCAGCCCGCGAGCTTCGCCCTGGCCTGCTCCACCAGGCCCGAGAAGGCCTCGGGGTCGCGCGCGGCGAGGTTGGAGAGCATCTTGCGGTTGAGATCCACGCCGGCCTTCTTGAGGATGTCCACCAGCGCCGAGTAGGAGGTGCCCAGGGACTTGGCCGCCGCGCTGATGCGGGCTATCCAGAGGCCGCGCATCTCCCTCTTCCTCGCCTTGCGGTCGCGATAGGCGAAGCACAGGCCGCGCTCGACGCCCTCCCGGGCGCTGCGGTACAGGACCCTCCTGCCGCCCCTGAAGCCCTTGGCGAGCTTCATGTACTTCTTGTGACGCTTCTTGGTCTGGATGCCGCCTTTGATTCTCACGGGAACCCCCTCTCTGTCTCTGTCAGCCCCGCCCCGGCGCTCCGCGGGCCTTCCCTTCCCGGCCTCCGCCCGGCCCGGCCGGGGGCCGGCGCAGGCCCCTGCGCCCTCCCTCCGGGCCCCGAAGCCCCGGTCAGGCTCCCAGGTAGGGGAGGAGCTTCCTCACGGCCTTCACGTTGGTCTTGTCCACGATCCCCTTGGATCTCAGGCCCCTCTTCTGCTTGGTGGTCTTGGTGGTCAGTATGTGGCGGGCAAAGGCCTTGTTGCGGCGGATCTTGCCAGTGGCCGTCGCCCCGAAGCGCTTGTATGCCGCGCGGTTGGTCTTCATCTTGGGCATTCGTGTAGGTCTCCGGAAGCGCCCGGTGGCGCGGGATGCTCTCGGGGCGTAAGCTTCCCCGGTAAAGTCTGGGAAATCTAGCACAGGGCCTGGCGTCTGTCAAGGGCCGGCGGGCCCGCCGCGGCCGTTCCGGGAACCCGCCGCCGCCTTTCCCGGCGTACGCCGGGGCGCGGCCATGTCAGCCTAGGCAGGCGGCCCTCACCCGTTCCTCGCGGCGGTTCAGGGCCTCGAGGAGCCAGTCCGGGATCTTGACCACCTTGGTCTCCAGGTTCACGGCGGCGTGGAGTGTGCGCCCGGCGACATGGAGCTTCGGATCCCCCTCCAGGAAGAGGTGATAGTCGAAGCGGAAGCTAGCGTTCTTGATCTGGGCTAGCCAGCACTCGATGCGGATGAGGTCGTCGTAGTGGAAGGGCAGGTAGTAGTGCGCCCAGGCCTCGGTGAGCGGGGTGCGGATGCCGTTCTCCTCGATCTTCGCGTAGGGGAAGTCCAGGAGCCGCAGGTACTCGCCGCGGCCCTGCTCGAAGAAGCGGAAGTAGTGGGCGTTGTTGACGATGCCCATGAGATCCGTGTCGGCGTACAGGACCCGGTAATGGGTGACCGCCTTGAAGTGGCCGTTCTCTATGATGAAGTCGGTCATGTTCCTCCCTGCGCAATGGTTTGGCCATGCCGTGCCCGGGGCGGGCGCCGGCGATAGTCTTGCGGTTTAGCTGATTTGGATATATAGTAATTAAATAGACTATAATATATTATAATAGAAAATATTAATCGGGAATCCCGGCCCTCCTGGAGGCGTTCCGCGGAAAACCCGCGAGCTACGGGCGCCGCCGGGACAGGCCCTGAGGGTCTTCAGCTGTTCCGCCTGCAGTCGCGTCCGAGCCGCCTGGCGGGCGGCCTTGCACTGATGGCTGTTGTCAGCGGCGGGGAACCGGCCCCGGGCGTTCTCCCCGCAGGCCCTTGCCTGCGCGGGACCCCGCCCCTCCGGCGACATGCCAGCCGCCCGGCCCAGTCTCCGGGGGCCTGCCTCCCGCGGGCCAGGCACCCGTGAGCCGGGATCGCCGGGACCCGGGCGCAAGGGGGGCTGACTGCGGTGCCCCTGAGGCCCCGCCCGGAGGGGCGGACCTCTCCGCGATGCCCTTCCCGGCCGCAGGCGGGCGGCACGTCTCTCCCCGGCCTCCCTCAGGCCTTCTCCGGCCCGAAAAGGAGCCTGCCGAGTCTCGGCCCGTCGGGCACGAGGATCCCCGTCTTCAGGGCTTCGGCCTCGGAGTAGCCTCCGGCCCCGGTGCGGGCCGGAGCTACGCTGTCGTACAGGACGAAGGGCACGGGGTCGTCCGTGTGCGTCTTCAAGGCCACGGGGGTGTAGTGGTCGCAGGAGCACAGGATCCGGTAGTCCCCGAAGGAGGGGAGGGCGGCCAGGACGGGGCCCACTATCCTCCCGTCGAAGTACTCGATGGCCTGGAGCTTGGCGGCGAGGTCGCCCTGGTGGCCGCACTCGTCCGGGGCCTCCAGGTGGATCACGGCCAGGTCCCTGGTCTTGAGCGACTCCAGGCCCGCCGCGACCTTGCCCTCGTAGTCGGTGTCGAGGCCGCCGGTGGCGCCGGGGACGGTGATGGGGTCGAGCCCCGTGGCGACGGCGAGCCCCCGGATGATGTCCACGGCGGAGACGGTGGCCCCGGTGATGCCCCAGCGCTCGGAGTAGGACTTCACCGAAGGGGTCTTGCCCTGGCCCCAGAGCCAGATGGAGTTGGCCGGGGGGAGGCCCCGCGCGACCCTCGCCCGGTTGACCGGGTGATCCTCCAGGATCCCCCACGAGGCCCTGACCAGATCCGCGATCGGCCCGTATCCGGGGCTCTCCAGGAAGGAGTCCACCGGCCGGTCCAGGTGGTCGTGGGGCGGGATGGAGGCGAGTCCCTCGGGCGCCCCCGGCCAGACCAGGATGTTGCGGTAGCTCACCCCCTGGCGGATCCGCATGCCTTCCGGCATGGGGAGCCCCGCCGAGAGTGCCTCCAGCAGGGGGCCCGCCTCGGCGCCGGGGATGTCGCCGGCGGAGTGGGTGACCATGGCGGTGGAGCCGCCCTCGTGGCGCACGGTCACCAGGTTGAGCCGGAAGGCCAGCTCCCCCTCGGCCAGCGGCACGCCCAGGGCCATGGCCTCCAGGGGGCCGCGGCCGGTGAGCACGCCTTTGGCGGAGTAGCCCAGGAGGGACATGATGGCGACGTCGGAACCCGGTGGCATGCCCTCCGGGATGGTGGCACAGCGGGCCAGGAGGCCTTCCCTCGCCAGCCTGTCGAGGTTGGGCGTGGGGGCCTTCTGGAGGGGGGTGAGCCCGCCCAGCGAGTCCACGGGGAGATCTCCCATGCCGTCTCCGATGAGGATCACGTATTTCATTTTGTCTGGATGTCGTCCCGTGCTTAGGCGTTTCCGCGGCGGGCCGCCGTCCGGGGCGCCCGGGCGGTCGGGAGGGTATCGGCAGGCAACGCGGGGGGTCGGGGAAGGGGCGCGGGAGAGCCGGCGGGGCTGGGGCTCCCCCCCCGAAAAAAAGATGAAGTTAGCACTTTTCCCGCCCGCATTCAAGGATGCCGAAGCCGGCCGCAGGGGCTCGGGCCGCGGCCGGCCGAGCCGTGCGGGCCGTCCGGAGAGAGGCATGGCGGGAGCGGCGCCGATCCGCCCCGGCAGGCCCCCCGGGCCGGAGGCGGGGGAACCTGCGGAACCCTTCCGGCGCGGCGGGCCCACGCCGGACGCGCCGCGGCATGCCGGCAGGGGCCCGGCGGCGGGAGCCGGCAGTCAGGCCGGCGGGCGTCGCCCTGGAGGGCCCATCCCCGCCGGACGGGATCCGGCCCCGGCTATTTCCGCTCCCTCCCGGCCTCGAGGGCGGCCATGAGCAACGGCGTGTAGATGCCCCCTATCCGCCCGGTGTTGAAGTTCTTCCAGACCGCCTTTTCCTTGAGGGTCTTCTTGTATTCCCCCATGGAGAGAAGCCGCGTGTTGCCGAACTCCCCTGGCTCGGCTATCCACAGCTCGTCCGGCCGGAAGACCATCTTGTCCAGCAGGAGCGCGTTGGCCGTGGTGATGACCAGCTGGGTGCGCGATTCGCGGGAGCAGGAGTCCAGGTAGTCGCTGATGACGGTGCGGGCGCGGATGAGGTCGAAGGCCGCGTCGAAGGAGTTGATGAAGTAGGTCATGGGGCCCTTGGCCGTCATGATGTCGCAGACGCTCATGAGGGAGACGAGAGAGTGCTTCTCGCGTTCCGAGGGGAACGGCCGCGGGACGGGGCAGTACTCCCAGGGGCTCTCCCTGTCGAAGGGGAAGAGCTTCAGGAGCTTGGAGTCGTGGAACGACCTGTGGCGGTAGTAGACCTCGAAGCCGCTGCCGTTGCGGGATGTCCTGCGGATCAGGTAGTCGCCCGCCCGTATCGTGCCCTCGCGCTCGATGGCCTGGTGCACGGGCGATTCGGGGGGCACGGCGCGGGCGTCCAGGCGCGCGGCGGCGGAGTTGCGGTCCACGAGCTCGATGAAGTCCTGGAACAGCCTGGAGTCGGTGGATCCGGCGTCCGAGACGTGGGGCTGGTGGACGTGGGAGTCCCGCCCCGACACGTGGAGGGTGTCGCGGAACCACACGTAGACGTCCTGGAACTGCCGGTTGCCGTTGCGGACGGCGTGCGGCAGGAAGAGGAGGCTCTTGGGCATGCCCCGGAAGAGGGAGCGCAGGACCTCAGGGCCCTCCACGGAGCCGTGGAAGGTGAGCTTCTTCTTGCGGCGCTCGAAGAGGAGCGTCTTCTGCGACCTGCCGAGGCTCACCAGCCGCTCGTTGACCACCACGTCCTTCAGGGCTGTGAAGCCGTAGCCCCAGGCGGAGTCGCCGGCGGCCAGCTCCACCCAGATCTTGACCGGGATCTCCCGCGATTCCGAGTAGTTCTGGAAGGTGTAGAGGTTGAGGGAGTTGACGAAGGCGGGCGACTCCGTCACCAGCTGCTTGAAGAACCTGAGCGTCCGGGCGAGGTTCTCGGTGCCCGATCCCTCCCCGCCGAACACCGCCGCGGCGGGGAGTATCCTCTTGACGACGGAAGGGTGCCTGGGCAGCCTCCCGTCGAACTTCCTCCCCGAGAAGGCCGTCATGGCGTAGGTGGTCTTGTCCCGGAAGGAGTAAAAGTTCTCGACGGTCAGTTTCAGGAGCATGTTTTGCCGGATGCGTTTTCTGCGGGGCTCGCAGTGCGGCCGTGACTGGCGCCGCGGCCCCGCGCGGGGGGGGGGCGCGGGACGGGCGCGCGGGGCCGCGCGGCGGCCGGAAAACGGCCTGCTGGAACGGGATGCGGCGCGGCGCGGCAGGCGCGGAAGGGCCAAGGGCGCGCGGGCGCCACGCGCCTGCGGCCGCAGCCCGGACGCGGCTCCAGCGTGGACGGGAGGCGCGGCGGTGCCCGAACCCCGTCCGGGGAAGAGGTTCTTCGCTGGCGTCCTGGGACGGGAATCATCTCTGGCGGAGGCGTCGGCGCGTCGCCTTCCCGCAAGGGGCCAGGGCGCGACAGGACAGTCCTCCGGCATCGCCGGGTGGCGCGTGTTTTACAAAGGGCTCCCCCGTTGCGGAAGGCTCCGGCGGGGGTTCGGTCCGGCGGGTTCGTGGGAGGGGCAGGGGAGCAATGGGCGGCCCCTGGGAAGGGCCGCGGACGCCTGGGGAAGGCGGCGTGGTTCCGGCGCGGGGACGTGAAGGCCCCGCACCCCTGGCGGTGGCAATCCAACCGATCGGCCTGCGGGTGAAGAGTGTGATGACGGTGATTAATATACGGCCATGCCTGAAAAATTGCAAATGTCACCCGGGTCGCGGAACCCCGCGGGCAGTCTTCCCGGACGCGCGGGGGGGCGTGAGGGCGGGGAGGAATGCCCTGAAAACATTGGATGGTAAGGGTTTCGTTGGGAAGGTGGGCCGGCGTGATGGCCGTCCTCCCGGGCGAACGGACCTTTGTTGACGAGGCTCGTCCATGCGGTGTCCGCGCAGGCCTGAATTCGATAACGAGTGAAAAACGAAGAAATCGCCCGTTTAGGAAAAATTGTTCAGAACTGAAAAATTCCCGTTTCCCGTAAAAACGCCGATTTCTACGAATTACCGCCCATGCTTTGGCTCCCAGCTTGCCATATCTGAACGATAGAGTGAAAAAAAGCTCCCTAGTGCGGGAGCGTGAGGGATCTATGTCGGCCAAAAAATTCAAAAACCAGAAAAATTTTAAAAATCATGATAAAATTCAAATTTGCGAGGACTACTAAATTTTAAAAAAGGACGTAAATCGCAAAAAATTGAAAAAATCAAAAAATACAACTCCGGATGATACCGCCGATCCGCCATAATCCTTATGTATCATAAGGGTTTCAAGTATACTTGCAAATATGGCAGAAATATCATCTGTGGGCTTGACCACGCGGGCTGTCGATCCGGACCGGTCCGGACCGGCGCGGCCCCTGCATCGCGGGAGGCTCGCGGGGAGAGGGCGCTCCCCGTCACTGGCAAGCGGGAAGATATCGATGGCCCCCCCGGAAGTCCGCGCCCAACGGGGCCCTCCGGGCCAGGGTGCCGGGCGCGGGTTCTCCTGCGGCGGCGCCAGACCCGTGCCGGGAGGCGGCCCGCTAGCGGGCCCGCGTGCCCTGCGGGCAAAGGTGAGGAGGCCGCCCCGGCTGCCATCAGGCCCCGCCGGGCCCGCCCTGGCATACCGGCCCCGTTGCGGGGGGGGAACCGCCTTCCCGGGTCGGGGAAACGTCTCCCGGGGGACGTAGAATCCTTTCCAGGCTGAAGGGCGCCGCGAGTCCCGGAAGCCGTTGTCAGGATCCGGAAGCCCCGGACTGTCAAGCCGGGAAAGCCCTGCCCGATCGATCTGGCATCGTTCAGTCCTTCCCTATTTCCGACCAGCCGTCCCGCCGGGCCGACGTGGTGTAAAGATTCTGCTGATAATTGATTTCTTGATATTTATTCGTTCAGCCAGCAGCAAGTCGTTGATTTTTATGATATTATATATATTTATTATTTTATTTTTTGAATATAAATAAATTAATTATAAATAATATAAAAAAATAATAATTAATTATAAAAAATATATTTTAAGATACATAAAGCCTTTATGAGAGGCGCTTTCACGGGAATCCCATGTCAGGTTGCAAGAGAAATCTCTATGTAATTGTTTAACGGACGGCAGGCGCCGCAAGGCGGCGGACCGAGGAGGCCGTTCGCCGGCCCGGAACCGCTCAGACGTCCCGCGAGAGGATTACCCCGCGCGGGCAGCTGGCCCTGCATTCTCGGGAGCAGGAGCCTGTCTCCGGATCCAGGCAGATCTCCTGGTTCACGGAGGGCTTGGCGCCGCCCCGGGCGCCCAGGGCGAGGCCGGCATCGAGCCGCCTGCGGGGGGCCGGCCCGGCGCTCTCCGCGGCCCGTGGCGGCCTCCAGGCCATAGCGCCCTTGGGGCAGGCCTTGCGGCAGAGTCCGCAGCCCAGGCATCCCGACCCGCAGAGGGCGTCCATGTCTTTCATGGCGAGCCGGCCGCGGCAGGGCACGGCGGCCTTCCAGGCGTGCGGTACCAGCGAGGGGAGCCCCTTGGGGCAGGCCAGGGCACAGAGCCCGCAGCCGACGCATCTGTCGGGATCCGCCTGCGGGGGGCCGCCGTCCCCGGGCAGCGCCATGGCCCCGGAGGGGCAGGCTGCCACGCAGTCGCCAGCGCCCAGGCAGGCCTCGGCGCAGGCCCACGGCCCGCCGGAGAGGCTCTCGAGCATGGCGCAGGTGAGATTCGGCGGGCTGGAGGCGCGGGGAAGCGCGGGCGGCCTGCGGCACAGGATCAGGGCGGTGGCGGTGGCGTCCTCGCGGGAGTGGTGGGGGGGCGTACGCATGGCCCCGAAGGGCATCGAGTCGAGGGAGCGCGGGTGGGCCAGGAGCAGGGCCCTCACCGTAGCCGCCTGGAGGCGGCGGAGCTCCCGGAGCTTCGCGAGGCCCGCGGCGATGCCCAGGAGGGCGCACCAGCCCAGGGCGAGCAGCCTCGCCTCGCTGGCGCCCGAGGGGCCCCAGCCGGAGGAGGCCAGAAGGTCCGCCGCCCCCGCCCCTCCCAGGAGCAGGGCCCACAAGGCCTTCCCGGGGGAACGCAGGAGATCCGGGAGCGCCAGGAAGGAGACGAGCGTCCAGAAGGCCCCGGCCCCCCAGTCGACCGCGCCTCCCGGCAGGGCGCAGCCCGCTAGGGCCGTGCAGAAGAGCAGGACCGGGAGCCGGGGGGCCAGCCGGGTGAGGAGCAGGAACAGGAGGAGCGGCGCGAGCGCCAGCATCGCCGTGCGCTCGATCCTCAGCGGGTAGTCCGCGAGGGCGCCCCCGGCCCCGGCGGGGAGGGTGCGGTAGGCCGTCCCCGTTGCCCCTCCGGCTCCGGCGGGGCGCCCGCGGTCCCAGGCCTCCCGCCTAAGGTCGCCGCCCGGTTGCGGCGGCCCGTAGCCAGGGGCCGGGGCCTCACGGCCGACCGCTGGCCCGACGTGGAGGGCGCGGGGCGCGGGCCCGGCGGGCTGCCCTGCGAGCAAGCCTGCGGCGAGCGGCAGGAGGGCGGCCAGGAGGGCGGCAGACACGGCGGGGGTCCGGAAGACGCCCGGGCGCAGCGAGGCGGCCGCCGCCCCCAGGGCCGCGCCGGTCCCCGCGAGCAGGCAGAAGGAGATCTGGCCCCAGGCGTGAGGCGAATGGCCCGGCTGCCAGACGGCGGGAAGCAGGGCCAGCCCCGCGAGCGAGCCCTGGAGCCAGGAGAGCGAACGGAGGGCGGGGGGGTTGACCGAGCGCAGGAGGAAGGCCGCCAGCGGGGCCAGGAAGAGCGGGGCGAGACACCATGCCGAGAGGGCCCCGGAGAGGATCCACCAGGCGACGGGAGGGAGCAGGAGGACGGACGTGATCAGGTTCGCGAGGGGAGGGTGCGCGAGGCCGCGCCTCAGGTGGGGCCCCGGGGTCACTAGCGGCGGGCCGGGAGGCGGCGCGGGGGAGGGCGGGCGCCGCTCCCCGTCTCCTCCGGCCTCCGAGGCCGGCCTGTCCCCGGATCCGCCGGCGTCCGGGGGCCAGCCGGGGCCCATGCCTGCCCCGCTCGTGGTAGCCGGGGATTCCGCGTCCGGGGATCCGGCCCCGGCGCCTCCCGGCAGGACCGGCGCGGGGTCGCCGACGGGGCTTGGCTTGCCGGGGGCCGCCCCCCCCCGTCCGTATGGCCGTTGGCGGGCGGTCATGCCGGGGCGCCTCCTCCGGCGTGAGCACCCAGGAGCGCCGAAAGCGGTATGTTCTGGGGGCAGGCCAGCGCGCAGAGTCCGCATCCGGGGCAGGCGGCGAGCTGGGGGAGCCGTTCCAGGAGGATCGGCCAGAGCCTTTTCGGGCTTCCGCCGACGAGATCCGCAGGGAGTTTCAGGGGGCAGGCCGCCCGGCAGCGCCCGCAGCGGGTGCAGGGGCCCTCGGGCCTCGCCGCGGCCGGGCCGCCGCCGCGCAGGAGGTTCACGGCCTCGACGGCGGGGCCCAGGCCCGCCGTGAGCCGGGCGAGGGCCCTGCCGCGGGCGAGCCCTCCCGCGATCGCGGCGTCCCCGGCCAT
>JAITEZ010000279.1 GCA_031281735.1 Deltaproteobacteria bacterium | reverse complement strand
CGGCCGGGCCATCCCCCCCCCCGTGCCCCGGGCGGGGGCCCGCCGCGGGTTCGCCCCCCGCGCGCCCCGGGCTGGCTTTCCCGCCGGCCGGGCCCGCGTCTGGATCTCGGTCTACCGGGCCCGGCCGAGGCAGGGCGGCCGGCCTTCCTTTCCGGAAGAGCCCACGCGCCCCCCCCCGCGGTCCCGCCGCTCGCGGCGCGGGGAACCGGCCAGATGCGCCGCCAGGCTTGCGCAACGCGCTGACGGGCATGCGGAAAGGAAAATGTCCGCGACCGCGCCTGAGAGGGCGAGGCACCCTGGAGACGCCGCCCCGTGGCGGCTCCCTGCCCAAGGCGGCTCCCCGGCCCGAGCCGCCCGCTTCCCCGTCCGAAATGCCGGCCATCAACGGCTCTCGGCCTGTCCGTGACCCGGCTACGCCCATGATCGAGTCAGCTCACCGTCCTGGAGAAGCCCGCCTTCACCGCCCGCGTCCCCTCTTCCGGGCCCTCTCAGGCACGCGCCGCGTGATCCCCGGTCTCCAGGGACCGTTTTGGCCCCGCCCCCCCCTGAAGGCGCCTGGCCTTTCGCCGGGAGCGCCGGCGCGGCCGGCGGCACCCCCCCGCTATCCCCCCGGCCGTCTCGCCCACCCCCGGCGGGCCCCGGGCCGCGACTGGCCCCGCGTCCGTCCCCTGACCGCCCGCCCCGTGCCCCTATCGCGGGCCTTATCCGGCCCCGGCGCCGCAGGGCGTGACCAGCCGCGTGGGCCCCTCGCGCCGCTTGCCGCCGCGTCAAACGCCGCCTGCTGCCGCGCCGGGCGCGCGAACGGCCCCGCCGGTATCCCGCTCCACCCCGCCGCCGGGAGGGCGGCGAAAGGCAGGAACTCCCGGCGAGCCTGCCCGGTGCGCCTCCCGGCGACCGGGAGGGCGCCCTACGCCCGCCAGCCTTTTTCATTGACGGTTCACCGACGGCTGCCTCCGCGCACGGCCCCGGCCAATGCCGGCGTGGGCTACCCGCGCAGGCGCGCAGGCGAACCCGCGCCGTCCCGGCATCGTCAAGGCGCGTCCCCACCAGGAACTTGCAGCGGGCTCCCGCGGTTGTTACGATTCAATCTGCATCGA
Source organism: Deltaproteobacteria bacterium (assembly GCA_031281735.1). Taxonomy (GTDB): domain Bacteria; phylum Desulfobacterota; class Desulfarculia; order Adiutricales; family Adiutricaceae; genus JAIRZX01. Next base: position 7,958 of record JAITEZ010000279.1, on the reverse strand, counting down.
GACCCCGCCCGCTACCCGCAGGGACCCGCCAGATCCGGGAGGCCCGGCATCGGCGGCCGCGCGGCCGGCCGCTGGCGCCCGTCGCCGCCCTCCAGGAGACTCCCATGGAAACCGACTACACCGATCTCAACCTGGAGGAGGTCCGGGCCAGGGCCGAGCAGGGCGAGCCAGGGGCCGAGCTCCGGCTGGCCGCCCTCCATCTCGAGGGCAGGGGCGTCCCCCAGGACGACGCGCTGGCCCTCTCCTGGGCGCTCCGCGCCGCCGAAAAGGGCCTGAGGGCCGCCCAGTCCTTCGTCGGCTCGCTGTACTTCAGGGGCTGGGGCGCCGAGCGGAACTACCCGGAGGCCATACGCTGGTACATCGCGGCGGCCGACCAGGGGTGTCCCGAGTGCCAGTTCAACCTGGGGCTCATCTACTACCTCGGGCTGGGCGTCCTGGAGAACCGCCGGATGGCCGCGCACTGGTACCGCAAGTCCGCCGGCGGCGGCTTCCACCTGGCGCTCCTGAACCTCGGCACCATGTACGGCACTGGCGAGGGGGTGACCATGAGCCACGAGGACGCCCGTGACTGCTTCCTGAAGGCGGCCGAGGCGGGCGATGCCCGCGCCCAGTACAACCTGGGAGTGATGTGCCTACTGGGCGAGGGGGGGCCAGAGGATTTCGGCGAGGCGGGCCGCTGGTTCCGGCTGGCCGCCGCCCAGGGCCACCGGGAGGCCGGCTTCAACCTCGAGTACCTGGAACGGCTGGAGTGAGGGGCCGCCGAGGGTGAGGGGGCGCGGCCAGCTCCCGGCCGCGCCCCCCGAGGAGATCCTCGCCGGACGGCCGCTAGCGGATCCCCCTCGCCAGGCGGAATCCCGTGAACATGCTGCGCACCTCCGGGGACTCGCTGTTCCGGGCGGCTGTCTGGCAGAACCAGGCGTCGCTCGCGTAGCTGCCGCCCCGAGTGACCCGCCCCTCCCCCCCGGCCGGCCCCTGGGGATCCCTCCGCGGGGATGAGGCGTAGTAGCCCTCCGCGAACCAGTCGGCGGTCCATTCGAAGAGGTTGCCGTGGACGTCGAAGAGCCCCCAGGCGTTGGGGAGCTTGCCCCCCACCGGGCGGGGGCCACCGCCGCGCACGTCGGCTCCGTACCAGGCGTAGCTTTCCAGCAGCCCCTCTTCGTCCCCGAAGCAGTACCGGGACCGGGAACCCGCCCGGGCCGCGTATTCCCATTCGGCCTCGGTGGGGAGCCGGTAGCTACCGCTCCCCTCGCGCTCGTTGAGGAGCCGTATGAAGCCCAGGACGTCCTCGTAGGAGACGCTGTCGACGGGGCTGTCGCCCCCTCCCTTGTGGAACGAGGGGTTCGCGCCCGCGATCTCCTGCCACTGCACCTGGGTGACCAGCGTGGTGGAGATGTAGAAGGGCGCCCCGATGTCCACGGGATGCGCCGGGCGCTCGTATCCCGCGTCGCCCTGGAAGCTGTCCCCCGCCCCCATCACGAAGGATCCGCGCGGGATGAGCGCGAAGCGCATGCCGATGCTGTTGACGAAGACGTGGGGCACGGACTCCCCGGGCCGGGCGCAGGCCGGCCCGGGGGCCGCGAGGGAGGCCGCCGCGGCGAGGGCCGCCGCCAGGGCGAAGAGCGCGGCGGCAGGGCGGGTGATGACCGGGGCCGGGGGGGACGCCCTTTCCGGGAGGCCGGCCGCGCGGGGGCTGGCCGAAAGCGAGGTCTTTGGCATGAAGGCTCCCGCCGCGAGGCGGCCGCAACCGGGGTGGGACAGTTCAGGGATACGCCGCCGGCCGGGCGCGGGGGCGAGGTGCAGGCAACCGGATCGAGCGAGGCGGCACCCCGGCGCGGGGCTATGCCGGGGATTCTAGCACACCTCGGCAAGTCGGCCCCGGCGGCCTCTGACAGGCGGCCGACGAGATCCGGTCTCCGGGAACCGGGTCCCGGGAGGCGGGTCCCGGGAGGCGGCGAAAGGGGAAGGCCGGCTCACGCTGTAACGGGAACCGGAGACGGGAGGACGGGGAGGGGGTGAGAGGAGGGGGATTGGGGACAGGGAGAGGGCGATAAAAGGGCCTGAGGGGAGGGAGAGCCGGTACGGCGGCGCGTGTCCGGCGCCGGGAAGCCTGCGCCTTTCAAGGCTCCTAGAGCAGGATTCCTTTGCCCGGCAAGATGAGAGGCCGCCACCTTGATTCGGCGGCGGTCTTGGGGAAGGCGTCCCGGCCAGGAGACTGACCAGGACGGGAGTCCCGCCGCAACCGGCTGGAGTGTGGCGAACCCAGCTGGCAACGGGAAGCTGCCCCCCTGCCTTGAATCGGAGAGGGGGGCGGCAGATGACGCCGCAACGGCGACGAGCGGCGGAGGGAAGGCATGGCGGGCACCGCGATTGCACGCGGGGGGGGCCGGGAGAACGCCTTGTAAGGATCGCCACCTGCCCCGGGGAGAGACGGAATGGGCCTGCGGTGCGGGGGCCGGGAGAGGCCAGCGGCGGGGACAGGGACTGGAGACATGCCAGCCAGACGCGGCCGCCAGGCCTGAGGGAGATGGCCGGAAGCCTCTGGCGGAGAGGGTCAGCCAGAGTCCGCCGAGGGAGAGAGGGACAGACAAGAGACCAGAGAGAGAGAACGAGATAGAGAGAGATATAACAGAAAATAGAGATAATGCAGGATGAAGACAGCTGCCGGACACACCATGGGCGGAGCGGGAACGCCCGAAGCCCCAGACCGGAGAGAGGCGGCCGGAGGCTCGGGGCGGGCAGGCACGCCCGGAAAACGCCGGGCCTTGAGTTAGCCAGGCCGCCATTTCCGGACGAGGCGACCTGTCAGCGGTTCACGCCTGGGCGCTGACAGGGGCCCTCCCGGTCTCACCCCCTGTCATCCCCGAGGGGCGCGGACAGTCAGCGAGCCCACCCCCTCTCACCGAATGCTACCACGGCGAGGCCGAGAGGGAATTGACTGTCAGCAACCCTCCGCCGACGGCGCGGCGAACCCGGCGGCCTGGGCCCGGGGAACTGAAAAGCTTTATTGATGGGATGAGGTAATGAGGTAAAATGAGTAAGTACCGTGCGGGCCGGACAGGCCAGCCGTCCCGCCCGGCAGTGCCAGTTCACGATGACCGGCATCCGTGCGTCTCCGGCTCCTTCTCCCCACACAGGCAGAGACGGAACCCGGAAGCCCTTGCAATCCTGTCTCTGACGATATAATATATCGTTACATGGGACAGGCCCGGGGGAATCCCCGGAAATAGACGGAGAGCTAAATGCGGATTATCCTTTTCACCGGGTTCCTGGGATCCGGGAAGACGACGGTGCTCCTGAGCCTTGCCGAGTACCTCGCCCGCACGGGCGAGGGAGGCGGTAGCAAGGTGGTCATCATCGAAAACGAGATAGGGGACGTCAATGTGGACGGCAAACTCCTGTCGGGCTCCTCGTTCGAGACGAGGGATCTCACCAGCGGGTGCATCTGCTGCACACTCTCCGGCGAACTCGTCAGGGCCCTCCAGGAGATACAGGAGAACATCAAGCCATCCTGGATCCTCATAGAGGCGACGGGGCTCGCCCACCAGACCATCGCCGACACGATCGAGCGCGCGCTCCCGCAGACCACCCCGATGTCCGTCGTGGTGGTGGACGCTGAGCGCTGGGAGGAGCTGTACGACTCCATCCCCATCCTCATCTCCGCCCAGGTAGAGCGGGCGGATCTCATACTTATCAACAAGATCGACAGCGTCGAGGACAACGAGCTCAAGATTATCGAGAACGATGTCAAGGACATCAACTCGGAGAGCCCGCTCGTCAAGGTGGCCGCCTCCCGCGACAGGCTGGACGGCGTGTGGGAGGAGGTTATCGTAAATGCCTCATGACGACAAGACATGCCCCGACAAGTCCGGCGGGCACGGGGATGAGAAGCAACCCCACGATCACGGGCACGGGGAGGGGAAGCGTTCCCACGGGCACGCGGAGGCGAGGCACTCCCATGACCACGGGCACGCGGAGGCGAGGCACTCCCATGACCACGGGCACGCGGAGAAGAAGCGCTCCCACGATCATGACCACGATCATGACCACGACCACGATCATGATCATGACCACGGCCACGATCATGACCACGGCCACGATCATGACCACGGCCACGATCATGACCACGGCCACGATCATGACCACGGGGAGAGGAAGCACTCCCATGATCATGGCCACGATCATGGACACGCCCACGATCATGGACACGCCCACGATCATGATCACGAGCACCACGAGCACGACTCCGAGACCGAAGCGGCCTCGATAGTATCCTTCGAGAGGACCTACGTCATCGTGCCCCCCGAAGGCGTGAAGGCGGAGCTGGTGACCTCGAGCCTAGAGCTCTTCATGACCCAGCTGGCGTCGGTCCTGCGCGGGGCCAAATTCATGATCGGCCACATCAAGGCTTACGTCACCTTCGCGGAAGACAACTCTCTCGGCCTTTCCATCGTGAAAAAGAAGGTGAACCGCAAGGAGGTGGGCTATTCTCCCGAGACGGTGGTCAAGGGGTTCAAGCTCGCCCTCACCAACATCGTCTTCACCGTCGACGAGGAGGAACTCTGGCGCCTGGTGGAACTGGGCCTGGCCATCGCCCTGCCACCACCTTTCGCGAAAGAGGCGGAGTGACGGCGCCGCCGTCCCTTCCCGGCCTCGCCCTGCTGTCTCAGCCGTAAGGGGCGGCCTCCTGCCGCCCCTTCTCTTTTCCGCCATCCCCACTCACGTTCCCTGTCCCCCGGCCCGTGGTACCGATCTGCGGTTCCTGAGGACACGGGAGGGGAGCCGGAAGGGACTCCAGCCCTTCTCCGGCGAGCGGACGCTCCCTCGCCGTCATGGAGCGCTCTCCCGGGCCCCGTCAGAGGACGCTCCACGGGCCGTCAGGAGACTCCCACGCAGGACGCAAGGGGACGGACACACACAACCCCCTCTGAGGGGATGCCAGAGGACTCCCTCAGGACGCCGGGGATTCCGCCAGAGCATCGACGCTCTCTCAGGCGCCCTTCCCCGCCCTCCCCGGCCAGTCGCAGAAGTCAAGCGGGCAACTCCCGCAAAGCGGCCTCTGGGAGCGGCACAGCGCCCGGCCGTGGGCGATGCCCTGGTGGGAGAAGAGGCTCCACCGAGCCTCGGGGATGATCGCGGCGAGATCAGCCTCCACCTTGGCGGGATCGGTGTTGGACGAGAGCCCCAGCCGCCGCGAGACCCTCCCCAGGTGGGTGTCCACGGTGAGCCCCGGGAGCCCGAAGGCGTTGGCCAGCACGCAGTTGGCGGTCTTGCGGCCGACTCCCGGGAGCGTGATGAGCTCGACCAGGTCGCGGGGCACCCTCCCCCCGTACCTCTCGCTCAGGGCGCGCGAGGCCTCGCGGATGTTCTTCGCCTTCATGCGGAAGAACCCGCAACTCCTGATGATGCCCTCGATCTCCCCCAACGGCGCCTCCGCCATCTCGGATGGTCCCGGGTAGGCGGCGAGCAGCACGGGTGCCACCGCGTTGACCCTCGCGTCCGTGCACTGGGCCGAAAGAATCGTGGAGACCAGGAGGCCGAAAGGGTCGCGTTCATCGAGGCCGCAGTCGGCATCGGGGTAAAGTGTGTCGAAGGCCCCGAGCACCAGCCGCGCCCGCTCGCGGGCGGGGGACGCGCCAGCGGGCGCCCCGGGTCTCCCGGCCCCGGTCGCCCTGGCCCTGGCCGCCGGGGCCTTGGGGGCCCGAACCTTCTTTGCCGGGGCCTTGCCGGCCTGGCCCATGTCAACCGTGGCCCTGGCCGCACGGGCCTTGGCTACCTTGACCAAGGCCGCCGGGGCTCCGGCTGCCTTGCCTTCCGCCGCGCCCCCGGCCTTCGCCCCGCCGCCCCCGCCGGATCCGGACGGGCGCCAGTCTCTGTCTCCCACGTCGATGCGTCCTCCTCCCCGCGCGCCCCCTGCGGCTGGAGATCTCCCCCGCCTCTCAGGCCAGAAGCCCCTCTATGAGGCTGCGGACGTTCTCGGGGGTGAAACCGAGCTCCCGGAAGATGCTTTCCGCGGGACCCGAGAAGCCGAAGCCGTCCACCCCCAGTATCCTGCCCCCCGGCCCGGCGTAGCGCTCCCAGCCCAGCGGCACAGCGGCCTCCAGGACGAGACGGCGTGTCACCTCCGGGGGAAGCACCGAGTCGCGGTACTGGGCGGTCTGCCGCGCGAAGAGCTCCCAGGAAGGGAGCGAGACCACGCGCACGTCCCTGGCCGCCGGGGCGCCGTCGAGCGCCCGGAGGGCCAGCGAGACCTCCGAGCCGGTGGCGATGACTATGGCCTTGGGGATCCCGCCCTCGGCGTCCCTGAGCACGTAGCCCCCCCTCCTCGCCCCCTCCGGGAGCTGCGGGAATTCGGAAAGGGGGAGGACGGGGAGGTTCTGCCGCGAGAGCAGGAGGGCGCTGGGGCCCTGGTGGTTCAGCGCCACGTGCCAGAGGGCCTGTGTCTCGTTGGCGTCGGCGGGGCGCATGACCAGGAGGCCCGGGATCGCGCGCAGGGCCGGGATGTGTTCCACCGGCTGGTGGGTGGGGCCGTCCTCACCCACCCCCACGGAGTCGTGGGTCAGGACGTAGACCGCCCTGATCCCCATGAGCGCGGAGAGCCTCAGGGCGGGGCGCAGGTAGTCGGAGAAGACCAGGAACGTCCCGCAGTACGGGATGAAGCCCCCCGAGACGGCCAGGCCGTTGACGATGGCCCCCATGGCCGCCTCGCGGACGCCGAAGTGCAGGTTGCGGCCCAAGGGGTTGAGGGGCAGGAGGGAACCGCCGCCGGATATGGACGTCTTGTTGGAAGGGGCCAGATCCGCGCTCCCGCCCAGGAGTTCCGGGAGCTCCCGGGCGAGGGCATCGATGACCTTGCCGCTCGCGGCGCGCGTGGCAACGGGCTTGTCCGGGGCGAAATCCACGCGGGCCCTGTCGGCGAGATCCGCCGGGAGCCCCCCCGCCAGACGCCTCGCGAGTTCCGCGTGCTCGGCGGGGTATTTCACGGCGTAGTCCGCGAGCAGGCGCTCCCAGCCCAGGCGCTCCTCGCGGTGCTCCCCCGCCCGGGCGGCGAAGTTATCCGCGACCCGGGGATCCACGGAGAAGGGCTCCGCCCCCCCGCAACCGTAGAACTCCTTGGTGGCGGCCAGGCCCTCGGCGCCCAGGGGCTCGCCGTGGGCCTCGGGCCGTCCCTCCTTGGGGCTCCCGGCCCCCAGGCGGGTGCGGGCCATCACAAGGGTGGGCCGCTCCGTCTCGGCCCGGGCGTTCTCGAGCGCCTGGTGCACGGCCAGGAGATCCTCGCCGTCGGCCACCACTATGACCTTCCAGCCGCAGGCCTGGAAGCGCACCCGCACGTCCTCGGTGAAGGAGAGCTCGGTCGAGCCCTCGATGGTAATCTTGTTGTCGTCGTACACCACCGTCAGGCCCGCGAGCTGCTGGAGGCCCGCGAGCGACGCCGCCTCGGCCGACACTCCCTCCATGAAATCCCCGTCCGAGGCCAGCACCCACACCCGGTGTGAGAAGAGCTTGAAGCCGGGGCGGTTGAAGCGGGCGGCCATGGCGCGGGAAGCGATGGCCAGTCCCGTCGCCATCGCGAGACCCTGGCCCAGCGGGCCCGTCGTGGCCTCCACCCCGGGGGTCGCGCCGCGCTCGGGGTGGCCGGGGGTACGGCTGTGGGGCTGGCGGAAGGCCAGCAGATCGTCCTTGGTGAGCCCGTATCCCGCCAGGTGGAGCCAGGAGTAAAGCAGGGACGAGCCGTGCCCCGCCGAGAGCACGAAGCGGTCGCGGTCCGGCCACTGCGGGGCCTGCGGGTCGTGCCGCAGGAAACGCGTCCAGAGCACGTAGGCGAGCGGGGCCGCCCCCAGGGGGAGCCCCGGGTGGCCACTCTTGGCCCGCTCGACCATCTCGGCCGATAGGATCCTCAGGGTGTTCACGGAGGCCTGGTCCTTGCGGTTGTAGACCGTGGCGGCTGACATGGGCTGTCT
>JAITEZ010000267.1 GCA_031281735.1 Deltaproteobacteria bacterium | reverse complement strand
CCGGCCCGGGGGAGCCGGGCCCGGGCGTGGCGCTCCCGGAACGCCTTGAGCTCGTCCAGGTCCCGGAAGAGGGGCGGCAGGGGCGTAATCTCGGGTGGCAGCTCCGAGTCCTTGAGGCCGCGGGCCCGTTCCGCGAGCTCGGCGAGGCCGGCGGGCGCCCCCTCCCGCGGGGGGCCCGCGGCGGGCCGCCCCGTTCGACACCATCCAGCGGGGGGACTGCGGCGGGCCGCCCCGCCGGGCCCCCGGGAAGGCGGAGACCCTCGGATCATGGCTGAACGCGCCGACATACTCCGGGTGGGCCTGGACATAGGCTCCACCACGGTCAAGATAGCCGTCCTGGACGACGGCGGGGGGCTCCTCCACCATAGCTACGAGCGGCACTTCTCGGACGTGCGCAAGACCGTGGCCGACGCGGTGATCGCGGCGGCGGGGCGCTTCCCCGGGCGCGAGGCCACCCTGGCCGTGGCCGGCTCGGGGGGCATCCGGGCCGCGGAGCTGCTGGGGCTGTCCTTCGTCCAGGAGGTGGTGGCGGGGGCCGAGGCCGTCCGGAGGTTCCTGCCGCGCACGAACGTCGCGGTGGAGCTGGGCGGCGAGGACGCGAAGCTCACCTTCTTCGACGCGGGCATCGACCAGCGCATGAACGAGACCTGCGCCGGGGGGACAGGGGCCTTCATCGACCAGATGGCGACATTCCTGTCGACCGACCCGGCGGGCCTGAACGAGCTCGCCAAGAGCCACAAGACCATACACCCCATCGCCGCCCGCTGCGGCGTCTTCGCCAAGGCCGACATCCTCCCCCTCCTGAACGAGGGCGCGGCCCGCGAGGACATCGCGGCCTCCATCTTCCAGAGCGTGGTGGACCAGACCGTGGGGGGCCTCGCCTGCGGCAGGCGCATCGCCGGGCGCGTGGCCTTCCTCGGGGGCCCGCTCTTCTTCCTCTCGGAGCTGAGGCGCCGCTTCGTGGAGACCCTGAAGCTCCTGCCGCACGAGGCGGTCTGCCCCCCCTTCGCCCAGCTTTTCGTGGCCATGGGGGCGGCCCTGGTCTCGCGGGAGGGGGCGCCCGCCGGCCTCGCCGAGCTCGCGGACCGGGCCCGCGGCCTCAAGGACTCGGAGCTGCCCCCCGAGATTACGCCCCTGCCGCCCCTCTTCCGGGACCTGGACGAGCTCAAGGCGTTCCGGGAGCGCCACGCCCGGGCCCGGCTCCCCCGGGCCGGGTGGCCGGCGGACGGCCTGGTGTTCCTGGGCCTGGACGCCGGGAGCACCACCACCAAGCTCGTGGCCCTCGACTCCGAGGCGCGGCTCCTCCACTCGTATTACGGCCACAACCACGGCAGCCCCCTGAAGTCCGCCATGGGGGCCCTCGCGGGCTTCTACGAGGCGGCCCCGCGGCACGTCAGGGTGGCCCGGGCCGGGGTCACCGGCTACGGCGAGGCTCTCATCCAGGCCGCCCTGGGCTTCGACCTGGGCGAGGTGGAGACGGTCGCCCACTACAAGGCGGCGGCGCGCTTCGTCCCGGACGTCTCCTTCATCGTCGACATCGGCGGCCAGGACATCAAGTGCCTCTCGGTCAGGAACGGCATCATCGAGAGGCTGATGCTGAACGAGGCCTGCAGCTCGGGCTGCGGGTCATTCCTGGAGACCTTCGCCTCGACCCTGGGCCTGGACGCGGCGGCCTTCGCCGCGGAGGCGCTCCTCGCCTCCAGCCCGGCGGACCTCGGGAGCCGCTGCACCGTCTTCATGAACTCCAAGGTCAAGCAGGCCCAGAAGGAGGGCGCGCCCGTGGGGGACATCTCGGCGGGCCTCTCCTACTCGGTGGTGCGCAACGCCCTCTTCAAGGTCATCCGCGTCGCCAGGCCCGAGGAGCTGGGGGAGCGGGTGGTGGTCCAGGGCGGGACATTCTTCAACGACGCGGTGCTGCGCTCCTTCGAACTCTCGACCGGCCGCGAGGTCACCCGCCCCGACATCGCGGGGCTCATGGGGGCCTTCGGGGCGGCCCTCCTGGCCTGCGAGGAGTGGCGCGACGCGGCCGCCGGGGCGGGACCCCCCGCGGAGGCCCCCGCCCCGGGCGGGGGGGGGCGCGCGGACGGCCCCGGCGGCGCCCCGCCCTCCCGGATCATCGGCCGCGAGGGGCTCTCCCGCTTCTCGGTGAAGGCCTCCAACACCCGCTGCCGCAAGTGCGAGAACCGCTGCCTGCTGACCGTCAACCGCTTCTCGGACGGGCGGGTCTTCGTCTCCGGGAACCGCTGCGAGAGGGGTGCCGCCTCCAGGAGCCCCGCCGCGGACAGGATAGACGCCCTCGCGCGCAGGGCGGGGCTGGGCGCCATCTCGGGGACCCTCGCCCGCCTGCCCGTCCTGGGATCCCTCGAGGAGAGGAGCGAGGACTCCGAGACGCCCCCGAACCTCTTCAGCTGGAACCTCCACCGGCTCATGGGCATGCACCAGGCGAGGCCCGCGGGCGACTGCCGGGCCCGGGTGGGCATCCCCCGCGCCCTGGGGATGTACGAGACCTACCCCTTCTGGCACACGTTCTTCCACTCGCTGGGGCTGCGGGTCGAGCTCTCCCCGCCGAGCTCCAAGGCCCTCTTCAACTCGGCCCTCGAGACCATACCCAGCCAGACCGTGTGCTTCCCCGCCAAGATGGTGCACGGGCTCGTGCTGGCGCTCCTCTCGGAGCGCCCGGACTTCGTCTTCTTCCCCTGCACGCCGCTCGAGCTCCCTGCGTCCTACCGGACCGAGGACCGCTACAACTGCCCCCTGGTGGGGACCTATCCCGAGCTCATCAGGCTCAACGTGGACGCCATAGGCGACTCCGGCGTGCGGCTCGTCTCCCCCTTCCTGGACCTGGGGTCGCCGCCGGGGAGGCTCGCGGCCCGCCTCAGGGCCGAGCTCGGGTTCCTGAGGCTCTCCGCGGCGGAGATCCGCCTCGCGCTCAAGGAGGCCTACGAGGCCCAGCGGCTCTACCGGGCGGACGTGCGGCGGGCCGGGGAGAAGGCCCTCGCGCGGCTCGCCCGCGAGGGCAGGCGGGCCATCGTGCTCGCGGGGCACCCCTACCACCTGGATCCCGGCATCCACCACGGCATCCCGGACCTCATCACCGCCAACGGCCTGGGCGTGCTCCCCTGCGACTCCGTCGACCACCTGGCCCCCGCCTCGCTCACCCACCGGCTGCGGGTCCGCGACCAGTGGATACCCCACGCCCGGCTCTACCGGGCGGCGGCGGTGGCCGCCTCCCGCGAGGGGCTCGAGCTCGTGCAGCTCAACTCCTTCGGCTGCGGGCTGGACGCCGTGACCACCGACCAGGTGGCGGAGATCATCAGGTCCGCCGGCAAGGTTTACACCCTCCTCAAGATCGACGAGGGCGCGAACCTGGGCGCCGCCCGCATCAGGGTCAGGTCGCTCCTGGCCGCCATGCGCGACCGCGGCCGCCGGAGCGCCCGGAACGCCAGCCCGGTGCCCTACTCCTTCGCGCCCGCCCGGCTCACGGCCAGGGAGGCGCCGGCGTACACCCTCCTGTGCCCGCAGATGTCGCCCCTGCACTGGCGCTTCGTGGGCCCGGCCCTGGAGCCCATGGGCTACCGCCTGGAGGTGCTGCGGGAGCTGGGCCCGGGCGCGGTGGAGGAGGGGCTCAGGTTCGTCAACAACGACGCCTGCTACCCGGCCCTGGTGTCCATCGGCCAGATCCTGAACGAGCTCAAGAGCGGCCGCCACGACCTGGACCGCACGGCCGTCCTCATGAGCCAGACCGGGGGAGGCTGCCGGGCCTCCAACTACGTGGCCCTCCTGAGGCGGGCCCTCGGGGAGTCCGGCCTGCCGCAGGTCCCCGTGTGGCCCCTGGGCCTGTCCGGCTCCGCCACCGAGCGGGGGCTCCGGCTCGACCGCGCGGCCTACGGGCGGGCGGTCCTGGGGCTCCTCTTCGGGGACATGCTCCAGAGGCTGGTGCTCGCGGCGCGCCCCTACGAGAGGAGCCGGGGGGACGCCGAGGGGCTGGCGGAGGAGTGGGTGGGGATCTGCGCGGACGCGGTGCGGCGGGGCGACCGGGGCCGCTTCCCGGGGCTCGTCGGCCGGATGGCCGACGCCTTCGCCTCCCTCCCCCTGGACCCGCCGGGGAAGCCCCGCGTGGGGGTGGTGGGCGAGATCCTCATCAACTTCCATCCCGAGGCCAACAACCAGGCCGTGGCGCTGCTCGAGTCCGAGGGGGGCCAGGCGGTGCTCCCCGAGCTCGCGGACTTCTTCCTCTACTGCTTCCACGACGACGTCTTCCGCGCGGACGCCATGGGCGGCGGCCGCCTGCGCAAGTGGCTCGGGCTCTGGTTCATCCGGGTGATGGAGAGGTACCGCCGGCCCATGCGGGAGGCGCTCGCCCGCCACCCGCGCTTCGGCCACCTGAACCGCTTCGCGGAGCTCAGGAGGGCCGGGGAGGGCCTGGTCTCCCTGGGCAACCAGAGCGGGGAGGGCTGGTACCTCGCCGCGGACATGGCCCTCATGCTCGAGAAGGGCATCGGGAACATCCTGTGCCTCCAGCCCTTCGGCTGCCTGCCCAACCACGTGACCGGCAAGGGGGTGGTGAAGGAGCTCAAGCGCCGCCACCCCGGCGCCAACATCGCGGCCGTGGACTACGACCCCGGCGCGAGCGAGGTGAACCAGCTCAACCGCATCAAGCTGCTCATGAGCGTCGCGCGTTCCAACGCCGGGGGCGGGCGGCGGGGGGCGGTCCCGCCGGCGGCGGAGATGGACGGGGCGGAGGCCGCCGTCACCGGGCTATGCGGGACAGGGGCTTGCGTGATAGGTCGCGGGAACGGGGCGGCCGCGCCCGCCGCGAGGCCTGGCGAGGCGGCCGGGGTCGGGGACGTGGCACCGTGAGGACACTGAAGGCAGGAGAGCCCCTCTGCTGGACTCCGGATGGCGTTACGCCATCAGTGGTTGCTTCTCAGGGGGATCCGTCAACGGACACTTTCCCGTTTCATGTTCGCCCGAGGAGAGGAGTGTCGCATGACAATAGAAATGTCCCGCTCTCAGCACAATAGAAGTGTCCAGCTGGGGACAACAACACAATAGAAATGTCCTTCTTTTTCATCCAAGCACACAATAGAAGTGTCCAACTTTCCGCACAATAGAATTGTCCCTTAGCAATAATAAAGCCAGAGCTACAATCACCTTAAGAGCATAATAGAACTGTCCCGCTAGCAAGAATCAAGCCAGATCTAAAGTCACCTTAAGAGCATAATAGAACTGTCTCGTTAGCAAGAATCAAGCCAGAACTCAAGTCACTTTAAGAGCATAATAGAACTGTCTCATTAGCAATAATCAAGCCAATGATACTGGCAAGACTTGAATATGATGGAACTGTCCTGTGAACAAAAGAGCCAAGGCATACCGGACGGGAACTCAATAGAAATGACCTCCAGGCAAGAATCAAGCCAAGGCCATAGAAATCG
>JAITEZ010000266.1 GCA_031281735.1 Deltaproteobacteria bacterium | reverse complement strand
CGCCGCAGGCTCCCCGGTGCCCGGCACATCAGTCCCGGCAGGAGCCGGAGGGGGCCGGCCGGGACCGCGCCCCGCCCCGGGCAGGGGGCAGACCACGAGTCCGTCCCGGGGCGGCCCCGTCCCTCGACTGCCCTTTCGCGCCCGTTCGGGAGAGCCCTCCCAGCCGAAGGTCGGCTGGGAAGAGCCGCGCCGCCCCTCCGCGTCCTCCGGGAGAGGCGCGGGCCGGACGAGACGTCGCCGCCCCCGCCGGATACGCGTGCCGCGGCTCCCCTCCCCTGCACGACCGGACAGGGCGGCCAGGTCCCGGGCATCTCCCGGGGTGCGGGGAGCGTGCCGAGGCATAGACTCTTGCATCCCTCCCCCGGCGGATCCCCTGGCCCGTGCGTCCCGCCCTCCCGGAGGGAGCGGCGGGGCTCGGCAGTCCGCCGGGGAGAGGGTGTCAGGCATGCGACCAGTCCGGGGCCGAGACCGGTAAGCCCTCCCGGGGCCTGCAGCCGAAACCGGTTGAACGGGCAGGGAGATCCTGGTATGGTGACATTGCAGTTGATATGATGGTATTACCGTTGGTAAGGTTTTTTACGTTGGTATCATGGTGTTGCGATTGTTATGGCTTTGTTGCCGCCGACAGGCGGGGAAGGGGCGCTTCCGTGCCGGAGAAAACCATAGATGATAGCCGTCCTGAGGCCGGGGACCGGGATAAGGGCTCGGCCTGGACCGGCGCGCCCGACACGGCCGTCGCCCCGGTTGAGCGGGCTGGGATACCCTGCTATGATGGGGTTGCCGCCGACAGGGGGGGAAGGAGCGCTTCCGTGCCAGAAGATATCCCGGATGAGAGCCAGCCTGAGGACGGGGTCCGGAATGAGGATTCGGCCGGGATCAATGCGCCCGTCCCGAAGGACATCTTATGGCTGACCTTGTTTGAAAACAGGAAAGAGTTCTTGGAAAACAGGAAAGAGCTCGTAGAGAACATGAAGAGATTCGAAGCCAGCCTGTCCGGGCTTGCTTCCAAGGAAGCGCTGGCCAACCTCCAGCTGAACTTGTCCGAAGCCAAGCAACACCTCAAGGACGACATTCGCTACACCGAAACGACCATCAGGAAAGATACGATCCTTTTAGAAAAGAGTATATCCTCCCTTGACAAGAAGCTTGATGGACTCAAGGCCGATTTACTGAAGAATCACGATGACTTCAAGGCCGATTTACTGAAGAATCACGATGGCTTCAAGGCCGATACCGGCAAGGTGTTTGGCGACATCGATAAGCGGTTCTATGCCCTCGACAAGAAGATAGATGACTTCAAGGCCGATACCGGTAAGAGGTTTGGCGACATCGATACGAAGATAGATGACTTCAGGGCCGATACCGGTAAGAGGTTTGGCGACATCGATAAGCGGTTCGATGCCCTCGGCAAGACTATCGATGATATAAAAAAATCCAACGGTTGGATCCACCGCTTACTGGTGGCACTCATCGTTGCCATCATAGTCAGATCCTTCTTCTAGCCGGGTCGGCTGCGGCCCCCGTACTTCCCGGGCATGTCTGGCATGGCTGTGTTCCATGTCGAGGCCCGGACATGACCGCAGGCGGGAAGGCGCCGCGGGGCACGGGGCCGTCCGGGCGGGCCCCCGCCAGTCCCGAACGGTTGCGTTCGGCCCTGTCTCCCCCGTCCATGTCAGCGGCCGCGCGGCGGCGCTTCCCGGCCGGCCCCGGGGGCGCCGTCCCCCTCCTCGGACGCGTCCGGATCCCCTTGCCGTAAAGCAACACCGGGCCCGGGGGACGGGAAGGCGCGAGCCGGCGCTCCGCCCTGCCCGCCTCCCCGCGAGCGGATCTCCCTTCGTGCGGCCGGCCCTTCCCGTGCGCCGTCCCTGGCGCCGCGGCCGCGGCTGACTTCCCCGGTCCGGCAGGCACCGACGCGCCCGCCGCAGGGGCCCGTTACCGGTTTCCGTCAAGTCGGTCCCCGCGGCCGGCGGGAGGGCTCACCGGTGCCGGGGCGTTCACCTGCCCCGTCCGCGTCCCGTCGCCCATGCGGCGCCGGGCTCCGCTCTGCCGCACCTGCCCGCCCGACACGGAACGCCTGGAGCGGCCCCCGCCCGCCGGGCCGGGTGTCCGCCCCCGGCTTCCGGCCGACGGTTCCCCGGCCGGGCCCGCGGGAATTTCCCCGGCGGGCCGGCCCTGCCTGCGGCGCGTAAGGAGGGGGGCGGGGGAGTCCCCTACTCGATGGTGTCGGGCACGTCGGGAAGCTGGGCGAAGGCCCCCGCCCGGAGCGCCTCCACGTCCACCTTCTCGCCGAGCACGCCTATCTGCTTGAGCTCGCCAGCCGTGACGCCGAAGGCGTTGTAGGCGCCGGAGACCGAGGGGATGTAGCGGAAGGTCTTCAGTACTGAGGCGTTGAAATCCGCCTGGCCGGCCACGTACTTCCTGTCCACCTGGAGCCTGGCGGTCTCGTCGGGGTTCTTCTGGATCCAGGCGGCCGCCTTCTGCATGGCGCGGGTGTACCGGGCGGCGGCCTCGGGGTCGGAGGCGGCGAGCCTGGCGGAAACGTAGGCGGCGCAGCAGTACTGGTCGGAGAAGGGCTTGTCGCGGGCGGAGTCGAGCAGGATCGTGAGGCCGTCGCTACTGGCCGCCAGGGAGGCCACCGGGTCGTTGGCCCCGATGGCATCGATGGCCCCGCGCTGGAGCGCGAGGGGGAGCTCGGCGTTGGTGAAGACCAGGAACTCCACCTCGGAGTCCTTGTCGCCCACCTTCACGCCCGCCGCCGCGAGCGCCCTCCTCGTGAACATGATCGGGCTGGAGGTGAGGCTGGGCACGCCTATCCTCTTGCCCCTGAGGTCGGCCGCGGTCCTGATACCGGAGTCCGGCTTCACGAGCACCTTGTCGCAGCCGGTGTGGAGCCCGGTCGTTATCTTGATGGGAAGCCCGTTCGAGAGGGGCTGGATGAGGGTCGCCAGGAGCCCGAAGCTGGCATCGATCTGCCCCGCCGCTATCGCCTCGAAGTTGGCGCCGGGCTCGAGCTTCACGAGCTCCACGTCCAGTCCCTCCTCCTTGAAGAAGCCGCGCTCGTGGGCGATGTGGATGGGGCCCTCGCACAGGCTCCCGGTGTAGCCCGCCCTGATGACCCGCGGGGCTGCCGCCTCCTGGGCGGAGAGGGTGGCGGCCCGGGGCGCGACGAGGGCCAGGGCGGCCAGGGCCGCCGCTACGACTGCGGCTCTCACGGTTCTCTTGATGGTCTGCATGCAATTCCTCCAGTGCGTTGAACGCTAGTCCTCCGGTGTGTTTTCCGATCGTGTCTTGGCTGTGTCCCCTTGCTTGATCCCCCCTGCCCGGGCGGGGAGTTGCCCCGCGCGGCGGCGCCGCGGGACGTGTCCCGCGGGCCAGGGGGGATCCCGTGTCCCGGACGGGGGTGCCGCCGGATCCCGGCCGCCCCTCCGGCGGGCCGCCTCCCCGCCGCCTCGGCGGCTCCGGGGGAGTGTCCCGCGGGATCCGCGGCGCCAGGGCATAAGCCGCGGGATCCGCGCCGTCCGGGTGCGCCCGGCTCAGTTGTTTCCCGTCCTTTCAGATCTGGTAGGCGGGCTCCTCTATCCTCCCCGCGAAGTTCAGGATCTCGAGGATCCTGGCCCGGAGCCGCAGGAAGTCCGGGATGTTGCGGGCCCTGGGGCGGGCGAAGGGCACTGGTATCACCTGCTCCACCCTGCCGGGGCCGGCGGTCATCACGACGATGCGGTCGGAGAGGTAGACGGCCTCGTCCACGTCGTGAGTGACCATGACCATGGTGATGCGCTCCTCCTCGCGGATGCGCAGGATCTCGTCCTGCATGTTCATGCGGGTGAAGGCGTCTAGCGCGCCCAGGGGCTCGTCCAGGAGGAGCACGAGGGGCCTGTTGATGAGCGCCCGGGCGAGCGAGGCCCTCTGAGCCATGCCGCCGGACAGGTGGTGGGGGAAGACCTTGCCGAAGCGCCCCAGGCCCACGAGCTCCAGGTACCGGGGGACCAGGGCCCTCTCCTCGCGGAAGCGGCCGCGGGCCTTGAGCCCGAAGGCGACGTTGTCCTCGATGTTGAGCCAGGGGAATAGGTAGGGGTTCTGGAAGACCAGGCCCCGCTCCGCGTCCGGGCCCTCTATGGGCCTCCCGTCCAGGAGGATGCCGCCCGTCGTGGCCCTGTCCAGGCCGGCGATCAGGCGCAGGAGGGTGGACTTCCCGCAGCCGGACGGGCCGATGAGGGTGATGAACTCCCCGGGGGACACTGCGAGGTCGACGCCGGAGAGCGCCGGGACCTCGGTCCCGTCCGGGTGCGGGAAGCTCTTGGAGGCGTCCCTGATCGTTATCCCGCCCCGCGTCGCCCCGCCCGCGGCGGCCGCCGTCCCGGCAGGCGCCCCGGGCGCGCCCGGCGGGGGGGGCGTCCCCGGGGAGGGGAGGGCGCCCGCGGCGGGCCTCACCACTTGATCATGCCTTTCTGCCAGACGAGCACGCGGTCCCTCGCCATGAAGAACAGGGTTATGAGCGAGTAGAATGATATAGATATGACGATCAGGGCCGCGTAGACGTTGGCGTAGGAGAGCATCTGCCTCTGCCAGTGGACGTACCACCCTATGCCGTTCTTGACCCCTATCATCTCGGCGGTCATGAGCGTCAGGAAGGACGCGCAGGCCCCGCTGAATAGCCCGGTGAAGATGAGCGGCATGGCGGCGGGGATGCCCACCATGAAGACCTGGTACACGCGGCGCGCCCCCAGCGTGCTCGCGACCTCGAAGTAGGCGTTCTGGACGTTCAGGATGCCGCTGGAGGTCATGATCGAGGTGGGGAACCACACGGAGAGGGCGATGAGGAAGACCGCCCCGGTCCAGGTGGTGGGGAAGGCCACGAGCACGATGGGTATCCAGGCCGTGGGCGGTATGGGCCCCAGGAACTTGATGAGGGGGTTGAGCCAGTAGGCGGCCCCCTTGGAGAAGCCGATGAAGATCCCCGTCGCCAGGCCCGCCGCCGCGCCTGCGAAGAAGCCGGTTATCAGGAGCTTGGCGGACGAGCCCAGGCAGTCGACTATGAGGTAGCGGAAGTCCTCCACCAGGACCCCGAGGATGCGGTCCGGCGTCGGGAAGAACAGCGTGGGCAGCACGGTCGCCTTGGCGGTCCCGACGTCGAGCGCCGCCAGCAGGAGGAACAGCGCCGCCACGAAGAGGTCCTTGTCCCGCAGGCGCCCGAGCTTCTCCTCCCAGCCGAGGAAGATGAGGGGCCTCAGGAGGAGGAACGCCGCGCACGCCGCGAGGAAGCCGGCGTAGTACGGCCTGTCCGCGGGAGGGTGCTGGCCGCTGTCGGGCCAGAGGAGCCGTATCGCGAGGGCCGCCAGCAGGGCACCCAGGGCCTTCTGCCTCCAGGCGAACGCGCCCAGGGCGGCGGGGAGGGAGGGGCGGCTGCCCGCCGCCGCGCGCGCCGGGGTTTCCGGGCGGCCGGCGGCCGTGCCGCGGCGCCTTGCCCCCGAGGCCC
>JAITEZ010000241.1 GCA_031281735.1 Deltaproteobacteria bacterium | reverse complement strand
GTCTTGCCCGCGCCGTTGGAGCCCAGTATCGCGATGATCTCCTGGCGGTCTATGTGGCAGGAGACGCCCTTGAGGGCCTCGATGTTGCCGTAGAAGGTGCGGACGCCCTCCAGCTCCAGTACCCTTTCGCCCACGTCCCCCTCCTAGTCCTCGCCCAGGTAGGCCTTGACGACCTTGGGGTCGCGCCGGATCTCCGCCGGCGGCCCCGAGGCGATGAGCACGCCGTAGTCCAGGACGTAGACGCTGTCGGAGACGCTCATGACGAGCGACATGTCGTGCTCGATGAGGAGGATGGAGAGGCCCTCCCTCTCCCGCACGAACCTTATGAGCTCGTCCAGCTCCCTCGTCTCCGCGATGTTGAGGCCCGCCGCGGGCTCGTCCAGGAGCAGGAGGGCGGGCCGGGTGGCTAGCGCCCGGACGATCTCCAGGCGCCTCTGGGCGCCGTAGGGGAGGTTCTTGGCCACGTGGTTGGCGGAGGCGGCGAGCCCGTAGCGCTCGAGGAGCCTGTAGCTGAACTCCGCCATGGCCCTCTCCTCGTCGCGCGTGCCGCGGTCGCGGAGGAGCGCCCCCAGGAGACCGGCCTTCATGCGGGAGTGGCAGCCCACGAGCACGTTCTCCAGGACCGTCAGGTTGTTGAAGAGCCTGATGTTCTGGAAGGTGCGGGCGACGCCGAGGCGGGTGATGCGGTCCGGGGCGAGCTTCCTGAGCTGTATGCTCCTGCCCGGCTCCGGGCTGAAGGTCATGATCCCCCGGCTGGGGCGGTAGATGCCGGTGAGGCAGTTGAAGAAGGTGGTCTTGCCGGCGCCGTTGGGGCCGATGAGGGCGGTTATCGAGCCGCGCTCCACCCGGAAGTTGACGTCCGAGAGCGCCGTCAGGCCGCCGAAGATCATGGTGACCCCGGAGGTGGAGAGCACCGGGTCGCCCGGGGCGGGCCCGCTCACGGCCGTGCCCCCTCCGGGGGGAGGGCGTCACCGGCGGGCGCCCCGGCGTGGTCCTCGGGGCGGTAGATGTACACCCGGCGGGTGCTGGGGATGATGCCCTGGGGCCGGAAGACCATCATGACCACCATGATGAGACCGAAGATGAGCATGCGGTAGTCGGAGAACTCCCTCAGGTATTCCGGGAGCAGGATGAGCACCACCGCGCCGATCATGACGCCGGGGATGGACCCCATGCCCCCCAGGACGACAATCGAGAGCACCATCACCGACGTGAGGAAGGTGAAGCTCTGGGGGTTGATGAACGTTATCTGCGAGGCGAAGACCACGCCGGCGAGCCCCGCCCAGGTGGAGCCCAGGGCGAATGCCGTGAGCTTCGCGCGGGTGCGGTTGATGCCCATGGCCTGGCAGGCTACCTCGTCCTCGCGGAGGGCCAGCCACGCGCGGCCCAGCCGGGAGTTCTCGAGGCGGAAGACGCAGGCCACGGTGAGCGCGACTATGGCGAGGATCACGAAGTAGATGAAGACCTTGTTGAGATCCATGTCGGCATGGAGGAGGCCGCGGGGGACCAGGAGGGGCTTGACTGAGCCGTTCAGGTCGATCCCGAGGAGACTCGGCGGCGGGATGTTCCTGATCCCCCGCGGGCCGTTGGTGAAGCCCACGTTGACCAGCACCAGCCGCACTATCTCGGCGAACCCCAGCGTCACGATGGCGAGGTAGTCGCCGGAGAGCCTGAGGATCGGGATGCCCAGGAGGAGCCCCAGGAGGGTGGCCGCGAGGGCGCCCAGGGGCAGGCAGGCCCAGAAGCCGAGGCCGAGGTTCGCGTGGAGGAGGGCGAAGGTGTAGGCCCCCACGGCGAAGAAGGCCGCGTAGCCGAGGTTGAGGAGGCCCGCCACCCCGACCACTATGTTGAGGCCCAGCCCCAGCGTGATGTAGATGAGGGCCGTGATCATGACGGTCACGACGTAGGGCGTGGCCCAGAAGGGGATGGAGAGGAGGAGGAGCGCGCCTGCGGCGAGGATCGCCCTCTTGGCGGGCGCGCGGTCCAGGAGCGTCAGCCACGAGCCCTCGGGGCCTCGGGCGCCCTCGGGCGGGGGGCCCCCAGCCTCGACCACGGCCCTCCTGACGCGGGAGAAGCCCACCCTCCTGAGCAGGAAGCGCCAGGTCAGCGTGGCGAGGAAGGCCGCGGCCGCGAGCCTGGGGAGCCTCCCCCAGAGGTAGTCGATGCGGCCGCTGGCCGA
This sequence comes from Deltaproteobacteria bacterium, assembly GCA_031281735.1. GTDB lineage: Bacteria > Desulfobacterota > Desulfarculia > Adiutricales > Adiutricaceae > JAIRZX01. Next base: position 6,340 of record JAITEZ010000241.1, on the reverse strand, counting down.
GTTGATGCGGAACACCACGAGGGGGAGGGCGAGGACGGAGAACCAGACGGCGGAGAGCGCCGCCGCGCGCAACTCGCCCAGGAGGCGCCGGAAGGCGCTCACCGGCACCGCCCCGGCGGCGGGGGGCGGGGGGACGGGGAGGTTTTCCTGGGTGTCTTGTGCCATGGACGCGTTTCAGACCTTCTGCGTGGTGGCGCTCCCCATGATCCCGTCGGGACGCAGGGTGAGGATGAGGATGAGGAGGACGAAGGCCACCACGTCCTCGTAGTCGCTGGAGACGTAGCCGGCAGCGAAGCTCTCGGAGAAGCCCAGGATGAGCGACCCGATGACGGCACCGGGGACGCTCCCGATGCCCCCCAGCACCGCGGCCGTGAAGGCCTTCATGCCGGCGAGGAAGCCTTGGTAGGAGTCGATCTGGCGCGTGGCGCAGCCGATGAGGAGCCCCCCCACCGCCGCGAACACGGAGCCGATGACGAAGGTGGAGGATATCACCCGGTCGATGTTGACCCCCGAGAGCCGGGCCATGGTGGGGTCCTGGGAGACGGCGCGCATGGCCAGGCCCATCCGGGTGCGCTTGATGAAGAGTGTGAGCGCGATCATGCTGAGCGCGGTGGCCGCGACGATCGCCACCTGGGACTTGGTGGCGACGCCCGAGAGCGCCCCCGCGAAGGGGAGCGGGGGGATGAGGTCGGGGTAGGCCAGGAAGTTGGGGGTCTGCACCAGCTGCACGTAGTTCTGGAGGAAGATGGACATGCCGATGGCGCTGATCAGGGGGGCGAGCCGGGACTGGCCGCGCAGCGGCTTGTAGGCGATCTTCTCCAGCGTCCAGCCGTACATGGCGCAGTAGACGGCGGCGAGGAGGCCGCAGGCCAGCAGGAGCCCCCAGCCGGACAGGCCGAGGGCCCCCAGGGCCATGCTGAAGATGAGGGCGGTGAAGGCCCCTATCATGTAGATCTCGCCGTGGGCGAAGTTGATGAGGGCGATGATGCCGTACACCATCGTGTAGCCGAGGGCGATGAGGGCGTAGATGCTGCCCTTGGTGAGGCCGCTAACGCAGAGGTTGAGGAAGAGTTCCATAGGGGGATGGCCGCCCGCCTAGAGCGTGGCCTCCACGAACTTGCCGTCCTTGACCTCGTAGAGCTTGAAGCCGGCGCCTATGACGTCGCCCTTGGCGTCGAAGCGCACGGGGCCCATGACGGTGTCCACCGTGTCGCTGGTGAGGTGGGTCTTGATGAGGTCGAGGTCGTCCGCGGTGCCGGCCTTCTCCACCGCGGCGAAGAGCGCCTCGGCGGCGGCCATCGAGTAGAAGAAATAGGTGCCCGTCTCCTCGGTGTGGTTCTTCCTGTGGATGGCGAGCGCCTCCTGGGCCGCCGCGGACTGGCTGATGTCGCTCTGGCCGGTGGCGAACGAGCCCTCCACGGCGCTGCCGCCCATGGTGACGTAGCGCTCGTCGTAGAGGCCGTCGGCCCCGATGATGACGGCCCCGACGCCCCGGTCGCGCAGGTTGATGGCGAGCTTGGAGGCGTCGTTGTAGTAGCCGCCCCAGATGATGGCGTCGACGCCGGCGTCCTTGACCTTGGCCACCACCGCGTCGTAGGAGACCTGGCCGGAGGTCACGCCCTCCACGAGCGCGACGGTGATGCCGGAGGCGGGGTCGGCCTTGATGGCGGCCTCGGCGAGCTCGGCCAGGGACTTGCCGTAGTCGCCCTTGTCGTGGAGGAGGGCCACCCTGGTGAAGCCCTTCGCCTTGAGGAGCCTGACCTGCAGGCTGCTCTGGGCGTCGTCGCGCGGCGTCGTGCGGAAGAAGTACGGGTTGTCGCCGCTGTCGGTCAGGTAGACGTCGGTGGCGGAGGAGGAGACGACGATGGCCTTCCCGCCGTAGACGCTCAGGGCGCTGTGCGTGGCCCCCGAGCAGGTGTGGCCGAGGATCAGCCTGATGCCCTGCGAGGCGAGCTTGGTCGCCGCCGACGAGGCCAGGGCCGGGTCGCAGGAGTCGTCCTCCTTGACGAGCTCCACCTGGCGGCCGAGCACGCCGCCCGCGGCGTTGGCCTTCGCGATTGCCACCTCGATGCCGTAGAGGTTCGACAGCCCGTAGGAGGCGAGCGAGCCCAGGAGGGCCCCGCCGAAGCCTATCTTCAGCGTCTCCTGGGCGGGCGCGGGGGACGCCTGGGACAGGGAGACGAAAGCCGCGAGGCAGAGGGAGAGGGAGAGTGTGATGGTGCGCATGGTGCTGTACCTTCCGAAGCTTGACACTTGGGATCCCCGGCCCGGGGACGCGGCCGCCGCAGGGACCGGGACGCGAGGGGGGGAGCCCGGCGCGGGCGGGGAGGCCACAGCGGGGCGGGGACGCGGGGCGCTCCCGGTCCCGGCATGATCGTGACCGTCCGGGGGATGGCGGGGCAAAAAAAGACCCCGGGGCGATCCCGCTTGGAACCGCTGGCCGGGCGCCCGGAGGACGGATCCGCATCGCTGGCTGATCCGGGCTGATTGCGCAACGATCATAGTGGAAAACAATTCCCCGGTCAACTTGGGAAACGGCGCGGATTCACGCCTTCAGAAGCCCCGGGCCAGGGCGGCCGCGCCGTAGGCCCTCCCCCCGCCTCGCCTGCGGGCGGGAGGGATCTCGGCCTGGCGGTTGACCGGCCGCCGAAAGGCCCCTAGCAGGCAGGCGACTCGCCAGTCATGGGCCGGCTGGCCCAGGTGGACTGGCTGTCTTCAACAGATCATTTAAGGTTTCAACTTAAGTATAATAAATATTATAATATAATTAATTATATAAATAATAATTTGTTAATAAAAAAATATAAATAAAATTAATGCTATCATGTCCGTTCGCAAGCGATGCTTCCCCCGGCCGCCGGGCCGGCCTACCGAGGCGGGCCTCGCAGACCCTGCATTCCGGGATCCGTCATCCCCCGCGCTGGCCTGGGATGCCCCCCTCCCCGCCCGCCCGGTACCCCGATCGCCCCTGCCGTTAAGGGATGCGCGAGACCCTGGAATTCATACCTCGCCGGATCCCCCGCCGGATCCCTCGGGCCTGGAGGGGCAGGGGGCCGGAAGGGGCGGGGCGCCCTAGGGCGCGCGGGCGGCAGGCGCCTTCGTGGGGATGCGCCCGCGGCGCGTCGTGGTACAATACTCTGCCGTTTTCCCGTTCCGGATCCGGCCCCCCGCGCGCCGGCGCGGCACCGGATCCCTGACCCCCGCGCGGAGGCGCGGTCCCCGAGGAAGGCCGATGCTCACCACCCTCCTGTCGTTCCTGGTGCTTCTCCTCATCCTCATCTTCGTCCACGAGCTGGGGCATTTCCTGGCGGCGAAGCTCCTGGGGGTCGGGGTGGAGCGCTTCTCCCTGGGGTTCCCCCCCAAGCTGTGGTCCAGGAAGATTGGCGAGACTGAGTACCAGCTGGCCGCCCTCCCCCTGGGCGGCTACGTCAAGCTCGTGGGTGACGAGCCGGGGACGGAGCCCGCCCCCGCTGACATCGGGCGCTCCTTCTCCCACAAGCCATTCCCGGTCAAGGCCGCGGTGGTGCTCGCGGGCCCCTTCTTCAACCTCCTGTTCGCGGCCCTGGTCCTCTGGATCCTCACCTGGTCGACGGGCATCCAGCACGCGGCCCCGGTCCTGGGGCCCCTGGACCCGGAGAGCCCCCTCTCCAAGGCCGGCCTGCGGATGGACGACCTGGTGACCTCCGTGGACGGGAGGCCGGTGAGCTTCTTCGACGAGCTGCTTGAGTTCCAGGCTGGGGGCGGCGGCGCCCCCGCGCTGCTGACCGTCCGGCGGGAGGGGCGCGAGGCCTCCTTCACCGTCAGGCCCGTCCGCCGGGAGGGCACGACCATCCTGGGCGACAAGGAGGCCTACTGGCACTTCGGCTTCACCCCCCGCACCGTCCCGGTGCTGGGCGAGGTGCTGGCGGGCATGCCAGCCGAGAAGGCGGGCCTCAGGGCCGGGGATCTCGTGACTGCCGTTGATGGCAGGCCCGTCAGCGACTGGGCCGACGTGCTCGGGCTCATCCAGCGCCGGGACGCGGGCCCCGGCCCGGCAGGGGAGCCGGGGGCCGCGGACAGGGCGGCCGGGGCCGCCGCCTCCCCCCCGGCCCCGGAGGCCGCCGCCGTCTCCCCCCCGGCCCCGGAGGCGCCCGATCCGGCCGGCTATTCGCCCGCCGTACCAGGCGATGCAGCTGCGGCCGTTCCCGAGGCCCCGGCGGCCGCGTCCCCGGCGGCCGCCGGGGGGCCCGCGGCGGCGCCCCGCGCCGCCCGGGACGGGGAGGTTCCTGGGCGGCCTTTCAGGATAGACGTCCTGCGGGACGGCGCCCCCATGAGCTTCGCGGTGATCCCCGACCTAGACCCCCGCCAGGGCCTGGACGGGAAGACCGTCTTCACCCCCATGGTCGGCATAGCGCCCAGGGTAGACATCATCAGGGAGAGCGTGGGCCCCGTGACCGCCCTGGGGCTCGGGACCGCGGAGGCCTTCCGGATGGGGGCCCTGACGGTCATGAGCGTCGTGAAGCTCGTCCAGCTCAAGATCTCGTCCAAGGTGATGGGCGGCCCCATCATGATAGCCCAGATAGCCGGCAAGAAGGCCCGCGAGGGCCTGACGGACTTCATCTGGCTCATGTGCTTCATCTCGGTGAACCTCGCGGTCCTGAATCTCCTGCCGCTCCCGGTCCTGGACGGGGGGCAGTTCGTCATCTTCCTGATCGAGGCCGTGAAGCGGAGCCCCATCAGCCTGAAGGTGCGGGAGGCCACCCAGTGGGTGGGGGTGACGGCTCTCGCCGCCCTCATGATACTCGTCTTCTACAACGACATCTCCCGGCTGGTGACGAGGTTCTCGGGGCCGCCCGCCCCGAGCGCGGTCGAGTCCGTCAATGGGGACGGGGAGGCCGGCCGGGAGTGACGCCCCCGGTCAGGCACGCCGTGGCCTGGGACACGGCGACCGGGCGCCTCTCGCTCGCCCTAGCCCGCTTCGGGGCGGGATCCGCGGGGATCCCCGCTCCGCCGGGCCCCCCGGAGATCCTCTTCGCCGCCGGCGGCGGGGACGGCGGGACCCACTCGAGCGTGCTCCCCCCCCTCGCGGCCCGCGCCCTCTCCGAGGCGGGCCTGCGCCCGAGCGATCTGGACCTGGTCTGCGCCGGCCGCGGCCCGGGGAGCTTCACCGGCCTGAGGACCGGGCTCTCCTTCGCCAAGGGCCTGGCCATGGGGGCGGGCTGCCCCGCCGTGGGGATCCCCACGCTGGAGACCCTGGCAGCAGCGGACGGGCTCCCCCCCGGCCTGCTGGCCCCGGTACTCGACGCCCGGCACGGGGAGGTCTTCACGGCCCTGTATCTGAGGGGAGGGGAGGGGGCCCACCCCGCCGCGGGGCCCCTGCCCCTAACCGGCATCCTGGTCCTGGCGCCGGGCTCCTTCTACCCGGCCCTGGCGGACGCCCTCCGGGGGCTCCGCGAGGGTCTCGGGGCGCCACCGGACGGGGCCTGCCTGATCCTGGGCCCGGGCGCCGCCCTCGTCCCCGAGCCCCCGGAGGGCTTCCGCAAGGGGCCTGCCGACGGCCCGGACGCCGCCGTCCTCGCCTCCCTGGGCCTGGCGCGGCTGCTCTCCGGGGCGGCCGCCGCCGACCCGCCGCTCCCCCTCTACGGGCGGACGCCCGAGATTTTCAAGACCTGGAGGCCGCCCCGACGTCTTCCCGCCCGTGAGGCGCTGGAAGGCCCCCGGGGCGCCTGAGCCCGTCCCGGCCCCGCCCGCCCCCCGGGGGCGGCGGGGCCGCAGCCGCACGAGAGCCCTCCGGAATGCGCCATGCGCCCAGCCACATAGCGGCGGCGCTCCTCCTCGCCGCGCTGGCCTCGGGAGGCCCTGCGGCCGCCCCCGCCCGCGCCGCGACCTGGGCCAACTCCGTCGGCATGGAGTTCGCGGAGGTGCCGCCGGGGAGCTTCACCCTGGGCACGGACGGGCCGACGGGGGATGCCGACGAGCGGCCCGCCCACGTCGTGACGCTCACGCGGGGCTTCTGGTGCGGGACGACCGAGGTCACCCAGGCCCAGTGGGAGAGCGTCACGGGGAAGCCCTCCCCCTCCCTTTTCCAGGGCGGGGACCGGCCGGTCGAGAGGGTCACCCACCGGGAGGCGCTGGACTTCATCGAGGCCCTGAACCGCCGGGAGGGGACCGGGCGCTACCGGCTCCCCACCGAGGCAGAGTGGGCCTACGCCGCCAAGGCGGGCACCCTGACCCCCTGGTCCTTCGGCAAGGATCCGGGCGAGGCGGGGGGCTACGCCTGGTTCCGCGACAACTCCGGCCGGGAGACGCACCCCGCGGGCGGGAAGAGGCCCAACCCCTGGGGTCTCTTCGACATGCACGG
>JAITEZ010000117.1 GCA_031281735.1 Deltaproteobacteria bacterium | reverse complement strand
AATGGCCGGGGTTCCGGAAGAGGTTCGCGAAGGCCCTCTCCAGGTTCAGCCGGACGTTTCACTGGGCCATGCCGTCCCCTTCCCGGAGCCAGGGGTGCCGATCCTTCAGATGGGCCGGGGTGTTCCTCAGCGTTTCGCGGGTCAGGAGGCAGTAGATCCTCTTCTCCGTCAGCATCCGGTTCCAGACGAACCGGCAGCATCCGAAGGCCCGGGAGATCAGTTCCTCCTGCCTCCGGTCCGGGTACATGCGGAACACGAACGCCCTGTTCGCCATCCCAGCGCCCCTGGCCCTCGATACAGCGTCTCAAGGTCTCCAGCGGCGCCCCGCCGACTGAGACGGCAATAGCTCCCATGCCAAAAACGGCCCGTCCGCAGGGATTGCCTGACTTCCGGGAACGTCTCCGGCGCCTTTCTCGCGCTCCGGGATTTGTAGGTTCTCAGAAAGACATCCCTACAGGTGCCCGGCGTCCCGGTCATTAACGCATGAACATGATCGTAATCATGGTTCTATTCTAATAACATTATGCCGTATTTATTTCCTGTTTCTATAAATAAATCTTTTAAAAATAAATATAATTCATCTATTATAATTTTATACATATATTTTATTGCTAAAACTAAATGATAATGTAATGAATAGACCGAATGAAAGCCTGATGTCAGATGGATAAGGTGGCCCTCCTTCCAAAAATGGATGATAGTATCATGTTCGCGAGATATTTACCGCAATTCCTCCCGCCGCCTACGCTTCCCGCGTTCGCGGGCAAGGTGGCGTTGAGGCGGGGGAATCCTTGCGGCCTTTTGTTGATAATCCCCGTCTCAGGCCTTATACTGACTGACGAGGGCCTGGCGATGCTGCGACAACAAGCGGAGACCGCCCCGGCGGGCGGGCCCCGCCTTTTCTTTTCCCTGCCGACGCCTCCGGCCCCCCGGCCGGGGCGCGCGGAAAGCCCCGCCCGCCATGGCCGGGGGCGCCTGCGGCACCGCGCGAAGCCCGGCGGAGGGCGGCCCCGAAACCCGCGATACGGGGTGGCGGCCGTCCCTCCCTCGCCGGGCGCTCCGCGTCCCGGGCCGCGGGAAGCCCCCGGCCGAGGGCGGGAGGGCGGCCCCCTGACACCGATGCCACCCCTTCACGCAGCCCCCGCCGACCGGACGGGCGCCGGCCCCGACGATGGCCAGACGGCTCAACCCCAGAGGGCCCCATGTCCACCAGCTGCATATTCTGCGAGATAGCCAACGGGCGAATCCCCAGCATCCGCATCCACGAGGATGCCGACTTCATAGCCTTCCTGGACATCAACCCGATCACCCGGGGCCATCTCCTCATCATCACCAGGGAACACTACCCCAACACCCTGGACGTGCCCGACACGCTCCTCGCCAAGGCCCTCCCGCTCGCTAAGAGGCTGGCGGCGGCCGCCCTCGCGGGCGTCGGCGCCGAGAGCTTCAACATCCTCGTCAACAACGGCACCGCCTCGGGCCAGGCGGTAGGCCACTGGCACCTCCACGTGATCCCCCGCAAGACCCGCTCCGAGTTCCCGTTCAAGGAAGGCGGACCCGCGGATCTCACCCAGCTCCCCTTCACGGCCGCCGACATCCGCAGCCACCTCTAGGATACCGCATCCTGCCCCCCGCCCGTCCCGAACCTCAACCCCGTAGCGGTATTTTAATGATCCGGCGGGCCCCTTCCGAAAAGAAACGCGAGCGGACGCGGCCCGCCGCGCGAGCCCCCGGGACGCGCCGGGGGGCCCGCGCGGCCTGCGGCGCCCCCCCGCTCCGCCGGTCTTCCCACCCCACCCTCACCGGAAGGACCTCCAATGCCCCCCATCGGATTCATCGTTGTCATCGGCTGCGTCATCGCCGGCTACATGATGCACCACGGCAAACTGGGGGTCCTGTGGCAGCCTAACGAGGTCATCATCATCTGCGGGGCCGCCCTGGGCTCGTTCCTGATAGCGAACCCCATGTCGCTCATCAAGGACACCTTCAAGTCCATCCCGAGGATATTCCTGGGCAAGGAGTACAAGAAGCAGAACTTCGTGGACGTGCTCCTCCTCCTCTTCGAGTTCCTGTCCATAGCCCGCCGCGAGGGCATGCTCGCCCTGGAGGAGCACGCCAACAAGCCCGACAGCTCCCCGATCTTCTCCAAGTACCCCTCGATCCTCAAGAACCACCACCTGAAGGACTTCCTCGCCGACAACCTCAAGGTCTTCGTCTCCGGCAACATCGAGCCCATGGAGTTCGAGAACCTCATGGACATCGACACCGACGCCCACGAGCACCACGGGACGCTCATCCCCTCCGCGCTCACCACGGTCTCGGACTCACTGCCCGGCCTGGGCATCGTGGCGGCGGTGCTGGGCATCATCACCACCATGGGCCTCATGACCGAGCCCCCCGAGATCCTGGGCGCTAGCGTGGGCGCGGCCCTCTGCGGCACCTTCCTGGGCCTCCTCCTGAGCTACGGCTACATGGCCCCCATGGCCAAGACCCTCGAGAACCAGGCCCACGACCAGGACAACATCCTGAAGGTAGCCAAGGCCGTCCTGGTGGCCTTCTCCAAGGGCCTCCCCCCGGTCATGGCCATCGAGTTCGCCCGCCGCGCCGTCCCCTCCCACTGCCGGCCGGGCTACGAGGAGCTCGAGGAGCTCATGAAGTCGGTCAAGAAGTAGGCCGCCTGCGGCCCGCCCGCCTCCCGGAGGCCGGCGGGCCCCCGGGCCGCCGGAGCGGGCCCGGAAGCCGGGAGAGACCGCCGCCCCCCCCAGGCAGTCCGGAGCCGAAAGTGCCGAACGAGAAGAAGCCGCCCGTAATCAAGAAGATCATCAAGAAAGGGCACGGCGGCCACCACGGCGGATCGTGGAAGGTGGCCTACGCCGACTTCGTGACCGCCATGATGGCCTTCTTCCTGGTCATGTGGCTCCTGGCCATCTCCTCGGAGCAGGGCAAGGCCGCGCTCGCCGACTACTTCAACGAACTCTCGCTGTCGGACGCGGTCTTCAACGGCGGGATGCCCTCCGCCTTCGACCCCTCCCAGCCCAACCAGGGGATCCTGGTCGGCGGCTGTTTCGACCTGATCCAGCAGGGCAAGGAGCTGGAGGAGCGCGAGGCTGCCGTCGCCGCCCGCGAGCAGGCTCTGGAGGCGGCCGGGGACGACCGCCCCGAGGCCGGCGCCACCAACCCGACCGACCGGCCCCAGGATCCCGAGCTTACCGAGCTCCCGGAGGGCGTGGAGGGCGGCGAGGGCTCGGACCAGCCCGGGGTGGCGCCGGGCCAGGGCCTGTACACGGACGGCACGGGGGTGCCCGGGGGGGCCCTGACCGACGAGGAGAAGGCTGCCCGGCAGGCGCAGGAGAAGGCCAAGGAGGAACTGGGCGACCAGATCAAGGGCGCCGTGGCGGGGGCCCTGGGCGGCAACCTCGACGGCCAGCTGGCGGTGGAGATCGTGCCGGGCGGGCTCAAGATAGAGGTCATGGACAAGGAGAAGAGGCCCATCTTCGTCTCCGGCCAGCCCCGGCTCACCCCCGCCGCGCAGGAGATACTCGGCATCATCTCCCAGAGGCTCTCGGCGTTACCCAACAAGCTCTCCATCGAGGGGCATACCGACGCGGTGGCGACCGTCTCCCAGGAGCTCACCAACTGGGAGCTCTCCACCGCCCGCGCCTCGGCGGCGAGGAGGTTCCTGAGCCGCAGGGGCATCGGCGACGACCGGCTCACGATGGTGGCGGGCTTCGCGGCGACGCGGCCGCTTCCCGAGACGAGCCCCATGGATCCCATCAACCGCCGCATCTCGCTGATGATCTGGGACGAGGACGCTGACCAGTCCCAGGCCCGCCCCGGGGCCCCCCAGGCCCGGCAGCCCCAGCGCCCGCCCGCGCCGGCCTCCCCGCCCGCGCCGGCCGGGGGCCCCACCGCGCCGCCCCCGGCCGGGTCGCCCACCCCCTCCGCCCGGCCCGCAGCCCAGCCGCCGCAGGCCACCCGCCCCATGCCGAGGCCCCCCAGGCCCTCCGCTGAGGATCTCGAGCACCAGCTCCTGGAGGATACCCTTTCCCGGGCCGCCGCCCCCGGCGGGACCACCACTGGCCCGGCGATCCCGCCCCGGGCACCCGCCGAGTGACGCCGCCGCCCGCCACCCCCGGACACGGGCCCGGCCGCCGCCCGGAGGCGAGGGGCACGCCGCAGCCCGGATGACCTGGCCTTCCCGCCGCCCTCCATCCACGCCCCCGCCCGTCCCCTCCCTCCCAGCCCCCGCACGGGAGCGGCCCCGCCCCGCGCCCCCGGCCCTCCCGGACAAACCCAGGCCTCCCGCGAGCCCATCTGCCAGGCGACCCTGCCGCCGCCTCCCCCCGCGATCCGCCAGGCGCGTCCGGGCCTCCCGGAAAAGCCCCCCGCGCCGCGCGGCCGCCCCCCGGGGCGCCTCCCGCGGGAGCCCGCCTGATTATCCCCGGCAACTTGACAAACCTCCGGCGGTCAAATATTCTGGTTCCGCAGGTTTCGCGGCCACTGGACACCGCACGCCCGGGCGAGGGATCCCTCCCGCGGCACGAGCCCCGGCCGGATCTCTCCGGCCCCTCCACCGCACCGCGGGGCAGGAGGGGATCCATCCCGACCCCCAACCAGGCCCCATCCGTCTTTCCCGCCTTCTCGCGGCGCGGGACAGCGCCTCAGTGGTTCGTCCCGCCGCGTCCGGCCCTCCCCCGGCCGCCCCGGACGCGCCCCTCCCTCTCGGAGGGGAAACGGCTCCCTGGCGACCCCTCACCGCAGACCCCCGCCGCTCCCGCTACGGGCCCTTCCCAACCGAAAGAAGAGAATCACTCAGGCGGTTCATATATGCGTTTGGTTACAAGATCCGACTTCGACGGGCTCGCCTGCGGGGCCCTGCTCAAGGAAGCCGGTCTGATCGACTCCTACCAGTTCGTGCACCCCAAGGACATTCAGGACGGGCTGGTCGAGATAGGCCCCAACGACATCCTGGCCAACGTCCCCTACGCCAACGGCTGCGGCATGTGGTTCGACCACCACACGAGCGAGGGCGAGCGCCTCGGCTCCATCTCCTACCGCGGCATGAGCAGGATAGCCCCCTCCTGCGCCCGCGTCATCTACGACTTCCTGGGCGGGCCCTCCCGCTACTCCCCCCACTGGGACTCCATGATGACCGCCGTCGACAAGGTGGACTCGGCCAACCTCACCGTGACCGAGATCGAGTACCCGACGGGCTGGATCCTCATCGGCTTCATCATGGACCCGCGCACGGGGCTCGGGCGCTTCCGGAGCTTCCGCATCTCGAACTACCAGCTCATGGAGTCCATGATCGAGATGTGCCGGACGCTCACCGCCGACCAGATCCTCGAGAACCCGGACGTCAAGGATCGCGTCGACCTCTACTTCCAGCAGGCGCCCCTGTACGCCAACATGATCCGCGGCTGCTCCACCCTGCGTGGGCAGGTGCTGCTCATCGACTTCCGCAACCTCGAGACCATCTACCCCGGCAACCGCTTCCTGCCCTACACCTTGTTCCCGGACTGCAAGGTCTCCATCCACATCACCTGGGGGCGCGGCTCCAACTTCGTGGCGCTCGCCCTCGGCAACAGCATCATCAACCGCGACAGCATGGCCAACCTGGGCTCCATCGCCCTCCACTTCGGGGGCGGCGGCCATGAGTCCGTGGCCACCTGCCAGATCCCGGCGGAGGAGGTCGAGGACACGGTGAACACCATCGTGGACTTCATCCACGAGGAGAACGGCTACGAGGGCCCGCAGCCGGCCTGAGCCCCGTACCGCAGGGTCCCCGGGCCCGGCGGCGCCCGCCCCGCCGGGCGAGCCCGCCCCCCCCTCCGGGCGCGTCCCGCCCCCCCCGCCGCAGGGCCGGGGCGGGCGAAAGAGACAGCATGCGGATATACTTCATCACGCCAGAAGCAGTACCCTGCTCCCGCGCGGGCGGGCTGGGGGACATCTCCTACCACCTGCCCCGCGCGCTCTCGGAGCTGGGCCACGACGTGACCGTCTTCGTGCCCAAGTACCGGGGCGCGGAGGATTTCCCGCTCACCCGGCTGGACTCGCTCTCCCGCACGGTGGATCTCTCCATAAGCCGCCGCACCGCCGAGTTCTACGAGCTCAGGATCGAGGGAGCGCACCGGATCCTGCTGGTCGGGTGCGACGACCTCTTCGACCGTCCAGGCATCTACGGCAACGAGTTCGGGGACTACGACGACAACGCCGAGCGCTTCATATTCTTCTCCAAGGCGGCCTTCTCCGTCCTGGCCGAGACCGTGGACCCCGCCGCGCCCTCCGTGATACACGCCCACGACTGGGCCTCGGGGCTCGTGTGCATGTACGCCAAGGCCTTCCTGCGCGAGCGCCCCAACCTGGCGGGCACCGGGACGGTGTTCACCTACCACAACCTCTCGAGCCAGGGGACCTTCCCCTACTACGACTTCACGATGACGGGGCTCGACTGGAGCCACTTCACCTTCCAGGGCCTCGAGTTCCACGGCCAGCTGAACCTCACCAAGGCAGGCATCATCGGGGCCATGCTCATCTCGACCGTCTCCCACAAGTACTCCCGCGAGACGCTCTCCCCCGAGCTGGGCCAGGGGCTCGAGGGCCTCCTCAAGGAGCGCCGGCGCGACCTGCGGAGCGTCCTCCACGGCGTCGACTACAGCCTCTGGGATCCGGAGTCGGACCGCTACACGCCGGGGCACTTCACGCTCGACGACACCGCGGGCAAGGCCGTCTGCCGCCGCCACCTCGCCACCCTCTTCGGCCTGGAGGACTCCGGCCTCCCCATAGTCGCCATGGTTTCCAGGCTCCTCCCGCGCAAGGGCCTGGACCTCATCACCCGTGCCATGCCGGAGCTCCTGAAGCTGCCCCTCAAGCTCGTCTTCATGGGCACGGGCGAGGACCAGTACATATCCTTCCTGCGGGACACGGCCTCCCGCAACCCGGGGCGGGTGGGCCTCAAGCTCGCCCACGACCCGCCCCTCAACCACCAGATACTCGCGGGCGCGGACATCTTCCTGTGCCCCTCGCGCTTCGAGCCGTGCGGCCTGGAGCAGCTCTACGCCCTCAAGTACGGCACGGTCCCGGTGGTGCGCGCCACGGGAGGCCTGGACGACACCGTCTCGGACGTGCTCACCTACCCCAACGCAGGGACCGGCTACAAGTTCACGGACTACACGCCCGAGGCCATGGTGGAGACCCTCGCCACGGCCATCCGCGACTTCGGGGACCGGCCCCGGTGGGCCGCCACCATGCGCCGCGGCATGCTCGAGGACTTCTCCTGGGACCGTTCCGCCTCGGCTTACCAGGAGATCTACCGCCAGGCCCTGGCGATAGCTGGAGAGAGGCTGGACGGCTGACACATGTTTCAAGGCGCTCCCGCACAGGACGCGGCGGCGTTCCTGGCCAAACTCATCAGGCTCGCCAACTCCAACATCAGGTTCGAGTCCAAGGTGGAGAACTTCCTCAACCTCCTCACCTGGGAGCTCGCGCTGGACAAGGCCCTCCTCCTCTTCCTCAACCGGGAGCGCCGCGAGCTGACCGTCCACAGGGAGGGGAGCCAGGATCCCGACGGGAGGCCCGCCGCGCCCGTCCCCGTCAAGGGGACCTTCCTGGACAGGGTGATCTCCAACCACCAGTCGCTCCTCGCCGACGAGGACGACATGAGGGAGCTGCCCCCGGACTGGGCCGCCTTCCTCAGGCCGTACCTCCCCAGCCTCGCCATCATACCTATACTCGACGACAAGGCCTGCTACGGGGTCATCATGACCCTCTCCCGGAACCCCATCGACCACTCGGTGGGCTCCTACGGCCAGGTGGTGGACGCGGTGGCGAACCAGCTGGCCCTCGCCATCAAGAACAACCAGCTCGCGACGGACACCCGCAAGCGCATAAGCGTCCTGAACGTCCTCTCTGACCTGGGCCGCACGCTCGCCTCCACCATCGAGGTGGACAAGGTGATGACCATGATCCCGCGCATCGCCGCGGGGGTCTTCATCGCGGACGGCTGCGCCCTGAACGTCATCGACGCCTCCGGCGAGACGCTCCTCTTCTCCTCCCACTTCGGCTCCGTGCCCCCCGCCTACAACTTCCTGCGCTACCAGAACCTCCCCATCTCCTACAACCTGGCCAAGCCCCTCATGCGCACCGAGCTCTTCATGGGCCGCCTCGCGGACGACCCCATGGCCCCCGAGCTCTCGGTCAAGGAGAAGGAGTGCACGATACTCACCGTGCCCCTCATGTTCCAGGGCAGGCTCACGGGCAACATCTCGCTCTTCAACAAGCTGGGCGGCAACCGGGGCGGCGCGGGCGCGGCCCCCAAGCTCTTCGAGGACGAGGACGTCGAGCTCCTGAAGGCCATGAACAGCATGATCTCCGGCACCGTGGAGAACGCCCTCACCTTCAAGCAGGTGGAGACACTCGCGCGCTCCAACCAGATGATGGTGAGCTACCTCTCCAGCCTCTACGAGATCTCGAGCGCCATGATGACGACTGTCCGCTACGACGAGCTCATCTGGATAATCGTGCGGGCGCTCACCCTGCCCCAGGGCCTCGACTTCGACAAGGTGCTGATCCTCCTCGTCCGCGACACCGAGGGCGACCCGGTGCTGGTATCGTCCGCCTACTGGGCCCCGGAGAACAAGTCACGGGAGGAGACGGACGTGCCCCTCGCGGAGCTCCTGAAGAAGCCCTCCCGCCAGGAGGCCGCCCAGATGATGGAGGCGGGCAAGCGCATGAACCTCGCCATACCCGTGGCGCCCGACTCCAACCGGATCCTCGCCCGGGTGGCGGTGGAGAAGAAGCCCCTCCTGGGCTTCCGGGGGCTCGACACCTACGACGACATGGATCTCATGGACTTCGGCCTCCGGGCCTACGCGGCCGTGCCCATGCTCGCCAAGGGCCGCGAGGTGGGGGTCATCGCGGTCGACCGCTCCATCTCCGGCGAGCCCCTCACCACCGAGAGCCTCCGCGACCTGAACATGCTCGCGAACCAGGCGGGGCTCGCCATCGAGAACACCCAGCTCTACGACGACCTGAGGAACGCCAACCAGTCGCTCTCGCAGGTGCGCATCCGGCTCATCGAGGCCGAGAAGCTCGCGGCCCAGGGCGAGATGGGCACCCAGCTCGCGCACGAGATCCGCAACCCGCTGGTCTCCATCGGGGGCTTCACCCAGAGGCTCCTCAAGAAGATGCCCGAGGACGACCCCCTGCGGAAGTACCCGCAGGTCATCCTGGAGGAGGTCGAGCGCCTGAACAAGGTCCTGAACAACGTCCTCGACTTCTCCCGCGACGAGAAGGGCCTGGTGCGCGAGTTCAACCTCGGGGACGTGGCCAGGGAGGTCACGGCCTCCCTCAAGCACGAGATGGAGCGCAGCAACGTCACGGTCGCGTCCGACATCGAGGACGGCCTCCCCCCGGTCTCGGGGGACGACCGCCAGATAATGCACGTCTTCCTGAACCTCATGTACAACGCCTCCCAGGCCATGAACACCCAGGGAGGCGGGAGGATCTGGCTCAAGATCTTCCTCCACCAGGAGGGGGAGACCGACTACGTCGCCTGCCGCATCACCGACACCGGCCCCGGCATCCCCGAGGAGCTGCTGAACTCGGTCTTCAACCCCTTCTTCACTACCAAGACCCAGGGCACGGGCCTGGGCCTCTCCATCGTCCAGAAGATAGTCTCGCGGTACAACGGCGTCATCACCGTGACCAACCACCCACCCGAGTACCCCGGCTCCGGGGCCTCCTTCACCTTCATGTTCCCAGTCATCCCCCCGGCCGCCCCCTCCCCGGGCTTCCTCGCCTTCTGACGGCCCGCCCCCGGCCTCCGGCGGCCGGGGGCCCGCCCCGTGCCGGGCGCCCCCGCGCCCCTCTCACGCTCCCGCCTCCACCCTCTCCCCCGGGCCGCGCCCGGATCCGGCCTTCCCGCTCAACCCCCCTTCCCCGCCCCACGGCCCGCGTTCCCCTTACGCGCCTGCAGCTCCCGGCGAAAAACCTCCTGCCAGGGCTACCTTCGCCCCTAAAAATAGATTAAAATAAATCTCGCCGTTGTGCGGCTGCCGACCGGTAAACCGCAGGTCACGACACCTGCGCCGTGCCCCCGGGGCCGGTAGCCGTCCCGGCCCTTCAAGGGCGCGACCCGCCTCCCAGCGCCCGCGGAACACGCCCGCCCCCCGAACCCTGCGGCCCGCCCCCCGTACTGACATCCCCGCCGCCGATCCCCGCGCCCGCCGCCCCCCGGCGCCGCGACGGGCCTTCCCATGCCCGGGCCCGCCCCGCCATTAGGTCTCACTCCTTTGACCCGCTTCCCGGAAGCGCCCCCCTTCCGGCTCGCCCAGCGCCTCTCAAACGCCCCAGCGGAGGATCCTGATGACGGCGGTCCAGGCTGTCCTGGCTTTACTCACGCTACTCTCGCAACTGCTGGCCTGGCGCTACTTCCACGCCAGGCTCCGCCGGAAGTTCCCCAGGGCGCTGCTGAACCTAGTCTACATCCTCTTCAACATCCTGGGGTTCTACGCCCTCCTGACGGTCTTCGTCCTGGACATCCCGGCCCCCTCCTTCTTCCTCTGGGACTTCGTGGTGCGGCCCGGTCTCGCCTGGGAGCTCGTCCACCTCTTCTGGCTCCTGCCCGCCGCGCTCCTGGCGGGGGGCGGCTTCCTGTGGAAGGCCCTCTTCCGGCGGGAGCCCAAGGGGCTCCCCAAGCTCTTCCGGCGCGAGAGGCCCGGCCCCGCCCTGACGGACCGGGTGGGGCTCGCCCTCATCGCGATGCTCCTTCTGGCCTTCTACGGCTACACGAGGCAGCTCGCCCCCCCCGAGGTGGAGAGGGTGACGCTGAGCTACCCCGACCTCCCCGGCGAGCTGGAGGGCCTCACCATCGCGGTCGCCTCGGACTTCCACTACGGGGCCGGCCAGAACCGCAGGGAACTCCAGCGCGCGTTCGAGATCCTGGCCTCCGAGAACCCCGACATAGTCTTCCTCCTGGGCGACATGGTGAGCCGCAACTCGCTCCTGGCAGTCGACTTCCGGGAGCCCCTGGGCCTCCTCTCCCGGACGCCCCTCGGGGTGTGGGCCGTCCTCGGCAACCACGATCACTACACCGAGACCCCCAGCAACGTGACCCAGCTCCTGATCAACGCCGGGGCCAAGGTTCTCGCGGACCAGCGCGCGAACCTCCACGGGGTGCCCCTGACGGTCATAGGCTTCGACGACCCCGGCGACCGGGACTTCGACCTCTACCCCTTCTCCCTCCCCGACGAGGGGAGGCCCCTCCCCTTCGACTCCCTCCAGGGCCCCGCCCCCCCCCAGGACAACTTCACCGTGGCCCTCACCCACCGCCCGACGGGCGCTGCCGACGCCTCCACGCGCGGGGTCGACCTCTATCTCGCGGGACACACCCGCGGCGGGGACTTCCAGCTGCCCTGGAACCCGGGGCTCAACCCGGCCGCCATCGCCTACAGCCACTCCACCGGCCGCCACACCCTGGGCGACATGGAGATCTTCGTGACAGAGGGCCTGAGCGCCCCCGTCTCGCCCTTCCGTCTCTTCGCCTGGCCCGAGGTGGCCCTCATCACCCTCCGGCGCGGGCCCAGGATCCCGCCGGAGGCGGACGAGGGCGCCCCCCCGCCCGCCCACCCCGCGCCCGCGCCGGAAGGCCCCGCCGCGGGCGGGCCGGGGCCGGAGGCGGCCAGCCCCGGCGGCGGCGCGGCCCCGCCTGACGCGGCCGCGCCTGCGGGCGGCCCCGGGGGCTGAGCCGCGGGGGACGCGGGCGCCTGCGGGAACCGCCGCCCCCGGTTGTCAAAACCGGCCGCCGCCGGTACAATCGGCGCGTCAGCCGGAGACGGGAGCCGGACTCCGGCGCCCTTGGACGGGGCCGGGCGGCGGGACAGGGCCCGCACGCCCGCCGCCGGGACCGGGCGCGGGGGGCGCGGCGCGCCCGCCGCGGATCCGCAGTCATGCCAGCGGGGCGCGCGCCCCGGACCGGTGCCCAGAGATGACCCAGCCAGGCCCCGCCAGAGCGAGGACGGTCCTCGTGGTGGACGACGACGCCCACATCTCCGACGTGCTGGCCTACGCTCTCTCGGCGCACGGCTACCGGGTGGAGACCGCGTCCGACGCCGACGGCGCCGTCAAGGCGGTGGAGGCCCGCGAGCCCGACATCATGGTCCTCGACATCAACCTCCCCGGCAAGGACGGCCTGTGGGCATGCCGGAAGATCCGGGAGTTCTCCCAGGTGCCCATCATCTTCCTCTCGGCCCGGGACGAGGAGCTCGACCGGGTGATGGGCCTCATCATCGGCGGTGACGATTACGTGACCAAGCCCTTCAGCCCGCGGGAGCTCGCGGCGAGGCTGGACGCTATCCTGCGGCGGCGCCCGGGGACGGCGCCGCCCGGAGCGGGCGCGGCCGGCGGGGGGGAGGCCGGCGGGCCCCCCGCCGCGACGCACCGGGCCCTCCCGCCCGCCGACGGCGGCGGGGCCCCCGGGGCCGCGGCCACGGGCGGCGTGGCCGCCCGGGGGACGCGGATCGAGGCGGGTCCCCTCTCCCTCGACACCGAGGGTTTCGAGGCCTTCTGGGAGGGCCGCAGGGTGGAGCTCACGGCCACGGAGTTCAGGCTCCTCAGGACCCTGGCCCGCAGGCCCCGCAAGGTCTTCAGCCGCGAGGAGCTCCTCGGGCTGGTCTTCCCGGCGGTGACGGTGAGCGACCGGACCGTGGACAGCCACATCCTCCACATCCGCAAGAAATTCCAGAAGGAGGGCGGCGAGGTCATCCAGACCCGCCACGGCGTGGGCTACTGCCTGGCCCCGCTGGGGAGGCCGCCCGCGGAGGACTGAACCGCCCCGGCAGCGGCCGGCGGCTCAGGCCGCCCCGTCCGGCAGGCCGCCGCAGCCCCCGCCGCCGTCCCGGACGCCCCCGGGAGGCGCGGCCGGGAAGGGGCCCGTCCGGAACGCGCCCGGCCCGGTCACGAG
Source organism: Deltaproteobacteria bacterium (assembly GCA_031281735.1). Classification (GTDB taxonomy): domain Bacteria; phylum Desulfobacterota; class Desulfarculia; order Adiutricales; family Adiutricaceae; genus JAIRZX01. The sequence continues at coordinate 2,550 of JAITEZ010000117.1, read as the reverse complement.
ATCGGAGATCTCCGCCTCGCGCAGGGCCGCGAGCGACCCGTCGTCGATCGAGCCGTCGGCGCGCAGGAGCGGGTGCCGGAAGAGCCGATCCGCCGCCACCGCGCAACGGCAGGCCTCGCGCGCCGCGGCCGGGAAGGCGGCCGCGGGGCCTGTCCCGGGCGCGGCGCCCCCGGCGGCGGCTTCCTGCATGGCCCGGAGGGCCGCCCCGAGCCCCGCGGCCAGGGGGGCCAGGGCCGCCCGGCAGTGTTCGGCGTGCGCGGCGGCCGCCCGGCAGGCCGCGGCCGAGAGCCGCATGGCGTCGGCGGCCTCCTCGCTACGGCCGCGCCCGAACAGGGCGCCGCCGGCGGCCTCCTCGGCCCTGGCCGCCCGGAGAATGGACTTCGCGGGAAGCGAGAGCCAGGGCGGGAGCGCCCCTCCCAGTAGCGCGTCCCGCGCGCCCGCGGGGGCCCCGTCCCCGGGGGCCCGCGCCGTCCTCCGCTCGCCGCCGGGCTCCTCCTGGCAGGACGCCTCGGGCAGGATGCCCGCGAGCCAGTCCACGGTGGGGTTGAAGTAACCCTTGAAGACCAGCTCCGAGGGCGAGAACCAGACTATGTCCGAGACGAGCCGGGGGCCCAGGGCCCCGATCTGGACGAGCGCCGGGCGCCCTGGCCCCCCTCCGGCGGCCGAGGGGGCGGCTATCTCGCTTTCGAACCGGAACGCCGACTCGCAGGCCCCGGAGACCTCCCCGGCCGGGGGGCCCTCAGCGGGGAACGCCGCGAGGATCTCCTCGGGGAGCCGTCCCCTATCGCCCGAGGCGGCCCTGGCCGCGGGCTCCCCCAGGGCCCGCGCGAATGCCAGCATGGGCCCGGACGCCAGAGCCAGCCTGTCGGCGCCCAGGGCCGCGAGGGACGCGGCCGCCTCGCGGCGGGCGGCCTGGAGGGCGGAGTGCCCCTGGATCAGGATCCGGCGGTTGGCGTGATCCAGGGCCTTGGCCCTGGCCGTGCCCTCCCTGGCCGCCCGGCGCTTGCTGACGCCCAGCCCGGCCGCGAAGGCGGCCCCTGCCGCCAGAAGGACGGGGATGAAAGGGAAAGGCATGGCGGGACCTCCATGGCCGGGGCGTCCGCCGGGAAGGGCCCGGCTCCTCCCGCCCGGGCACCGGACGCGCCTGGGCGGGAACCCGCGCGGGGGCCGCAGCGCGCCGACGGCGGCGCCCGATCCGGCGGGGTCGTCCGAGACGCTATCAGAACGACAGGTCCGGCGCAAGCCGGGATCCGTCGGGGGGGGCGGCCGCGCGCCCCACCGGCGCCCGCCGCGGCGGCCGAGCGGATCGCGCCCCGCTGACAACGCGGGCGGCAAGGACTATAATCGGCCTGCCCCCATCGCCAATCGGCCTTCCCCCATCGCCAGGCACCCGGCCGCCCCTCCCCGCGGGGAGCGCGGCGGTAAGGGCTCCTCCCCCTCCCCGGGGTGCGCCGGCCGGGCCCGGCAGGGAACCTCCCCCAAAGGAGCCTCGCACCGTGATCACCTCCCTCAAAACGCCCCTCCTCGTCTTCCTCGCCGCCGGCTGCGCCCTCGCCGCCTGCTGGGCCTCCGCCCCGCCCGCGGCCCTCGCCCAGGACACCATCCAGCTCCCCGCCGTGACACCCGCCGGCGGCAAGCCGCTGCTGGAGGCCCTCGCCGCCAGGCACTCCGACCGGACCTTCAACCCGGACACGGCCCTGACCGACAAGCAGCTCTCCGAACTTCTCTGGAGCGCCTTCGGCGTCAACCGCCCTGACGGCAAGCGCACCATCCCCACCGCCCACGGCCGCTCGGAACTGTCGGTCTTCGCGGTCCTCAAGACCGGGGTCTACCTCTACGACCCGGCGGCGAACACCCTGACCCTCGCCCTCGCGGGAGACCACACGACCAAGTACGCCAAGTCCCCGCTGACCGTCCTCTATGCCGCGCCGGACAACCTGACAGGCGCCTTCCACGCCGGCTCCGCCTACCAGAACGTGGGCCTCTACTGCGCCTCCGAGGGGCTCGCGAACGTCGTGAGAACCACGGGCGCGGACGAGCTCAAGGGCCGACTCTCCCTCCCCGAGGGCTTCCAGGTCCTGGTGGTACAGTCCATCGGCCTCCCCGGCTGACGCCCGGCCTCCCCGGCCCGCCAGCCTTCCGCCCCAATCGTCCGTCCCGCCTTCCGCCTCAATCGTGCTTTCTGCTCAACCGTGCTTTCTGTACGTCCGCCTTTGCCGTCCGCCTCGAGCGTCCTTCACGCCTGATGGGGTCGGCGTCCGCCCCGCCGGAATACATACATAACCCGCACCGCCGGGATGCCCCCGCCAGTCCCGCGGGAACGCAAAGTCCACCCGTCCGGGTCGCGCAAGCCGTCCTGCGGGGCGGGGACGCCGATCCCGCGCTGATTCAGCGGGCCTGCCACCCGGGGACGGACGGGAAAGCGAACCGGCGGGCGGCCCCTCGCGCGGCAAGCGCGGAAGGGAAAGCCCGCGAAGCGGCCGGTCGTGACTTTCCGGTCGTTTCGCGGGCTTTTTGGCGTGAGCGGGCGGGAAAGCGAACCGGCGGGCG
>JAITEZ010000105.1 GCA_031281735.1 Deltaproteobacteria bacterium | reverse complement strand
GGGGGGGGCCCCCGCCGCCGGGGCGGTTCCCGCCGGCTGTGCGCGGCACGCGGCGGCAATGGCCGGGCCCGCCTTCGCTTGCCGGGCCGGGGGGCTATCCCTGCCCGCGGCCGGGGGGGCCGCCCCGCGGCGCCGCACCCGGTCCCCGCGAGGGGCCCAGCCCTCCGGGAGGGGGCCTCGAGGGGTCGGCCGGCCGCCCTGAGGCCTGATCGTCGAGTCAGTGAAAACGGCATCGCGGATCCCCGTGCCCCTGCCGGCGGAGGCGAGCGTCCCGCCCGGGCCCGGAGCGAGCCGAGGGGCCCCCGCATTCGCCGGGGCCGGGGAGGTGGAAATTGCGTGAGACCCTGGCCGTCCCGGAAGCGGGCCTCGGCATGACCGGAGGCGTATCCGAGGCCGCCCGCCGCCGGCCCGGGGGGGCCGCCGGTGCCTTCGCGATTCTGGCCGTGGCGGCGGCCGTCGCTCTCGCGGCCTCCGGCTGCGCGCCCAGGGTCACGCGTCCCGTGACCGGGGGCCCGGACCCGCCCCGGCCGCCCCAGGGCCAGGCCCCGGCTGAGGGCAGGCCGCTCGCGGGCGTGCCCGAGCCCTGGGGCCAGCTCGCCGGCGCCCTCGTGCGGCAGGGGCTCCCGGAGGACAGTGTGCGCGGGTTCTTCAGGACGCCCGGCCTGGCCTTCGACCCGGCCCCCATGGAGACGAAACTCCGGGAGCTTTTCGGGATCTTCTACAGGTCGGACCTCACCAGGCTCGTCCAGGAGAGGCTCTACCAGCTGGGCTACGACGTGCTGATAGACGGCCGCAACGGGCCGGGCACCCGGAAGGCCGTCCAGGCCTACCAGGGCGGCCACGGGCTCCCCGCCGACGGCAGGGTCACCCCGGCTTTCGCCTCCGTCCTCGGGAGGGCGCTTTCCTCCGGAGGCAGGGTGCGGCAGCTTTCCGATTACAAGCCCCCGGCCCCCCGGAAGCCCGACCGGACGTCAACCCACGCCCAGTTCACCAACGCGGGGGCCGTCGGGCGCATCCGCGCCCATTACCAGGCGGACAGGGAGCTTTTCGAACGCATGGAGAGGGCCTACGGGGTCCCGGGGCCCCTGGTCGCCTCCATCATGTGGATCGAGACCGGCTACGGCTCCTATTTCGGGAAGGCCAGGGCCGCGGCCAGCCTCGCCTCCATGGCGGCCTCGGCCGACTACCGGCTGGTAGGTCCGCGCCTCGCGGACCTGGATGTCGACTCCGAGGCACGGGGCTACCTTTCCGAGACCGCAGCCAAGCGGGGCGCCTGGGCCCGGGACGAGCTCGCGGCCCTCCTCTCCTACGCCTGGGAGAACGGGCTGGATCCCATGCAGTTCCCCGGCTCGGTCTACGGGGCCGTGGGATACGGGCAGTTCATGCCCTCCAACATACGCAGGTTCGCCGTCGACGGGGACGGCGACCGGCGGATCGATCTCTTCCAGAAGGCGGACGCGATCTTCAGCATCGGGAACTTCCTGCGCGAGCACGGCTGGTCCGGGGACATGTCATCCGAGGAGAAGAGGAGAGGGGTCATACGGAAATACAACAACAGCGGGGTCTACATCAACACCGTCCTCTACGTGGCCGACGCCATATGACCGGGACGTGGAAAGGACCCGGACGCCCGGCGGCCGCGGGTCGGCGGGGTCGGCCCTCTGCGGGAGGGGGCCGTCCGGGCCGCCCCGGTTTTCACGGGAGGCCCGGGGGACGTGCGGCGCGGGGCGTTCCGCGCGGCTGACCCGAAAGCGGAAACCCAGGCATTGCTTGGGTTTCCGTCATCCGGCGGGGGGCGGCGGGGCGCCGGGGGAGGGTTGCGGGGAGCTCCGGCAGCGGTTCGGCGGCTGCAAAATGGCGGGTTGGTTTTTTTCTTTTGAAAAAAATTTTTATTAGGGTTTTTGGCGAGTTAGGGCCGCAAAGCGCCGGAAAACGGCCCGGGGGGGGCAAAAAGGGCTTGATCCGGATTAACGGATGCGTATAATCATCCTCAGGCAGACATGGCGGTTCAAGTACTGGAGTTGGACGGGAACCGTCAGCCTATTGGGAATCTCGTTAAAATCGAGAGCGGGCCCGCCTCTGTAATCGGGGACCGAAGCAAGAAGGTGCGTGAGGCGCCTAAAGCCACTGGCCTGAAAAGGCTGGGAAGGCGATTGCCAGGAACGATCCGAGAGCCAGAAACCAATTCTGCCACATATTCTTCCCCGCGGCTAGGGAACAAGGTTCAGGATTAAGAAGGGCATCCCGAATCAGCATTATGCGGATTCGGGTTCTTTCGTTCGAACCCTGGACTCCTCCCTCGCCGCGGCAAGGTTCCCTTGGGACGGGCCAGCGGGTGACGGGCCGCCAGCAGGCCGGAGGAAATCCGAAGATATCGAAGGAGGTGCCCTTATTACACTGAGAAAGGCAATGGCTGACCGGCGAAGGGAAGTTTCGTAGAAGCGAACGCGGACCCGCCGCTGTGTCCGGGGACGAAAACGGGACATTCCAAGGGATAGCCTGGGGGCGAGGAAACTGGTCAGAGCCTCCCCGCTCACGGGCGAAACGACAGAACTCCCTGGAATGCAGTCACTGGGGGCTTAGGGGCCTCCGGGAAGACACCGCCAGTAGAATGATCCGGGAGCCAGAAAACCTGGCCGGACAGCTCTTTGCGAAAAAGGCACGTGGTATTGCCTTACGTGAAGCCCTGGGTAATAGGGTAATCCCCTGGGCAGAGGAACAGTTGCGGGGGAACGTGTGAACCGGGTTCGTGTCTGTGCGGGCCTTCAGGTCGGCTCTACCTCCCCGGTCGAAAGGTTCAGCGCTGGCGCGGCCCTAGCGGGAACACGGAAAGCCGCATACTGTTCGAGGAGCGAGGCAGGCAGCCGGAAAACGGCTCTCTTCCGGGATGCTCGCCCCTCTCCCTCAAGAATCCTGGGGCCGAAAGGCCTCCGGAAAAGAAAAAGGCCTCCCGATTTTGGAGTGAGCGGGAGGCCTTTTTCTATTTTCCGCAGTCGTTCGCGGGACGGCCCGTCCGGGGCCGCCCCTCGCTATGCGCGTTGCCGGGGCGCACCCCCGGCGGCGATGCAGAAAGGCCCCCCGTTTTGGAGTGTCGGGGGGCCTTTTATTTTCCCCGGCATGGGCGATGGACCGTCGGCGGAAATATTCAGCTGGTTCTGCCGCGGGAGCCGCCCCTGATTGCGATGGGTAAGCCGCGAGCGTTCGGTAGGCGAGGGAAGGCCGCAAGCAGCCGTGGCAATGGGAACGCTGGAGTCGGATGAATTGAGACGCTGGCGGATCCGCTACGAAGCGGGAGGGAACCCGGTGGCGTTCCGGCGCGGGAGTGATTCCGCGCGGGGCGAAGCCCGACGCAGACTGCGCGGCAAGACGCGAACGGAGCGGGCGGCAAGGAGGCTCGCATGTCATGCGGTTGGCCCCGCCTTGCCAGGAGGGCCTCCTTGCGCGGGGCTGGAAAAGTCCGAGATAAAATTCGGAAAGGCGGGGTGTGATTAGTGGGGGTGTAGGGGAGCGCGGATCACATAGTCACGCCCATCGTGGCTGGCTTGCTGACGCCGGAATAGTCCGGTCACGGCAAGAGGTGGTTCGTAGTATCGGGGGGGGGAGGAGAGGCGCGAGACAGCGTCAATACGGGATGCCGGATTCTGGATATATGGCCTGTGAGGATTGCTTGAAACTGAACGTCAAAATTCATGTCTAGATACTCTTATTGAAGCTCATGCTTCCCATGAAGCGGCAGGATGAGCCCCTGCGAGTCTCGACGAGCACCTTTCAGAATCAACCATCCCCCCACAACCGGAACTGGGCGGACGCCCTTCGGCGGCGTGCCCGGCAGGAAGGCATGGATGCCCAGGCGCGGAGGGCCTCGGGAAGGCGGGAGAGGGAGACGGTGAGCTTGCGGCCAGAAACGCCGAGCTAGAGGCATGGCTGCCCGTCCCGGTCCCGGACTCTCCCAACCAGGGGTGCCCGCCCGCCCAGGACAACCTCCAGGACAACCTAAGGAAGGGCCGTCCCGGGATCACGGGGTGGCAGGACGGCCCCCCCGCAACGCAGGCTGGGCGGCCTTCCGGGGCACAGGGCCCATCTGAGGTGCCCTTTCAGCCACGGGGACACGAACCGTGTACGTCAACGGCGGCCAGACGCAACGGTGCCCCGGCCGCGGCGCAGGCAGGCCCTGGACACCGAGGTGAACGCCCCGGCCCAGACGGACGTCCAGGGGATGCCCCCGGGCGAAGAGGAAGGTCATCCAGAAGAGGAGGGCCTTGCGGTGCCCCTGCCGCCTCAGGATCCACATGCCCGGGAAGCCACCCGGCGGGTACAGGTGAGGGCCCCTGTCCGCCGGCCTGCCCGGCACGGCCGGCGCGCCCGTCAGCCTCGGATGCCTGGACAGGATCCTGGAGCAGGCAGGCCGCGCCATGAGAGCCCTACGCCTGGAGCTTCTCAGCGGCCCTGCGCGCCGCGCCCACGTGCATGCCGGCGAGACCGCCGGCCGTTTCCGCGGCAGGCGACTCTCGCCAGGATCCTCGGGGCGGCGTGACGCGCGCCTTCATCCTCGGGACGCGCTCCCTGGAGGGCCTGCGCAAGGCGCTGCTGGGCGGCGGCCGGAAGGGCGCCATGAGCGCCATGAGCCGCGACTGCTGCACGGTGTACCGCAGCTTCGCCAAGGGCAACCAGGGCGAGATCCAGCAGTCCCGCCTGGCGCGCCTCCGGGGGATTCCCGGCACCGGGCGGACATGGTGGCGGGCGGGGCGGTCCGCAGGCACTGCGAGGCCGGGGTGAGGCTGGCCCGGGAGATCGCCCACGGGTACAACCGGCTCCGGGAACTCCCTGAGGGCGGGGAGTGGGAAGGGGCGCCGGCGTCGCGGCTCCGTGCGAGGCCCGCCCGGCCCAGGGAGTGGCTGACGGGGCACGCCCAGGACGCCCCCGCCGGTTGCCCGGCGGGGATCGCCGCGAGGTTCAGGGACTGGGGCCGGTCACGCTTCCCGTTCCGGGCAACCCGGAAACGCCCCCCGCGAACAACTACGACGGGATCGGGCCCTGGGGCGGCCCCGTCTACTCCAGGAAGAAAAGCCACGGGATGCAGGTCCAGCGGGATCCAGTGCCTCGAGACCTTCTTACCCCTCCTGTGGACGCTCCGCCTCATGGGCATCGGCGTGCTGAAGCGGCTCATGGTGGCCCAGACGGCCGCTCCCGTGGGCTCCGTCGTCCCGCGTGAACCCGGGACAGCCGGTCGCGGGCGAGTTCGTCAGGGCGGCGCGGGAGGAGTGCGAGCCGAGAAGGGAAGAGAGGCCGCCCTGGCGGCCGAGAGTTGCATAGAAAGGCTATCCGCGGAAAAGCGATCGTCAGGGACGTCTGGGGGGCTACCCAGCGATGCCGGGTTGTGCGATGCCTTCACAGTGCCAGTCTTAGTTACCCTTCGAGGGATTCGTCTTGAAAATTGCACAATTACACGGCCGTGGCGATGGTCTCCACCCAGATATCGGACTGTCTGTTTCCCTCTGCCACCTCGCCGGAATTGGCACCCTCCACAATATATGATGGAGGCCAACTCATCGGCCTTCCACGAATTCTGCGGATCCTGGAGGAAAGACAAGCGTCATCTCAGTGGTGCCTCATGTGCCTGGACCAGGGCACACATGCCCAGAAAGTGACCGCTGGACCACTCGGCATGGCTCCAGTCGAATGCGGAAGTGCCGGCGCCGTCCCCCTAGGCAGAATGAGCTGGACTGATCCGGATCCCTGAAGCAGGCCTGACTGGCTGCCCAGGAGCGAGAATCCTTTGCGGGTTGGACTCCCTGACTGCCAGGATCATCCGCCTGAGGTCACCCATGTTCCTGAAACCGCAAGACCCGCGGATCAACGCCTTGTTCCTCGTGCCGAGCCCCTCAGGCGGCGCGGTGCTGATCCGGAGCCTGTGCTATTAGTATTTCACCTCGGAGTGGCTCTCGGATGCGGTGGCCAGAGCCGCCAGCGTTCTCAGGCCCGAAGCCCTGGCCTGCGGGATCTATCCCTCGAGGCAGGCTTTCCCTTCCTGGAGAGTCTCCTCCTTTCCCGCACCTGTTTCAGGGACTCTTTGAGGATGCAAGCCGCGGTCGGCGGAGTTTTCATCGCGAGGAGCCATCGGGACGAGCCCTCTCATCCCTTTCGTCCGGGAGGCTTTACTCGTTCCTGAGGAGAAGGCGCCTGCTCCCCCGACTGGTGTCCTTCACTTCCTGCGGGCCCTGAGCGAAAACCGCCCGCCTCATCCCTTCAAGGCGGTCGATCGGGAGCCTGACAACGTGAAAGTGATCAATAATGACCGCGGCGTCCGGGAGGTTCCCCCAGACTGACTTCATGAAGGCGGGGCTCATGTAGATGGCGCCTCCGCCCCGATCCGCTTCCCCCTCCTGCCAGGCATCCCCAGGAGGGGTTTCAGCGCAGTGCCGGCTTTCCCGTCCCCCACGGACACGGGATCGCAGCTTTCAGGTTCAACGACTATGGTTGATGAATATCCCTCTACTGCCAATGCAAGCCTCGTCGATGACGTTCCAGCGCGGTTCTTAAGTTCCGATCCGGAGTGTTTCCTTTCCAGGTGCCCTTGAAGAATGCCCCGGTGCCCTTGAAGGATGCCCCGGTGCCCTTGAAGGATGCCCCCGGTGCCCTTGAAGGATGCCGTTGATCGTTTGCCAGCCCACACCCGTGTTGGAGCAGCATGCCCGATGCCCTGCCCGCGAAGAAGCCTCAAGGCGGCCTTTGGGACTGTTCCGCGTGTCTCTTCCACGGCTCCGAAGAACGCGTGCCGAACTGCCTGAGCGCATTGCATTTCCTGCAATACACCCGGGGACCATCCACATTGAGCAGGACGGCCTTCCTGGTGATGACGGGCACGCCGGGCGGCGTCTTCCCTCCGGGCCGCTGGTTGCGACTTTTGGATACACGCAACATGGGCAATGGATGAATTTGTCCTTCGGCGTGATCCGGTAGTACGCTTGATTCCCGACGTACTGAGCCATCCCGTTTAGCGTGTGGTTTACTGTGCCCAGTATTTGGCAGAGTTCACTCGTAGTCATGGATAGGTACGAGTTATATATATTTAATATTATATAGAAAATATGTGTCACTTGGGCATCGGTGTGTAGCCCTCACGGGCGTCCATGAGGATCGCTTTTCCGAGTAGGGCCCGTATTTTCAATACCAGGCCTGAGAGGGCTGCCTCAAGAGGCCGACCTGGCGGCAAGGTACGCAACGCTCTTGCACGGATCCGGAGTGCGTATATAGAAATATAAATATATATAATTAATATTATATATAAATAATAATAATACTAATATTGATAAAAAAATAAAAATAAATATTTTAGTAAAATGTTAAAAATACCTTCAAGGTTCATCCGCTCTTGTCCTCTAGTGTCTGATGGAGGCTCCCCCAGTATGTAAGAGGCTTCTGCGATCCGGCGGGTACCGACAGGGCCGATGCTAGGAGCCGGTCATCGGCCGCGGAAAAGCGGCGGATCGCGGGAAAAGCCCGGTATCCAACGTCCCTGAACATGCCGCGTGCCGCGGAGAACCGGTCTGGGATCGACTGGGAAGGACTTCTCCGCCGGCGGGTCGAAACGGGTTGTGCGGCTTCCAGCCCGTCCCTGCAGGAGGTGAAGCAGACGGGGGGGGCGACGCCTGGGGTGCCCGTTTGCTAGGAGGGATCCGCTGGTCGCAGTTCCCGGGATGGCTAGCTTGGAGCATGTTATTTCTTTTCTCGTGGGGTGGCCTGAGCCGGGGACTGGTCGCATATCCCGTTCCCAGGAGGCCACGGTAACCGTGAAACCCTTGCGGTTAGGGCAATTGAGAAAGATATGACGGGGTTCGCCGAACGCGCTCCATAAGATGATAATATATTAGTTTAGTGAAATCAGGGACGTCCTGGAGCCAAATAGATATTGACAAGGCGGTAAGGCCGAGATTAGCATGACTTCCACGAACGGATTTCAGCCGGTCGCCCAGCGCTTTTCCCCGCCCCCCCCGGGGGCGGCCCAGACTGGTCCGGGCGTGAGCCCGGCATCGGATCATCCCCGCATGGCGAGCGTAACACACCACACGACGGCCTGCACCTGTCCCGGCGCCGCGAAGGCCGCCGGCTGCTGTCCAGCGCGCGCCGCCCGCCAGACCTGACACGATCCTCCCCTCCGGCTGATCAGGCATGACTGAAGGCTGAAGTTGACGTCCCAAGGACGCCGGCTTCGGCCTTTTCGCTTTTCCGGGGCCCTCTGCGGGCCGTCCCCCCGGATCCCGCGGCGCCCCGGCGGCTTAGACGCCCGCGGGCACGTGCGCTGGGCGCCAGGAAAGACAACCAGTCAACCCCCCCGGAGCGCCGGGGCGGGCAAGGCGCCGGGCGCCTTGGAAACGAGAGAGGCGACATGACTTCCAACCTGCAAGAGTCCGGCCTCCGACCGACGGCCTTCCCGGCGGGGGGCTTCCCGGACGGTGGCTACAAGATGATCCTGCGGGACATCAGGCAGGAGTACCAGGTGAGGGCCAAGGACGGCGAGGGCAAGGAGGCGTTCCTGGCCATCGAGTCCTTCAACCTCGATGTCCGTCCGGGAGAGTTCGTCTCCATAGTGGGGCCCAGCGGCTGCGGCAAGTCCACGCTCCTGGACATCCTGGCGGGCCTCGCCAGGGCGACGTCCGGCTCCTACCTCATAGACGGCAAGGAGGTCACGGGTCCGGCGCTCGACCGCGGCATCGTGATGCAGGGCTACGCGCTCTTCCCGTGGCGCACGGTAAGGAAGAACGTCGAGTTCGGCCTGGAGATGAAGGGGGTGGCCTCCGCGGAGCGAGGCGAGATAAGCCGCCGCTTCATAGATCTCGTTAACCTGCAGGGCTTCGAGGACCGCTACCCCCACGAGCTGTCCGGCGGCATGAAGCAGCGGGTGGCCATCGCCAGGGCGCTGGCCTACGACCCCGAGATCCTCCTCATGGACGAGCCCTTCGCGGCCGTGGACGCCCAGACCCGCGAGACCCTCCAGGACGAGCTCATGCGCATCTGGGACCAGACCAAGAAGACCATCATCTTCGTCACCCACAGCATCGACGAGGCGATACTCCTGGCCGACCGGGTGGTGGTCATGAGCACCAACCCCGGACGCGTCAAGTCCGTGGTGCGGATAGTGCTCCCGCGGCCCCGCACCAACCAGGACATGCGCGCCTCGTCTGACTTCGCGGCCGTGCGCCAGACCGTCTGGGAGACCCTCCAGGAGGACGGCGGCGAGGCCCCTCCCGCCCCAGAGGGGGAGGAGCCCTTCGGCCCCCTGCGGCACAGGCCGCCCTTCGCTGGCCAGCTGGCCGTGGCGGACTCCCGGCTCGCCGCTGGCTCCTGAGCCGCCCCGCGCGCCGCGCGGTACCGCCTCAGGGAACCCCCGGCGGCGCTGACACCTGGACTGATGCCGAGAAAGGCGTATGACCGGCCGACCCCGTTGGGCGGACCGGCACGGAGGAGAGATCATGGCCCTATCGAAGAAGAACGCGGCGGGCATCGCCGTGGCAGCCGCCGTGGTGGCCCTGATAGCGATCGGCGCGGTGGCCGGGCGCACCAGGGAGACCAAGCCCGCCGAGACCTTCGGGACTGGGGACTCCCCGGCCGCCCGGGCCGGCGACACCTCCGGGCTGGCGCCGGACGGTTCCGAGCTCAAGGTGGTCAGGACCTACACCCGCCGCGACTGTGGCCTCGCGCCCTGGCTCGTCACGGACAAGCTCGGCTACTTCGCGGAGGAGGGGGTGCGGCTGGTCTTCACCGGGGAGGTGCAGCCGCCGCAGAGGGTGCCCTCCATACTGAGCGGGACCAACGACACCGCCGATCTCCATCCCAACGCGCTGGCGGTGGCCATCAACGGCGGGGCGAAGTTCAAGGGCGTGGCCCGCTCCGGGGTCGAGCCGCCCGAGGAATTCGATCCGGGGCTCAGGCACATGTGGTGGTTCGTGAACCCCGAGAAGTACCCCGGCGTGAAGTCCTTCGCCGACCTCAGGGACATCCCGGGGACGCTCAAGTTCTCGATAATCGCCACCAACTCCTGTAGCGACTTCCTGGCCAACCTCATTCTGGATCATTACGGCATCCCCCGCGACAAGGTCGAGTGGGTCAACATGCCGGACGTCCAGGCCATCCAGGCCCTGAAGCAGGGCCTCACCGACGTGGGCGGCGTCCACCCCCCCTTCTACAAGGGGATGCTCGACGCGGGCCAGGTCAAGGTGGCCGACACCTCAGAGACCGGCCTCGAGCCCCAGGTGGCGGGCCTGGGCTTCTACTTCTTCACCGAGGACTTCATCGCCAGCAACCCCGAGGCCGTGCGGGGGTTCGTGCGGGCCATGACCAGGGGGCAGAAGTGGATCAACGAGAACCAGGAGCAGGCCAGGGTCTGGACCGAGGAGGCCATCGGGGTGCCGGTCTCGGCCAACCACTACTATTCCGACACCCTGGGGATCGTGGACGAGCAGGTGACGCCGTGGCTCAGGGACCTCGAGGACTCGGGCGTCGTACCGCGGGGCAAGCTCAAGATTTCCGACATAGTGACCCACGAGTTCGACGAGTTGAACTTCGCCTCGTCCCGGTAGGGATCCCGTCCCCGGCCGCCCCCCGGCGGCCGTCCCGGCCGGGAGCCCCGGTCGGCGAGCCTTGCCCCCCGCCGGGCGGCGGGGGGCCCCGGTCCCTCCCGGGCATGCCGCGGGGGGACTTCCGGCCCGGAGCCCCGGGCGGGGCCTGAGGGCCGCCGCCGGCAGGGCAGCCGGAGCGAACGAGATGGAAAGCGATCCAGGAGGAAGATATGGCGACCAGGAATACCACGGCCGGCGAGGGCTCGGCCAGGAAGAGCGGAGGCGGGAGGACCGCCGCCAAGGCGCCGTCAGCGGCGGCCCGTGCCGGGGGCGCCCCGGCGGCGGGCCCTGAGGCCGCGGCGGCCCCCCGGGCGGCGGCGGGCTGCTCCTGCGGCGGCGCCCCGGCCGGGCCCGCCAGGGCCGCCTCCGCCCCCGGCAGGTCCAACGGCACCCGCCCGGGGGGCGCGGCGAGGAAGAAGATCAAGCAGATAGCCATCTACGGCAAGGGCGGCATCGGGAAGTCCACCACCACGTCCAACCTCTCGGCCGCGCTCGCCGACATGGGCTACAAGGTGATGCAGTTCGGGTGCGACCCCAAGGCAGACTCCACGAACACCCTGCGGGACGGGACCTACATCCCCACCATCCTGGAGCTCCTGCGCGAGAAGGGGCGGGTAGAGGCCAGGGAGGCCATCTTCGAGGGCTACAACGGCATCTACTGCGTGGAGGCGGGCGGCCCCTCCCCGGGGGTCGGCTGCGCAGGCCGCGGCATCATCACCGCGGTGCAGCTCCTCAAGCAGCAGAACGTCTACGAGGAGCTCGACCTCGACTACGTCATCTACGACGTGCTGGGCGACGTCGTCTGCGGCGGCTTCGCGGTGCCCATCCGCGAGGGCATAGCCCAGCACGTGTTCACGGTCTCGAGTTCGGACTTCATGGCCATCTACGCCGCCAACAACCTCTTCCGCGGCATCCAGAAGTACTCCAACGCCGGGGGGGCGCTGCTGGGCGGCCTCATCGCCAACAGCGTGTCCTCGGGGTACCAGAGGGCCATCGTGGACGACTTCGTGCAGCAGACAGGCACCAAGGTCATGCAGTACGTGCCGCGCTCCATCACCGTCACCCAGAGCGAGCTGAGCGGCAAGACCGCCATCGAGGCGGCGCCCGAGTCCGAGCAGGCCGAGGTCTACCGAGAGCTCGCGCGCCGCGTCGAGGCCCACGAGGAGTCGACCGTCCCCAAGCCGCTGGACGCACAGGATCTCAGGGCCTGGGCCGCCAAGTGGTCCGACCAGATCCTGGCGGTGGAGCGCGGCGAGGTCCGGTCGGCGGGGGCGCAGATCTGACAGGCCGCCGCCTCCCGCGGGCCGGGTAACGGAAACGACAAAGTACATACTGTGCCGGGCGACCGCGCGGCGCGGGCGGCCCCCGGGAGGGGCGCCCCCCGCGCCGCCGGCCCGGCCCCCCGGGCGGCGGGACCGCCCGGGACAAGCGGAGGACACGCATGACCCGAGACACCGAGCGAGAGGATCCGAGCCGGATCAACCTCGACGACATCACCTGCCCCACCCGCGAGCAGCGCGCCAACGGCATCAACGCCTTCAAGGGCAAGGCCTCTGAGCTGGTGGAGCAGGCCAGGAGCGGCGAGCTGAGGAACTGCGAGCGCGACTTCCAGCAGAACAGCGGCTGCATACTGAACTTCTACCTCACCGTGCGGGTGGCAACCATCCGCGACGCCGTCATGATAGTGCACGCCCCGGTGGGCTGCTCGGCCCCGGCCGCCCTCTACCGCGAGGTCTTCCGGAGGCTCTGGACCTCCATGAACAGGGCGGCGGACTTCGACTTCCACTGGCTCACCACCAACATCGGCGAGAGGGACGTCATCTACGGGGCCGCCGACAAGCTCAGGTACGCCATCGAGGAGGCCGTGCGCCGGCACTCCCCGCAGGCCGTCTTCATCCTCACCTCCTGCACCTCGGGCATCATCGGCGAGGACGTCGAGGGGGTCGTGGCCGAGCTCCAGCCCGGGATCGAGGCGACCCTGGTGCCCATCCACTGCGAGGGCATCCGCTCGCGCATCATCCAGACCGGCTACGATGCCTTCTGGCACGGGATCCTCAAGTACCTGGTGAAGCCCCCCCGGAGGCGCCAGAAGGATCTCGTGAACGTGGCGAGCATGCTCAGCTACACCTGGCAGGACCGCGCCGAGATAACCAGGATCCTGGGGAAGATCGGCCTCCGCCCCAACTTCGTCCCCGAGTTCGCCCGGGTCTCGGACTTCGAGTCCCTCTCCGAGGCGGCGCTGACGGCCCCGGTCTGCCCCACCTACACCGACTACCTCTCACGGGGGCTGGAGCAGGAGTACGGGGTGCCCTACTTCCTCTTCCCCTCCCCCATCGGCATAGCGAACACCGACGAGTGGCTCCGGACCATCGGCCGCATGCTTGGCCTGGAGGCCAGGGTGGAGGAGGTGATCAGGGAGGAGCGGGCCCACTGGGTGCCCAAGATGGACGCCATCCGCGCGGGGTTCGAGAAGGTCAAGGCCGGGAACGGCGGGGACTTCCGCATCATGGGTTCCCTGGGGCAGGGGCGGCTCGTGACCCAGACCCCCTTCTTCCAGGAGCTGGGCGTCTCCACCCCGGTGGCGCTGTGCCAGGACTTCGACAACCTGCTCCTGGACGACATAGAGAACCTCCTGAAGCGCGTGGGCGACTTCGACATCGTCGTCAACACGTTCCAGGCGGCCGAGGTGGCCCACACCGCGAGGTACTACAACCCCGACATGATCCTCTCCTGCCCCTTCCAGGGCTCGGCCTACAAGCGCGAGAAGGGCATGACCCGCATCCACGCGCTGCGCGGCGACGGCAGGAAGTGGAGCGCCCAGGCAGGCTACGCCGGGGCAGTCGCCTGCGGGAGCTTCCTCCTCCAGGCAACCCGGAACTACTCCTTCCAGAACACCATGATGGAGAAGACCGGGGATCCATACAAGCCATGGTGGTACGAGCAGCCCGACCCCACCTACTTCCATCGCAAGGCGGAGGCCTCCGGCTCATGAAGCTGACACTCGTGAAAGGGCAAGAGGGCCGCCCCCCCGCTAAGACATACCCCGAGGTGGCCGAGTCCCCCCGCTTCACCTGCGCCCTGGGGGGCGCCTACGCGGCGGCCCTGGCCGTCTACGGCGCCGTGCCCATCCTCCACTCCGGGTCCGGCTGCGGCATGGCCAACGCCCAGGGGCTCACCTACGCCTCGGGCCTCAACTCCGGTGGGCCGCAGGGCACCACCGTCACCCCCTGCTCGGGCCTCATCGAGGAGCACGTGGTCTTCGGGGGCGAGGACAAGCTCAGGCGCCTCATCGACTCCACCCTCAGGCTCATGAAGGGCGATCTTTTCGTGGTCATCTCCGGCTGCGTGCCAGCGCTCATAGGCGACGACGTGGACTCCGTCGTGGCGGAGTTCCGGGACCGGGCCCCCGTCATCCACGTGAAGACCTCGGGCTTCGTCGGGAACGGCTTCCTGGGCTACAACCTCTTCCTTGACGCGGTGATCGACGGGCTCCTGCAGCCCAGGCCAGTCGAGAGGAGGCTCGTGAACCTCCTCGGCATCGTCCCCAACCAGAACATATTCTGGAAGGGGGAGCTACGCACCCTCAAGGCGCTCCTGGAGGGGATCGGGGCCAAGGTCAACACGGTCTTCTCGGACTTCGGGTCGCTGGGCTCGCTGGAGCGGATACCCGCGGCCTCGCTCAACCTCGTCTTCCACCCCTGGGCGGGGCTCGAGGCGGCCCGGAAGCTGGAGGAGAGGTTCGGGACCCCCTTCGAAGCCCTGGACTTCGTGCCCGTGGGCCCCAGGGACACCTCTGAGTTCCTGAGGCTGGTGGCCCGCAGGCTCAAGCTGAAATCCGGGAAGGTGGAGGGCTTCATCGCGGAGGAGGAGAGGTACGTCTACCGCTTCATGGAGTACCTCAGCGAGATGTTCATGATCGCCATGCCCCACTCCTTCCTGGGGGTCGTGGCCGACAGCCGCACCGCCATCTCGCTCATCCGCTACGCGGCCAATGAGCTGGGCTGGAACCCCGAGCTCGCGGTGGTCACGGACGATCCACCCGAGTGGGCCCGTGAGGGCATCGCGAGAAGGCTCGCCGAGGGTCTCCAGGGGCCCTCGGTGCCCAGGGTGCTCTTCCAGTACGACTCCCACCTGATCCGCCAGGAGCTCAGGGCCCAGCCGCTCCAGGTCATCTTCGCGAGCTCGCTGGAGAAGTACATCGCGAAGACGGAGAACGAGGCGCACCACCTGAGCGTCTCCTACCCCACCTACGACCGCCTCATCGTGGACAGGAGCTACGCGGGGTACCGGGGAGGGATAGCCATCATGGAGGACATCTCCCACAACTTCGCGGGGCCATCCTGAGCCACGCGCCCGCCTCCGGGCGCGTGGCCAGGCCCCCGCGACCGCCGGCGCTTGCCGGGCCTCAGGGCTCTCCTCCCGCGGCATCGTCTCCGGGTTCAGCGGTCTCGGTTCCCTCCGTCCGGAAGAGGTAAGGATCCCGCGCGGGCCGGCGTGCCCGCCCCGCGCGGATCCTTTTATCGCGCGCCGCGGGGTTCCGCCCCGCCCGGCAGACGCCCGTCCCCGACGGGCCCGTCCACGCGCCAGGAAAGGCCAGACGATGGACATCAAGGATCATCCCTGCTTCAGCGCCAGGTGCCAGCCGGGGACCGGCCGCATACACCTGCCAGTCGCCCCGCGGTGCAACATTTTCTGCCGCTTCTGCGCCCGTGGGCTGACTAGGGGCGTGGAACTCCCCGGCAACGCCTCCCGCATCCTGACGCCCGAGGAGGCCGCCGGCGTGGTGGAGACGGCCCTCCTCCTCTGCCCCGACATCAGGGTGGCGGGCGTCGCCGGCCCCGGCGACCCCCTCGCCGGGCCCGAGTCGCTGGAGGCGCTCCGCCTGGTCAAGGCCGCCCATCCCGGGATCATCTCCTGCCTCTCCACCAACGGCCTCGCGCTCGAGGGGGCCATGGACGGGCTCGTCGCGGCGGGAGTCCAGACCTTGACCGTGACCGTGAACGCCGTCGACCCCGCGATCCTCGCCCGGCTCAACAGGGGCGTACTCGTGGACGGCAGGTTCTCGGGAGGCCTCGAGGGGGCGTCCATCCTCCTCGCCGCCCAGGAGCGCGGCGTCCGCGCGGCCGTCCGCAGCGAGATGACCGTGAAGATCAACACCGTCCTGGTGCCGGGGATAAACGCGCACCACGTGGGGGAGGTGGCCCGGGCCGTCAGGGGATGGGGCGCCGACATCATCAACATAATACCCGTCATCCCCGCCCACGATCTCTCCCACGTCCCGGCCCCCACCCCCGGGGAGTACGCGGAGGCCATGGAGGCGGCGGGCCGCCATCTCACGGTAAAGACCAACTGCCGGAGGTGCCGGGCCGATGCCTGCGGGATACCGGGGCTGTCGGACTTCTCGGAGGCCCTCTACGGCTCTCCGGGGTTCCAGGAGACATTCTCCCATGGCTGAGACGCAGACAGCGAGGGCCGGCGGCCCGAGGCCGCGGCCCCGGGTGGACAGGACAGCCTACCGCCCTGACCGGGTGGCCGTCGCCACCGACACCGGGGTGAACATCGACGCCTGCTTCGGGAAGGTGGAGGCGTTCAGGATCTACCGCCTGGCGGAGGGCCCCGACGGCTACAGCTACGAGCTGGAGGAGACCCGGCCTGGCCCCAGGCCGTGCCGGGACGGGAGCCACGACGAGGGCGTCCTCGAGGCCTCGGCGGAGCTGCTGAGGGACTGCGGCATGGTGCTCGCGGGCCGCATCGGCCCCGCGGCGGTGAAGGCCCTCTCGGACAGGGGGATCATGGGACTCTCCGCCCCCCTCGAGATATCCGACGCCCTGAGGCGCCTCGCCCGCCGGTAGCCGCGGGCGGGACGGAGGGCGGCCGCCGGGAGGGATGGCCCGGAGGGGGGGCCTTCCCTGATCCCCGCCGGGGCCGCGGCCGCCGTCAAGGGCGGGATCGCGCAAAATGTCATCGCGGGGCGCCGCCTGCCGGCGGCGCCCCCAGCCAGGCCGGCCGG
>JAITEZ010000065.1 GCA_031281735.1 Deltaproteobacteria bacterium | reverse complement strand
TCCTGCACAAGCCGTCGCGGTCGACAGCCAAGACCAGCGACGCGGTCGCGATCGAGGATCTGGACATGCAGGGCCTCGCCCGGGCCCTGAACTCCGGCAAGAGCGTGGGCGACGACGGCCGGGGGATGCTCGTCTCGATGCTCGGTTACAAGCTGGGGGAACAGGGGAAGAGGCCGGTCGCGGCCGCGAGATCCTTCCCGCCGGGCAGGGCCTGCTCCCGGTGCGGCCACGTGAAGGAAGGGCCCGGCCTCTCGGAACGGGCCCGTGTCCGCGGACGGAGAGGGCACGTCCCGGATCGGGACCGGACGCCGCCCTGGACATCAGGAGGGAAGGGCCCCGTCAGCCGGGCCTCCCTGAGGGCGGGAACCGCGCGCGGGATGCGCGGGGTCAGCCCGGACGCCGATCCGGCGGGCCCGGGACGCCTTGAGCGCGTTGCCCCGCCTCAAACGCGTAAGCGTCAGGTGGCGGGGGCATATCACTGAGGATGCAAGTGACATCGGCCAATCCGCCTCAGGCCGCACGTTTGACATCCTCCCCGCCCTAAAGGACGGGGATTCCCTCCGGATGCAGGGTCTTGCGACCCTGGTTCCCGAAGGCTGGCTCCTGCTTCCCTGCCCCCGGAGCCGTTCCCCGGAGGCTCCTGCGGGGGGCCCCGGGCGCCCCTCCCCCGCAGGCGATGACGGCCTGCCCGGCCGCAGGACATTGAGGGCACCTGCATGATCGGCGCGGCCCCCGAGACCGCACCCGACGCGCCGGGACACGGCCTGGGAGGGCCTGTTCCCGGCGTCCGCGCGCCCGCGCGCGGGGCACGTCTGGCCGGCATGACGAGGCGGGGCCTTCACGAGCCTCCCGCCCCGTCCCGCGGGCTTCCAGCCGGGCATCGGGACGGACATGCCCCGGCCCTGATCCGGGATCGCCCGGTTGGGCCCCCTCCTGGCCGCCACGCGGCGGCCGGGCTCCTCACGCGTCCCACCGGCCGAGGCGGACATGTCCCTCACCTTGGGATCCTCTACCGCCACTACGGCGTGGCTCTTGCCATTCGCGGCAGAGATCTTGTTGAGGAAATCCCTGCGGGCGCCCGCCATCCCGCGCCGGATCCGCGCGGCCTTCCTCCCGGCCTTTAGGCGGTTCCTGCCGCCCTTCCTCTTCCGGGACAGGCTCCGCCGCGCCCCGGCCAGTCTTTTCAGCCGTTTCCCCTGCGGATTGAGCGGACCGATGGACGTCCCGTCCGGGAGGGTGGCGAGACGGGCGATCCTCATGTCGATCCCGATCATCGGTTCGGACGGGTGCGCCGGATCCTCCGGAATCTCGCGTTCGGTCTGGATCGCGATGAAGATCCCCGAACCCGTCACCTCCGCGGTCACGTTCCCCTGGCTTCCCTGAATCCTCCGGCTCCCGTGGTACCGCACCCGCCCCGGCACGGGGAGGAGGATCCGCCCGTTCCCCTCGTCCAGCCGGGACTGCGCCGGATTCGGGGACCTGAAGGAGTCGCGCGCGCCCTTCCCGTGGGAGCGGGGGAACACCGCCAGCCCCAGGAGGAAACGGTCGGACGCCTGGCACGGATCCCTGAGGGCCTGCTGCCCGGCGCTGACGGACGGCCCCGCCAGCCAGGGCGTGTCGGGATGACGCCGCCAGGCTGTCAGGAGACGGCACGGCCGGGGACAGCTCGGGAGAGGGGCCGCTTTTCCCGTCCGTGACGGCTGGATCGCGAGGGCGCGGTTCCAGACGCAACGGCGGCAGCCGGCGTTCCCTGCGGCCCTGGCCCGGATCCCGGCCGGCGGCTTCCTGAGCCTGAACCTGTATCCCTTGCGGATTATCATCGAAAGGCGTCCGGCTGACCCTCCCTCATGCGGGAGACGAAGGGATCGGGAATGATCATGACCGGTGAATCATACAGCGGCAGTCATTCGGCATACAAGCTGGCCGTTCATCTTGTCTTTGTCACAAAACATAGAAGTAAACTGTTTAAAATAGAGCATATTGCTAGATTAAATGAAATATTCATTGATATATGCATGAATATAGAGGTGAGGCTGGTGGAAAGAACGGGGAATCGGATCATGCACGTCTGCTGACGGAATATCCTCCTCCGCTGTCGGTTTCACGCCTGTCGAACAGGCTCAAGGGGGCTTCCGGCAGAAGACTGCCGGAGGAGTATCCGGGATTCTCAGCCAGGTACGGATCGGCAGGGCTGTGGCCGTCGGGATATTTCGCCGTTTCCTGCGGTGGCGCCCCGATATCCGTCATCAGGAGATATATCGAGAATCAGGGCCGCCCGGAAAGCTGGCTCCGAAGATCGCGCTGTCCCTCCCCGCCCTGAAGGACGGGGCATCCCGCGCGTTTCGGTGATGCCTGAAGGGCGGGTTGCCCCCCGAGCCGTCACGCACGTCCGAAGGAATGGGCTTCCTCCAGCCATTCCGGGACGGAACCTGGCGGCGGCGGTCCGGGAGCGGGATCCTCCGGGCAGGCGGCGGAGGCTATCCCGAGGGACGGAGGGGAGACCCGCCGGGTGAGGCGCGGCCCCCCCCTCCGGCGCTGGCGGGCGCCCCGGCGCGGGGGATCCGGCACCCGCATGCCCGGCCGGCCCGGGCAGGCTTGCGGAGGGCGGCAGACAATTCAGGCCCGGGGCAACCTCCGGGGCCGGGAAACATCGGGCACGGCGCAACCGGCATGACTGCGGACAAGCCGGGCCCGGCACCGCGGCAGGGCCCCCGGCGCCTCACTCCGCCCCGTCGTTGATGAAGTTCTCGATACGCCAGCGCACGGCCTCCAGGATCTGGCCGCACCGGAGGGCGTTCCCCTCCAGGTAGGCGGCGTCCTCCTCGCGGCCCGCCTTCTCGAGCTTGGCCGCCTCCCCGGAGAGACCCGTGGCCCCCACGGTGGCCGAGGCGCTCTTCATGGCGTGGAAGCTGATGGTGGCGTTCTTGAGATCGGGCGGCTCCCCCTTGCGGTAACCCTCGATCATTACCAGCCAGCCCTCGAGATCCCCCAGGTAGAAGCCAAGGAGCCTCTTGAAGCGATCCTTGGCCCCCCGGCAGCGCTCGAGCCCGGTCGCGAAGTCCACCTCGGCAAGGGCCGCCAGCTCGGGGGGGAGCTCCGGCTCGGGCCGGGGGGCCGGCGGCGCCGCGGCCGGGGGCTCCAGGGCGGCGAAGGGCCGGGGGGGGCCGGCGGCGCCGGGGGACGCGGGGTGGCCATCGGGGGCGGCCGCGCCGGAGGCCGCGGGGGGACCCGCGAAGTCCGCTGCGGCGGGAGCGGGCGGGGCGGCCCCGCCCGGCGCCGCGCGGGGGGGCGGCCGGGCCCCGGCGCCGGCCGCCGGCCGGCCCCCCCGGGACTCGTAGCTGCGGGTGATGGCGCCGCGCCGCCCGGCGGGCGGCCGG
>JAITEZ010000384.1 GCA_031281735.1 Deltaproteobacteria bacterium | reverse complement strand
TTTATTTATTATATTTCTATTATTTATATTATATAGTATAGTTAATTTATAATATATAGTTAGATAGAGAGTTCAAGATTGAACCCCGTTTTACTGCACCGGAAAACCCGTGAGTAGCTCAGGGCGTTGACATCCGCTCATAAGCTTGCGCTCATATAGCCATCTTTACGTATCGGAAAATGAATTTTCGGCTGAATCACCCCCCCCTCCCGTCCGACCAGCCCGCGACCGTTGCGCGGCCGCTCGCCGACTGCCGCTCTTCCTTGCTTGACAGTGGCGGGGAATTGCCATATATCGTCCTTGAGCACCGTCCGGTCGAGCGCCGGCCCGTCCCGCCCGCCCCCGCGGACGGCCCATGGCCCCGGCGGGGCTACGGCCGGCTCAGCCCGCCACGGCTTTTCCGGGGGATTGCCGGCCATCGGCGGGAAGATGAGAGCGACATCCCGCCCCCGCAGGACGGGCTGGCATGACATCGCGCCCTCCCGCCACGCCCCGCGTGGGCCGAGACGGGAGGGCGAACCCGCTGGAACCCACCCCCGGGCGAGCGGATCCCGAGGGATCCCGCCGCCCGGGCCCCCCCGGCGGCGCCGACGCGGGTGGATCCTTCCTCAAACCCCAGGAGTCATGAAACATGAGCGAATTCTCCCTCTCAGTACCCGACCCCGAGCAGATAAAGAAGGAGATCCTGCCCCCGGAGCCGCCCGCGCCCGAGGCGCAGCAGAAGCTTCAGGAGCAGGCCGAGAAGAACGCCTCGGCCATCCTGGAGATCGAGGGACCGGATTCCGAACAGGGCAGGAGGATACGCGAGCTCATGGACTCCTTCGGCCAGGACAACATCACCCAGGCCGCCTCCTCCCGGAACCAGCTGCTCAAGACCTCCGTGTCCGAGCTCGCCAAGGCGGGGGAGGGCGGGGACGTGGTCTCGAAGACGCTCGTGAGCCTCCAGGAGAAGATCAAGGAACTCGACCCCAGCGGGGTGGACTTCTCCGGCAAGGGTTTCCTGAGCATCTTCTCGAACCCCATCAAGAAGTACTTCAGCCGCTACCAGAAGTCCGAGAACGTCATAGGCTCGATCATCGAGTCCCTGGAGTCCGGCAAGCAGACACTCCTCAAGGACAACGTGTCGCTCAAGGGCGAGCAGGACACCCTGCGCGACAACACCAAGAAGCTCAAGACCGACATCGAGCTCGGCACATTGATGGACAAGGCCATCGAGGACAAGCTTGCCGAGGCCAGGGCTCAGGGGGCGGCGCCGGAGAAGGTAAGCTTCGTGGAAAACGAGATCCTCTTCCCCCTGCGGCAGCGCCTGATGGACATGCAGCAGCTCCAGGTGGTGAACCAGCAGGGCTACCTCGCCATGGAGGTCATCCAGCGCAACAACAAGGAGCTTGTCCGCGGGGTGGACCGCGCGAAGAACGTGACCGTCTCGGCTCTCCGGATAGCCGTCACGGTCGCGAGCGCCCTCTACAACCAGAAGCTCACCCTCGACAAGATCCAGGCCCTGAACGAGACTACCGGCAACCTCATCTCCCAGACCTCCAAGATGCTCAAGGAGCAGGGCGCCGAGATCCAGAAGCAGGCCATCTCCAGCACCGTCTCGGTGGATGTCCTCAAGCAGTCCTTCCAGGACGTCATAGGTGCCCTGGACGACATCGACCGCTACAAGGCCGCCGCGCTCCCGGTGATGAAGGGCACCATCGGGGAGTTCCAGAAGCTCGCGGAGGCCGGCGAGACCCGCATTCAGAACCTCGAGAGGGGCACCCGGCTCACCTCGTCCCAGCCCCAGCAGTCCCTGCCCCCGCAGTCCTGAAAGGCGCCGTTCCCGCCGCGCCTCCCGCCGTCGCGTCGCCTGCCCGGATAGATTTTTCGAGCTCGGGAAAACCCGTATCGGGAACACGGCTCTAACCGGGTGAAACCGGTTGCGTTTCTCTTCACGTTCTCATGCCTGAGGCCATCGCGTCCGAGTTCCGAGGCCTGAGGCCATCGCGTCCGAGGCGCTGGGCAGTAGCGAAGGCATCGCCGCTACCCTGCGCCCGGCGACAAGGCTTCGTCCGAAGGAAACCCCGCCCCACCCGCCATGCCCGGCGCGAGGGGGCGGGGCTCCGGGCGTCCTCCTGCGCCGGCCCCAGCCTCTCAGCCCGGGTCCGCCCTCGCGGACGTCCAGCTCCACCGGACACGGTTCCCCTCCCCGATGCCCGTTCCGCAGGCCGGCCGGGCCGGGCTCCCCTCACCCGCTCCCACTCCCTCGCCCCCTGCCTTACCAGAGCCCCTCCCGTCTCGCCCTTCCTCACCCGTGAACGCCCTGAAGGCCCCGCACAGGGCCTGGCCCGCGCCCCGGCCCGCAGCCTACCCCGCCGTCCGGACCCTCAGTCCGGCCCCTCAGTCCGGCCCCTTGCCGGGAACCGCCGGGGGGCCTCCCTGGGGCGGCAGGGGAATCGTATGCCTGTCTCTCCATTACATACGGCGCTGTTTTGCGTGAAGGTCGCCCCCTTTGACAGACGGCGGCTTGATAAGCTAAAATGGCTCCAAGCCGAACAAATTGGCGGGAGGCAGTCTCACAGGGATCTTGACCCGGTGGGTGGGAGAGTTTGGACTCGCCGGCAGGGGAGAGTAGCGCCTTGTCCTCATCACTCCGGCCTTTCCCCGCCCGGCCCCGCCCGTTCGGAAGCCCCCGCGCCCCCGGCGCACCCGGCCGGCGGGGGCCCGGCGGCCGGGTGCGCCGGCCCTTCCGGCATCCTCCCGCAGGCGGCCCGGTCCCCGGCGCGGGCCCGATGCCGCTTCCTGACCGCATCGCCGGGGCTCCCGTTCCGGGAAGCCTCACCCGTATCGACCTCCCGTCCGCCCGTCGGTCCGTCCGCGTGCCGGTCGGGGCGGCTGCCCATAATCCGGACACGCCGCCCGGACATTCCCGGCCCCGTCAGGCGCCCCGGCCCTTCAGGCGGCGCCGAGCCTACCAACCCCCTGAGACCGGATTTCCACCTTGATCCCGGACCTCCACGACCACCCAGACCCCCCCGATGCCCCGGAAGCCGGCGGAGGCCGTCCCCCCTCATCGGGGGCGGGTCGGGGCGCGAGGGCCCTCCGGATCCTCGCGGGAGCCCTGCTGTTCCTGCCGGCGCGGCTCCCGCCGCGGTTGCTCCGGGCCTGCGGCGGGCTCGCGGGGGATCTCTTCTACCTCGCCTCCTCCCGCCGCCGGAGGATAGCCGTCGTGAACGTGGAGCGGGCCCAGGCGGCCGGGTACCTGCCCGCCGATCTGGCTCCGCGGCGCGTGGCGAGGCTCTCCTTCGCCGCCGTCGCCCGGACGGTCCTGGAGGCCATGGTCCTCCACCAGAGGGGGCTCGCCCCCTTCAGGGGGGGCTGGCGCCTCGAGGGCCGCCAGAACGCCCTCGATGCCCTCGCCCTCGCCCGCGCCCGCGGCGGGGGCCTCGTCTTCCTCACCGCCCACATGGGGCCGTGGGAGCTCGCCCCCCACGTCATGAGGGCCGAGTTCGGGGTGACCATGGCGGTGGTGGGCCGGGGCCAGGGGCGCGGGATCCTGGACCGGCTCATGGTGGAGTCCCGCACCGGGACGGGCAACACCTTCATCTACAAGGACAGGGGGGCCAGGGAGATGCTCGCGGCGCTCAGGGGGGGCGGTTGCCTGGGCACCCTCGTGGACCAGGCGGCCGTGGTGGAGCGGGAAGGGGCCGAGCTGGAGTTCATGGGGAGGCCCGCGCGGACCAACCTGGGGCCCTTCAAGCTCGCGGCCCGCACCGGCGCGCCCCTGCTGCCGCTTTTCGGGAGGAGGGAGGGCGGCACGGCGGTCTTCGAGATCCACCCCTGCCTGACGCCTCCCGAGGCCCCTGAGCCCTCCTGGCCCCGCGAGGCCGCCCAGAAGGTGAACGATCTCCTGGGCGAGGCCGTCCGGCGTCGGCCCGGCGAGTGGATGTGGGGGCACCGGCGCTGGAAGACGCCGGAGGGCATCAGGGGCGACCCTGATTTCTTCTGAGGCCTCCCGGGGCCCTCCCCACATTCACGAGGCCTCCCCCCCACCGGGGCCGCGACGGCCCCCCCTGACCGCAGGCCGGCCCCACGAAGCGGCCGAGCCGGATTCCCATTGGAGAATTTGCCGAAATGGAAGCTGAGAAAGAATTCATCGAGCTTACCTTCCTGCCGGACAGGGTGACCGTGAAGGCGCCCGCGGGGGAGACCGTCCTGGACGCGGCCAACCGGGGGGGCCTCCACATCAACGCCTCCTGCGGGGGGGAGGGAGTATGCGGGCGTTGCATGGTGGAGCTGCGTGAGGGTACGGTCGACGCCTCCCCCGGGCTCTACCTCTCGGAGGAGGATTTCGCCAGGAACCTCCGGCTGGCCTGCCGGGCCAAGGTGAAGGCCCCGGCCGAGATCTTCATCCCTCTGGAGTCCCGTGGGGACGCCTCCTTCTTCAAGAAGGCCGCCCAGGCCGACGAGCAGGTCTCGGTGGAGTCCCTCGAGCCAAACGTCACCCAGGCCTGCCTCATACTCCGCCCGCCCGACCCTGCGGACAACACGAGCGATCTCGATCGCGTGGCCGCCGCCCTGTCGGAGCAGGGCCTGCGGGATCTCGATGTCGATCTGGCGACCCTCAGATCCATGCCGGACACCCTCAGGTCCAGCGGCTTCAAGGTCAAGGTCACCGTCGAGCGCGAGCTCCCCCTGGAGGAGCGCGGCGGCCGGCCCTCCGGGCGCATAGTCTCAGTGAGCCCCAAGGACGACGACGACAGCTACTACGCGCTGGCGGTGGACATCGGCACCACCTCGGTGTGGGCGAGGCTGATAAACCTCGCGACGGGCGAGGCGCTCCCGAGCGTCGCGGATCTCAACGGGCAGATCTCCTACGGCGAGGACGTCATCAGCCGCATCGTCTACTCCTCGCGCCCGGAAGGCCTCAAGAGGCTCCAGCGCCAGGTGGTCGACACCGTGAACAAGCTCCTCGAGCGTCTCGAGGGGCAGGTGCCGGGCTTCCGCAGGCGGACCTACGTGGCCTTCGCCGCCGGGAACACCACCATGAGCCATCTCCTGGCGGGTGTCGATCCCAGGAACATACGGCTCGCGCCCTACGTGCCCCCCGTCGCCTCCTGGCCCTCCCTGCGGGCCAGCTACATCGGCCTCGAGCTCGAGCCGCACACGACGCTCAAGCTCTTCCCGTCCGTGTCGAGCTACGTGGGGGGAGACATCATCTCCGGCGTGCTCGCCTCCGGCTTCTACGAGCGCGAGGAGCTCACTCTCTACATCGACGTTGGCACCAACGGCGAGATAGTCATCGGCAACCGCGACTGGCTCACCTGCGCCGCCTGCTCGGCCGGGCCCGCCTTCGAGGGGGGCGGCGTCAGGTTCGGGATGCGGGCGGCCCCCGGGGCGATCGAGAACTTCCTCTACGATCCGGGGCTCAAGCGCCATTACCTGGGCGTCATCGGGAACTCCCCCCCCTCCGGCATCTGCGGGTCGGGGCTCATCAACGTCGTGGCCGAGCTCTTCCGCGCGGGGATCGTGAACAAGCAGGGCCGCTACGACCCTGACGCGAGCCCCCTCGTGCGCGAGGGCGAGGACGGCCTGGAGTACCTGCTGTCCCCGGCGGCCGAGAGCGCCGGCGGCAAGGACGTGGTGCTGACCGAGATAGACATCGAGAACCTCATCCGCGCCAAGGGCGCCATGTTCTCCGGCTACCAGACCCTGGTGGAGGCCGTGGGGCTCGAGATGGGCGCCCTCGAGCGCGTGATCATCGCGGGCGGCTTCGGGAAGTCGCTCAACCTGGAGAACGCCATCACGATAGGGCTCCTCCCGAGCCTGCCGCTGGAGCGCTTCCTCTATATCGGGAACGGGTCGCTGTCCGGGTGCACGATCGCCGCCATGTCCGGCCCCATGTGGCTCGTGGCCAACGACATCAAGCGCAAGATGACGAACTTCGAGCTCTCCGAGACCCCCGGCTACATGGACAAGTACGTGGCCTCGCAGTTCATCCCGCACACGGACGCCGCGCTCTTCGCGCCCCTGGGGGGGTGAGGGGCCCGCGCCGCCTCTGTCGGCCCTACTCGCGCCGCTTCTCGCTGAACTCGAAGATGTTCAGGAACCTCCTTGCCCTCTCGCTCTCGGGGCTCTCGAAGAAGCCGTCCGGGGCCGACTGCTCCACGATCGCGCCCTCGTCCATGAAGATGATCCGGTCGGCCACGGCCCTGGCGAAGGCCATCTCGTGGGTCACTATGATCATCGTGAGCCCCTGGCGGGCCAGCCCCAGCATGACGTCCAGCACCTCGCGGACCATCTCCGGATCGAGCGAGGCCGTCACCTCGTCGAAGAGCATGATCTCCGGGGACATGGTGAGCGCCCGCACGATGGCCACGCGCTGCTTCTGGCCGCCGGAGAGCTGGCGCGGGAAGGAGGAGGCGCGGTCGGCCAGGCCCACGCGCTCGAGCCAGGAGAGCGCGTCCCGCTCGGCCTCGGGCCTCTTGCGGCGCTGGACCTTCACGGGCCCCAGGAGGACGTTCCCGAGGACGTTCAGGTGCGGGAAGAGCTCGTAGTTCTGGAAGACCATGCCCACGCGCTGGCGCACGCGGTTCCAGTCGGTGCCGGGGCGGGTTATCACCTCCCCCTTGAGCTCGATCTCGCCGGAGTCGATGGGCTCCAGGCCGTTCAGGCACCTCAGGAGAGTGCTCTTGCCGCAGCCGGAGGGGCCTATCACCACGAGCACCTCCCCCTGGGAGACGTCGAGGGAGATGCCGTCCAGTATCCGGCGCTCGCCGAAGCTTTTCACGAGATCCCGGATCCGGAGGACCCTGGCCCCGTTCCCGCCGCCCGCGGGGCCCGGCTGGTTATCGGTGTCGTTCATGGCATGGGGCGCTTTCGGGGCGGGGGGCCCTCCGCCCGTTCCGGAGGGCCCGTGGACGCCGACCCTTTCTCAGGACTGCCATCTCCCCTCGAGGTGGCGCGAGAAGAGGGAGACCGGGTAGCAGATGGCGAAGTAGACGAGGAAGATGAACCCGTAGACCCAGACGCTCGCGAGGTGGTTGCGCATGCCGGCCACCTCGACTATCTGCTGGCCGACCTTCATGAGGTCCGGGATGTTGATGAAGAAGACGAAGGGGGTCGTCTTGATCATGCGGGTGGTGAGGTTTATCACGCCGGGGAGGAGCCTCCTCACGGCCTGGGGCACCACCACGTAGAGGTCCACCTGGCGCCCGGTGAGGCCCAGGGCCCGTCCCGACTCCCGCTGGTGGGCCGGGAGCGAGGTCACGGAGGCGCGCACCAGATCGGACATCTCCGCCGCCCCCCAGATGGTGAACACCAGCACCGACACGACGTAGGCGGAGAGGTTGACGGAGAAGGCGGAGGAGAGCGTGTAGTAGAAGAGGAAGAGGAGCACCAGCACGGGCACCACCCGCACGGCCTCCAGGTAGAGCCGGAGGATCTTGGGCCAGAAGCGGCGGCCGGAGGCCATCACGAGCCCGAAGGGCACCCCGAAGGCTATGGAGAGCCCCACGGAGGCGAGGGAGATCCACAGGGTGATCTCCAGGCCCTCCCAGAGCCGGGCGAGGTTGCGGCCGGCGACGAAGATGCTAAGAGCCGAATCCAGCAAAGCGCGCCCTCCTTTCCAGCCAGGCGAAGAGGAGGGAGACGGGCAGGATGATCACCAGGTACGAGAGCACCAGCATGAGGTTGCTCTCGGTGCTGTGGCCCTCCTTCAGGAGATCCTTGGCGAGGTACATGAGGTCCGGGAGGGCCACGATGCTGAAGACCGAGGTCTCCTTCATGAGGAAGATGGCGGTGGCGCAGATGACCGGGATGGCCACGGCCAGGGCCTGGGGGAGTATCACGTGGCGCAGGAGCTGGACGCGGTTGAGGCCCAGGGAGAGCCCGGCCTCTATCTGGGTCCTCCCCACGGCCGTGAGGCCGCCCCGGAAGGCCTCGGCCATGTAGGCCCCCCCGAGGAAAGTGAGGCCGATGACCGCGCAGGTCCTCCCCTCCAGGAGGATCCCCAGGCGCGGGAGCCCGTAGTAGAGGAAGAAGAGCTGGATCATGAGGGGCGTGTTGCGGGCGAGCTCGATGTAGGCCCCGGCGGCGCGGCGGAGGATCGGCACCCTGTAGTAGCCGGCGAGGGCCGCCAGCAGCCCCAGCGCGAGCGAGAGGGCTATCCCCCAGAAGGCCAGGGACACGGTGAGCCAGGCCGAGGCAGCGAAGAGGGGCGCGCACGCTATTACGAAGTCGAGATCCAAGTTCCGTTCCGGGCTCGCCGGGGCCCGCGCCGGCCCCGCGCCGGCGCTGGGCCGGCGCGGGCGCCCCCCGGGCGGGGGGGCCGGGGCGGGTTCAGGAGCGGCCGCCCGCCCGGGGTTCGGGGGCGGGGTTCGTCCGCGGGGGCTAGTACTTCTCCAGCTCTTCGGGGGTGAGGAGCACGGACTTGGGATCGACGGAGTCGCCGTAGACCGGCTTGAGCGTCTCGTCGTAGTCCTTCTGGAAGAAGCCCTCCCCGGTGAGCGAGGCTATCTCCGCGTTCACCCAGTCCAGGAGCTCCCGGTTCCCCTTCTTGACGGCGGGGGCGATCACGTCGAGGTCGCCCAGCAGGTCGATCCCGGTCACGAAGCCCCTGTTCTCCCGCGTCCAGGCGAAGAGGAGGGTGTTGTCGTGGGCGAGGCCCACGCCGCGGCCGTCGCGGAGCGCGTTGAAGGCCTCGGTGTTCTGGTCGAACTTGAGGAGCTTCACCTCGGGGTGCTTCTCGGTGAAGAAGGAGTCGGCGGTGGTGCCCTTGTTGACGATGAGGGTCTTGCCGACCAGCTGGGCCAGGTCCGTGATGGGGGCGGACTCGGGGGAGGCCACGCCCAGGGCCACCTTCATGTAGGGCTTGGCGAAGTCCACCTGCTGGGCCCGCTCGGAGGTGAGGGTGAAGTTCGCGAGCACGAGGTCGGCCTTGTCGGCCTGGAGGACCTCGATGCGGCTCGCCGCCTCGACCAGCACGAACTCGACCTTGGAGGGGTCGCCGAGGAGATCCTGGGCCAGCCGGTGGGCGAGGTACACGTCGTAGCCCTGGTTCAGGCCGTTCTCGTCCACGAAGCCGAAGGGCGGCTTGTCGGAGAAAACCGCCACGCGGATCTTGCCTGAGGCCTTTATCGCGTCCAGCTCCCCCGCTGCCAGGAGGTCGCCCGGGGCGGCGGCCGCCGCCAGGGCGAGGGCGAGGAGGGGGATCAGGAGAAGCGGGGTCTTGCGGAGCGTGGTAGTCGGAGTCATCGCGTTTACCTCCCATAGTGTCAGGCGTAAGCAGGGTGTCGGGCAAAAAAAAAGGCTTCAGGCCGGAACCAGAAAGCCTACAGTATCCCTGCTCAGCCCTCCGGGCTGGCCCCCCGGCCCCCCGCTTCGCGGGGTGCGCCCGGGGGGTAGGGGCCCGGCCAATGGATTATCAGTGAAGGATAACCCCGAACGTGCCAAAACACAAGAACCCGCCGCCGCCGCGGCGGGGCCGCCCGCCCGCCTCCCCGACCTCTCCCTGCCGCCGCCGGTCGCCCCGCCTTCCCTGTCCCGTGTCTCCGGCGTCAACTGCGGACCGCGTCTCCCCCGGTGCGCCCCGCACGTGTCTCCGGCGGCAGGAGCGGAAAGATTCCGTCTTTGAACCATTGGCATTCCAGAGAGCTTCTAAGGACAGCTTACAGGGAACAAGAGCCACATTGCGGCGCGTTTTGACGATCGGGAGCCTACCTGCGTCAATGACATGCACCATGGATTTCAAGGTGGGTGCGATTGCGCTATAATTGCGCGCACCAGCAATACCGTCGGCAGCCTGGCCGCCCGCCGGCGTCCCGGGCCGGGCGGCCGCCGCGGCGCGCCCGTGCGGTTGAGCGGCGCCGCGGTTCCCGCGCGCTTGATGCCCGGGTTGGACAGCCCCCCGCCCGCGTGCTATATGCCGGTCATGACATCCCGCCGCCGGCGCCCTTTCGGCGGCCCGGCGGCGCGGGCGGGTGCCGCCGGCCGACCCGGAAGGAGCTTCCCCATGGACTTCGGACAAGGAGGGATCCCGGAAGACCCGCGCCGGGACGCGGGATCCCCGGCTGACGCCGGCGCCGGCGCGGAGCACTCCGCGCCGGCGCCCCTCGCGGAGGGGGCCGCCCGCGAGCGGGCGGAGCTCCTCCGCCGCGAGATCCGCCGTCACGACTCCCTCTATTTCCAGGAGGACGCCCCGGAGATAGCCGACTCCGACTACGACGCGCTCGTGCGCGAGCTGGAGGGGATCGAGAAGGCCTTCCCCGGGCTCCGGGCGCCCGACTCCCCCACGGAGTCCGTGGGCGCCGCGCCCGAGGGCCGCGAGCTGCCCCAGGTGATCCACGAGAACCCCATGCTGAGCCTGGAGAAGGCCCTGGATCCCCAGGAGCTCAGGGACTTCGACGAGAGGGTCCGGAGGTTCCTCGGCAGCCCAGGCCCGATCCCCTATTTCACCATGCCCAAGTTCGACGGGCTCGCGGTGGAGCTGGACTACGCGGGGGGCGAGCTCCGGCTCGCCTCGTCGCGCGGGGACGGGCGCGTGGGGGAGAACATCACCGCCAACGTTCTGACCATCGGGGACATACCCCGGACCATCCCCGCCGCCCCGGCGCCGGAGGCCGGGGCGGGGGGGGGGGGGGGACGGGGACGGACGCCGCCGGGACGGCGGCGCCGGCGGCGCCGCGCGCAGGGGGGGGGGACGCCGCCCGCCCGGGCGGGGGGCGGCGGGATCCGCGCGGGGACGCGGCGGAGGGAGGGCTTTTCCGGGGCCCCGCCCCCGGCCGGGGGGGCGGGGCCGCCGGTGGCGCCCCGCTGGCGGCCTGCTGCCAGCCCCCGCCCCCCCCCTCTGTCAGGATCCGCGGCGAGGTCTACATGGAGAAGGAGGAGTTCGCCCGGCTCAACTCCCGGCGCGAGGAGACGGGCCAGCCGCCTTTCGCCAACCCGCGCAACGCGGCGGCCGGCTCCCTCCGGCAGCTGGATCCGGAGGTCACACGGGGGCGGGCCCTGAGGTTCTTCGCCTACGGGGTGGACGACCCCGATCACGGGATGTACGGGAGCTACGCCGGGCTCATGGAGGCACTCCGGTCCTGGGGCTTCCGGGTGGAGGGGTCGGAGGCCACCGGCGGCGGCCGGGACGTCCAGGGCGTCCTGGAGGTCTTCCGGAAGGCGGAGGGGGGCCGCGAGGATCTCCCTTACGAGGCGGACGGGCTGGTGGCCACGGTGGACGATCTGGCGAGCTGGGCGCGGCTCGGGACCACGGCCAGGGCCCCGCGCTGGGCGGTGGCCCTGAAATTCAAGCCTCTCGCGGCCGAGACCAGGGTCGTCTCCATCGAAGTCCAGGTGGGCCGCACGGGTGCGCTCACGCCCGTGGCCCAGATGGAGCCGGCCAGGGTGGGCGGGGTCACGGTGACCCAGGCCACCCTGCACAACGAGGACGAGCTCAGGCGCAAGGACGTCCGCCCCGGCGACTGGGTGCGCGTCAGGCGGGCGGGGGACGTGATACCGGAGATCCTGGAGGTGATCCTGGATCGCCGGCCCGAGGGCCTGCCGCCCTTCGATTTCCCGGAGGCCTGCCCCGCCTGCGGGACGCCCTCGGTGCGGCCGCCGGGCGAGGCGGTGCGCCGCTGCCCCAACCGGTCGTGCCCCGCCCAGATAGAGCAGCGGCTCATCCATTTCGCGGGGAAGGCCTGCCTGGACATAGACGGCCTGGGCCCCAAGCTCGCCCGCCTGCTCCTGGACGAGGGCCTGGTGCGCCTCCCCACGGACATCTTCCGGCTCGCCAGGAAGGATCTCGAGACCCTCCCCCGCATGGGCGAGAAGTCCGCCCAGAACCTCCTGGAGTCCATCGACCGGGCCCGCACGGCGCCCCTTTGGCGCTGGATCCACGCGCTGTCCGTGCGTCACGTCGGGGAGAGGGTGAGCCAGATCCTGGCCTCCCGCTACGCGAGCCTGGGGGAGCTCTCGCGGGCCGAGGAGGCCGAGCTCGCGACGCTCGGCGAGGTGGGGCCAGAGGCCTCGCGGGCCGTCGCCGCCTTCTTCCGGAGCCCGCTCAACAAGGAGTTCCTGAGCGATCTCACGGACGGTCTCCTGGGGATAGACCCCGCCCCGGAACGGGCCCCGGAAGGTGGCCCCCTGGCCGGCCTGCGCTTCGTGCTCACCGGCACCCTCTCCGGGCTCACCCGCGCCGAGGCCAAGTCCCGCATCACGGCCGCGGGCGGGCGGGTACTCTCCGCCGTGACCGGCGACACCGACTACCTGGTGGCGGGCGACAGGACCGGGCGCAACAAGACCGCCGCCGCGGCCGGGCGCGGGATCAAGGTGATCGGGGAGGAGGAGTTCCTGCGGCTCCTCGCGGGCGGGAAGGAGGACTGAGCGGCCCCCCGGGGGCACGCCGGCGCCGGCCGCCGGCGTGGTGCCGC
>JAITEZ010000352.1 GCA_031281735.1 Deltaproteobacteria bacterium | reverse complement strand
CGGCGGCCCCCCCCCGGCTCTCGGTGCGGCCGGGCACGGCCCTGGGCGCGGCGCTCAGGCTCTGCCGCGATTCCATCGCCCGGGACGTGATCCTCAACTCCCCCGAGCGCAAGGGGGATTACCGGCCGCTGGTCTTCATCCTCACCGACGGCGAGCCCACCGACGAGTGGCGGGGCCCGGCCCGGGAGCTGAAGAGCGTGCGGCCCCGGCCCCTCGTGACCGCCCTGGGCTGCGGGGAGGAGGCGGGCTTCGCGGCGCTGACCGAGATAGCCGACTCCGCGGTGGGCCTGGCGGACCTCTCCCCCGAGGGCATGGAGCGGCTCTTCAGCTGGGTGTCGGCGAGCGTGGCGTTCTCGTCCCGGGCCCTGGACGGGGGGCAGGGCGAGCCCTCCCCGGGGCTCTCCCTCGAGAAGGCCCCCCTCCAGGAGGGCCTGAGGCTAGTGCGTTACGGCGACGCCCCGGCCGCCTGCGCCCGGCCCAGGATTTTCATACACGGGGTGTGCCGCAACACGGGAGGCAGGTACCTCATAGTCTACCGCGCCGACCCCTTCAGCAGGTACTACCTCTCGGAGGGCACCCACCGCCTCCCCGAGGACTTCCTGGCCGACGGCGCGGCGCCTGCCCCGCCCGCGGAGGGATCCCTCCTGACCGGACCCGCCCCGTGCCCCCACTGCGGCAACGAGGCCATGGTATTCTGCCACGTCTGCGGGGTCTCCTACTGCTGGGACGCGGACGACCCGGCGGAGACCTACAGATGCACCGGGTGCAACAGGACTTACACCCTGAGCGACGAAGGCCCCTTCGAGGTGCCGGGCTCCCAGGGCTGAAAGGCCGTCTCCCCGTTCCGGGCTGGGGTTGCCGGGAAGGCCCCGGGGAGGCCTCGCGGCCCGGCGAGGGCTGGATCGGGGCGCGGCGTGGGCACGGGGCTCGGGGAGCGGCGGTGGGGAAGGGCCGCCGGAGCGCGCGGAGACGGCCCGGAGAGGCCGGGAGGTCGGCGGCGGGTGGCGGTCAGGGTGGAGCGTCCCGGCCCGCCGCCGGGCAGGCGTTGCGGACGCGAGCGCCGGACGTCCTCGGGGAGACCGCCCGCCGTCCGCGGCGGCCGTCAGGCGGCCCCGCCGGGACGGGGGCCGGGGGCGGGATGCACGCGGGAGGGACTCGTCCCCCCTTGCCCCGGTATCGCGCCGGCCCCGCGGTCGGCCGGGGCGGGCCCGCCCCCGGCGCGGAGGGGCCGGGTGGCGACCGGCGCCCTCCCGGCGGATCCGTCAGCATTTGCTGTTCTGCCGCATGCGGGTGCCGTGGGTGTGTGACAACTGGATTTCGCAGGAGGAGAGGCCCCTGGGGAAGAGTGTGCCCGAGATGAGTGCGTGCTTGATGCTGGCCCCGTCCAGGTTGGCGCCGGAGAGATCGAGCCCCTTGAGGTTCGCGCCGCGCATGTAGCATCCGGAGAGGTCCGCGTCCCTGAGGTTGAAGGCCGTCAGATCCAGATCGCTCAGGTTCTTGTTCCTGAGTTCGGGGGTGTTGCCCTCCTTCACCAGCTTGTTGAACTTTTCCGCGTTCTCCTCGAAGAGTATGTTCGGCTTGGCGGAACGGTTGATGTCTCCCATGTTGTTTGCCTCGTGAGGGGGCTGGCGTGTCTGGGTGCGGGGGCGGCTCCGCCTCCCGCCGCGGGTCCCGGCGACGCCCCCCGGCACGGCGCAGACCCTTCCCGGATTCTAATGTCCGCCCAGAACAAAGTCCAGGAACGGGTCAGGAGCGACTGTCCCGCGCGGCCAGCGGCGGGCCGGGGCCGTCTGCCGGTCAGCATGCCCGGACGGTGCCCTGCAAGGCCGGGCGCGGGGAGGCCGCGCGCCGCCGCCAGGTTTTCCCCGGTGCCGGGCGGTGCAGGGAGGCGGGGCACGATGCCGGCGGCCGGCGGCCTGCGGGGCGGCGGCGGCAGGACGCGGCGGCCTCCCGCCCGTGGATCCGGGATCTCGGGCGGAGGGTCTCGGCGGCTCCCGGTCCCGGCCCGAGCCGGACGCCGCCCGGCCCCCTTTGCGGCCCGCCGGCGGGGGGACGCGCCCCCCCCCGGGCCGCCCCCCGCGGGAGGGACAGGGCCCCGGGCCATGGCCCGCGTTGATCGGGGCGCCGGCACCTGCTATACTTGCGCAAGGGGCATGCCCCCGTAATCGCTTGACGTGACCGGCCGCCGGGCTTCCCCGGCGGGCCTTTTTTTTGCGGACTGGGGCCGGGGCGCTGCTCCGGTTGCGCGGGGGCATATGGGCGAACTCATCCTCTACCTCGGCGGGGCCAAGAGCGGGAAGACCAAAGCGGCCCTCCGGGAGACCGAGAGCCGCCCCGCCCCCCGCTATTACCTTGCCACGGCCCAGGGTCTGGACGGGGAGATGTGCGCCCGCATCCGCCGCCACCAGGAGGAGCGGGGCCCAGACTGGCGCACCGTGGAGGCCCCCCTGGATCCGGTGGGCGCCCTGGACGGCATCCCAGGGGAGAGCCCGGTGCTCCTCGACTGCATCACGCTGTGGTTCTCGAACCTCATGTGGGAGAGGCCGATAGCGGAAAGGGACGCCCTGTTCTACCTCGGCATGGCGGAGGGGCTGATCAGGGCCTCCGGCCGCCGTCCCGGGGCGCTGGTCGTGGTCTCGAACGAGCTGGGGTGGGGCATCGTCCCCATGGAGCCGGAAAGCCGCCTCTACCGGGACGCCGTGGGGCTCGCCCACCAGACGCTCGCGGCACACGCCTCGGCCGTCTACCTCGTGGTGGCGGGCATACCCGTCAGGCTCAAATAGCGGCCGTGCCGCCGCCGGTCCCCCCGGGCCTCTACGCCCACGTGCCCTTCTGCCCCCGCCGCTGCCCCTACTGCGACTTCTACTCGATCGCGGGCCCGGGGCCGGGCCAGGCTGGGCTCTACCTGGCTGGCCTCGGCAGGGAGCTCGATCTCGCCCTGCGGCCCGGGCCCGCCCCGCGCGCCGCGCCCGCCAGGGACGGCGTTCCCTGCCGGGAGAGCGGCCCGGCCGGGGGGCCCTGGGACGGGCCCTTCGGGAGCCTGTACCTGGGCGGGGGGAGCCCCAGCGCCCTCCCGCCGGAGGCGGTCCGGGGGGTCTTCTCCGTCCTGGGCCGCCTCCCCCTCTCGGAAGGGGCCGAGGTGACGCTGGAGGCCAACCCCCAGGACGTGACCCGCGCCAAGTGCGCCCTCTGGCGGGAGCTGGGCGTCACCAGGCTGTCC
>JAITEZ010000351.1 GCA_031281735.1 Deltaproteobacteria bacterium | reverse complement strand
GGCCCGAGGTGTCCGTCCGCCGGGCCGGGGAACTGGCCGACGACCTCCGGAGGGACATCCGTTCCGGCGTCCCGGCCGAGGGGGACGCCGGGCCCTGCGCGAGGATCTTCCGCGACCTCGGCACCATTTTCCGAGCCTGAGCCGGC
This sequence comes from Deltaproteobacteria bacterium, assembly GCA_031281735.1. GTDB lineage: Bacteria > Desulfobacterota > Desulfarculia > Adiutricales > Adiutricaceae > JAIRZX01. The sequence continues at coordinate 4,147 of JAITEZ010000351.1, read as the reverse complement.
CGGAACCCAGCGGTTCCGGCCGGTTTCGTTTCTCCCGCAGGATAACCCCCGGTGGAAACCGTTCGAGCCGGAGTATCCCCTGGCGGTGCCCTGCCTCTCCCGGTTCCTCCGGATACCCGGCCGGGCAACCACCGGAAGTGCGACGCCCATGCCCCCAGCCCGAGACCGGACAGCGCGTTTCATAACGATCGCGGGCCCCGCGACGGCGCTCCTGTTCCTGGCGTCGCTCTGCCTCATGTTCCGCCGCGGCTACGACTTCACCGACGAGGGGTCCTACCTCCTCATCATGGCCCGTCCGCGCGAGTACCCGACCTACCATCTACTCACGGGCTTCCTGTTCCATCCGCTCTACCAGCTCCTGGACGGCGCGGTGGCCCCGCTCCGGATCGCTTGGCTGGCGGCGGTGACCCTCTCGGCCCTGTGCCTCTCCCTCGCGGCCGTCCGGGCCGCCTGGCCGCCGGAGGCCCGCCCCCCCGCCTCCCTACTCTGGCCCCTCTCCGTCACCCTGGCGGCCTCGTCCGCCGCCTATCTCGTCATCTGGCTCCCCACGCCCAATTACAACAGCCTGAACCTGGCGGCCGCCTGCCTCTTCGGGGCCGGGTTCCTCGGATACCCGGCGGAAACGCCCCCGCCGGCGGGCAAGCCGCCCCCCCGGGAAGGACGGTCCCGCGCCGCCCCGCTCCCGGCGCTCCTCGTCGCGGCGGGCATCTGGCTCTCCTTCCTGGCCAGGCCCTTCACGGCGGCGGCCATGGCGGCGCTGGTCGCCCTCCGCCCCCTCGCGGACAGGCGCTGCGGGCTCCGGTCTATCGTCCTGCCGGGGCTGGCGGCGGCGGCCCTCCTGGCAGCGACGGCCATCTACGTCGACGGGTCGTTCGCCGCCTTCGCGGGGAGATATTTCACTGCCGCGTTCGAGGAGGGGCTGGCCGGCGCCCACAGCCCGGGGACTCTTCTCGTCCCCGACCCCGCCTACGCCCTCGGCCTCGCCGGGACGCCGCTCGGCCCCTGCTTCCTGCTCCTTTTCCTCTACGGCTTCTCCCTGGGCCCCTCCGCCGGCGGAGGCGGGAGGGCCGAGGCGGCGGGAAGCGGGCCCAGCGCCTGGAACCTCCTCCGCCTCCTCCTCCCCCCGGCCTGCCTGTGCCTGCTCGCCCTGGGCTACACCGGCCACTGGTGGTACAGCCAGGCCTCGGGACACCTGCTCTGGGCGGCGCCGCTGGGGGCGCTGGCAAGGTGCCCCGCCGCGCGGCGCGGGACGCCCCGCCCTGGACGCCGAGGGCCCGGAGCCGCGGCCCCTCTCCTCCTGCTCCCCCTGCTCCCGGCCTACGCGCTGGGCAGCAACAACGGGCTCACCGTGGCCACCTCCGCAGGCGCCTTCGTCTGGCAGGCGGCCCTGCTCGCCGTCCTGGCGCGGCTCTACCCCGGGGACGATCTCCCGCGCAGGCTCGCGCTCCTCGCCTGGGCGGGCCTCTTCGTGGCGGCGGGCATCGTCCTCACCTCCCTGGGGAACCCCTACCGCCAGGAGCTGGGACTCTGGGGCTACTCCCGCCCCGCCCGCGTCCCCGCGGGCGGGGGCGAGCTCCTCCTCCCGGAGGCGGCCGCGGCGTACCTGAACGATCTCCAGGCGGGGGCGGCGGCGGCGGGCCTGGAGGATGGGATCCCGCTCATAGACCTCTCCGGCCGGGCGCCGGGGGCTGTCCACGCGTTGGGAGCGTACACGCCGGGGACGCTCTGGCTGTACTCGGGCTATCCGGGGAGCCAGCTGTACGCCCAGCACGCCCTGTCCAAGCTCTCCTGCGGGGAGCTGGCCGCGGCCTGGATCCTGTTCGACACGCGCCCTCCCCTGCGCCCCCTCGACCCCCGGCTCCTGCTCCCCCACGGGATCAGGTTCCCGGGGGACTACGAGGTCGCGGCCCGGGCAATCTACCCGTCCCCCGCCGCCCCGGGCGTCACCTACCTGCGTCCACATCTGCTCCTGAAGCCCGCGCGGCCGCTCCCCCGGGCCCTCGCCGCCTGCCGGGCCCGGAGGGCGGCGGGCGGGCCCGGTCAGGGGCCGCCCGCCGCCGGGCCGGGTCCCGCGCCGCCGGGCCTGGACAGCGACGCCCGCCGCCCCCTCCAGGCCGCGGCCGGATCGTAGCCCGGCGGGTACGCGAAGGGGTTGCGGTCGAAGTAGTAGATGACGACGTCGCTCTCGGGGTCGGGGATCACATCCTTCGCGTAAGCCCGGTCGAGGACGGCGAAGTTCGTGATGTTGAAGGGGAGCTCGCCCGCGAACTCCTCCTCCACGGGCTGATCGATCCTCACGAAGGCCGTGCGGTCGCCCGCCCTCTCCGGGGCGAAGACGCGGTAGGGCGCGAGATAGCGCAGCGGGGTCATGTCCCCCAGGGCCCCCCACACCTCCACGCGGCCCTCCGACAGCACGGTGACGACGGACGAGTCCCAGTACAGCGAGTAGGCCCGGCTAACCCCGCGTCGGGCAAGCGCCCTCTCTATCTCCGCGGCATGGCGCACGGCTATCCGCGAGGGGTTGAGGGCGGCGTGCAGGGGGATCTCCGAGACGTTCAGCGCCGCGTTCAGCGCGAAGAAGACGCAGGAGAGCGAGAGGAAGGCGCGGGCGAGCGCGGGCCTCGCGCGGCGGAGCCACCCGTACCCCAGGCCCGCCGCCGTCGCCAGGAGCGGGTAGGCCAGGGCCAGGTACCGCACCTTGACAAGCACCGGCTCCAGCAGCAGGAGCATGTAGAGAAGCGTCAGGGCCAGGGACAGGCCGAAGAACAGGTATGCCGTGCCGGCGGCGCCGGGCCGCGATGCCGCGGAACGCCGGGCGGCCCAGACGCAGGACACGAGGAACGCGAGGCAAAGGACGCCGGCGCCCCCCTTGAGCGAGAGGATGCCGAAGGGCGGGAACGCCCCCTCGAAGGGGTCGTGGCGGATGAGCTCGAGGGCGATCGCCTGCGCGGTCCCTCCCGCCATGCGCGAGAGGCCGAAGGCGACCCCCGGCGAATCCGCCGGGGGCCCGAAGCCCCTGGGCACCACGAAGTGCAGGGTGACGAGCCAGCCCGCCGCGCTCAACGCCGTCCAGAGCAGGATCCGCCGGAGAGGCCTGTCGCCCTTCCGGCCGCGGGAGGCGGGGCGCCAGAGCCCCGCCGCGCAGTGCGCCAGGAGAAGCGGGACCAGGACGGTCGCGAGCATCCTGACGCTCGCGACGCCGAAGACGAATGCCAGGAGCGGGACGGCGGACCCGACCGCCCGCTCCGCCCTGCCCGCGATCCCGCGGGCCGCCGCCGCGCAATGGCCCAGGATGAGGAAGACCGCCGAGTACATGAACCCGTAGAACGCCCCGCCCAGGCCCCCGAAACCGCTCCCGTCGTAGCTGCGCGCCCCGAGGAAGGCCAGGAGCCCGAAAGCCGCGGCTATCGGGGACGCCCCGAGACGCCTCAGCATGTACAGGAGGCAGGCCGACTGGAGGACGATCTCCGTCGCCGCGGCCAGCCGGAAGGCCCCCAGCATGCCGCCCCCGACGGGAGTCCACAGCGCCACGAGGAGCGGCGTCCTCAGGAGGAACACCTCGGTGGAATGGTAGTAGTCGGCGAGGAGCGGGGTCTTCTGCCGGAACATCTCCAGGCCGGCGAGGATCTCCGTGGCCATGTCGGCGTGGATGAACTCGTCCACGCGGGTCAGGTAGGCCGCGTAGCACCACGCCACAGCGAGGAAGGACGCGGCCATCATCGCCAGCTCGAGGCGATCGGCGCGCCCCCCCTCCCCGCGCGGCACGGCGGGCGTCCCTGCCCCCGCCCCGGGTTCGCGCGCCACGGGTCAGCCCGCCGCCCCCGGCGCGGCGGCGGGACTCCCGTCCGCTGGGCTGGCAGGCCCCCTGGCATCCGGGCCGCCTTCCCGGGGGGAGGGCGGCCCGTCACCCCCGGCCGAGGGGCCGGCCGGGCCGGAGCCTTCCCGGACTGGAGCGCCGGCGGGAGGCCTTTCCGGCGGCGAGCCGCCAGGCGCGGTTACGCCCGCAGGAGACCCTCCCGTCCCGGCCGGATCCGGGCCCGGGGGACCGGCCTCGGGATCCGCTAGGCCGCCGCCGAAAGGCGCGGCAAACGCCCTTTCCGCCGCGGCGTCGAAGGTGAAGGGGTTTCCCCTGTAGACGTAGACGAGC
>JAITEZ010000344.1 GCA_031281735.1 Deltaproteobacteria bacterium | reverse complement strand
GGCCGCCTCCATCGCCTCCTCGGAGAAGCTCATCCGCAACACGACGGGCCATCTCACCCACATCATGGAGGCGCTCTCCTTCCAGGATCTCTCCGGCCAGCGGATCAAGCGGATAGTCGGCATGATCTCCGACATCCAGGTCCAGCTCCTCTCCCTGCTGGTCGCGGTGGACACCAAGATCAAGGCCCACCACGACGCCCCGGACGCCCAGCGGCCCAAGGAGGAGACCGAGAAGGTCGCCCAGGAGGAGGTCGACAGGATGCTGGAGAGGCTCAGCGCAGAGTCCTCGGAGCTCAAGGGGCCGGGAGCGGAGAACAGGCTGGATCAGGGAGCCGTGAACGATCTGCTCTCCCAGCTGGGCTTCTGAGGCCGGGAGCGCGTATCTCCCCGCCGCCGCTGCGCCCTGTGATCGTGCCCCCCCGATGCCGCTCCGCGCGGTTGCGGCTAAACGCTGCCGGCGGGTGGTTTTCGCCTTTTGACGCGTCCGCTCTTCGCGCCGCTGACCCTGCTGGCTCTCCCGCCAGCCTGGTCTTGATGATTCGCTTCCTCCCCTTGCATGCGGTTTTCCTATCCTCCAATCCTGTCCCTCTGGGTTATGCTGCTATGACATGATTATTATAGACATGGTGTTTTTTACGATCAATATGTTTTTTGATTGTATGTTTTCACGATCCTCGTGAAGATATTCCTTCCGGTCATTGTTGTCTCGCGCCTTTCGGTCATCCTCGCGCCTTCCGGCCATCATGGTCACGTGATCTCATGATATTACCGTCCTTGTGATCATAACCGTCCTTGTGATTTTACTGTCCTTGACCTTTTAGGTCATTATGATTATCAATCCGGTGATTTAACGCTCCTCGCGATTTTACGATCCTCGCGGTTTTCGACTCGCTTTTGCGATCCTTAAAATCACGCGATCCTTTCATGTTTCTCCCTGGCTTTCTCCCCTTGCTCGGCTGACCCCTCGAGCGCCTGAGCGTCAAACCCTATGAGCCTCGCGGAGTAGGGCGGCCTGTAGCACCTCACAGGGCGGCGTCCCTTCCCGCGGGCCCGGGGGCCGGTCCCCGCGATCCTCGGCTCCCGCGGCCTCAGGATGCCCGCGTTGTCGGGGGCCGGCGCCGCCCGCCCCCGCGGCGCGGACCGCCCAGGCCGCCGGCCGGAAAGGCGTCCGAAGCTCCCGGCCCAATATCCCCGCAGGCCGAGCCACGGGAGCAGCCGCGCCAACGGTACTTGAAAACATGCATACCACACCCGCCTCCCGCCTCTCACGCCCCTCCCGCGCCCTCCCCCTCCTGGGCCTGGCGGCCGCGCTCCTGGCGCTCCCCTCCTGCATCGAACTGGCCTCATTCCCCGGCGGGGGCGGCGCGGGCAGGCCCGTCGTCACCGGCCCCGTCACCGCCGGGGACACCCTGCTCGCCCAGGGGGCCGAGGCCTACCGGAAAGGCGACTACGCCGCGGCCGCGCGGGCATACACGTCCTTCCTGGCCCGCAACCCGTCCTCGCCCGATCGGCAGGAGGCGCTCTACGGGGCGGCGGTCTCCAAGGAGCTCTCCCGGGACTACGCGGGAGCCGTCTCCGATTACACGAGGCTCCTGGGAGAGTTCCCCGACGGCGCGCGGTCCGCCGCGGCCCGGGACAGGCTGCCGCAGGCCCTGGTGGCCGCCGGCCGCCCCCAGGAGGCCCTGGATACCGCCCGGGCCAACATCGAGAGGGACAAGGGGGCCCCCCCGCGGACACTCGCCCCCCAGAAGGTCGCCGAGGGCAACGCCCTGTGGCTCCTGGGCCGCTACCCCGCGGCGGCCGAGTCCTTCGCCGCGGCGCTCGCGGCCGAGTCCCCGGACGCCCGCGCGGCGGCCGCGCGTGGCCTCAACGCGAGCTTCCGGCACATGAGCCAGGACGAGCTGGGGCAGTTCGCCAGGCGCTACGGGCAGAACACCCCGGGCCCCGAGGCGGTGTGGTTCATGGCGTACCAGTCGGCGCAGGCGGGGGACGCCGCCACCTTCGCGGCCCAGGCGCAGTACTTCCGGACCTATTTCCCCTCGCATCCATGGGGGGCCCGGCTTGCCGAACTCGAGGCGGCGGCGGGCGGGAGCGCCCCCCCGCCACCCGATTCTGACTTCGAACCCAAGGCCTGGCTGCCTGCCGTCGCGGCGGCTCCTGCCGGGGCGGGGGCCGCACCCGGCGGGGCGGCCCCCGGGGGCAGCGTGATCGCCGCGGTGCTCCCGCTCTCGGGCGACAACAACTCACGCTTCGCCTCCGAGGTCCTGGAGGGCCTGAAGCTCGCCGTCGCCGGCACGGGGGTGACGGTCCTCGAGATGGACACCGGCGGCGCCCCTGCCGGGGCCGTCCGCCTGGTGGGCGAGGCCGCCGCCAACCCCGCTGTCGTGGCGGTGGTGGGCCCCCTCGCGAGCCCCGAGGCCCTGGCGGCCGCCCAGACCGCCCAGCAGTCCGGGATACCTCTCATAGCGGTCTCCCAGCGCCTGGGCCTCGTGAACGGCAGGCCCCTGGTCTTCCGGGTCTTCCTCACGCCCAAGCACCAGGCGGAGGCGGCCGCCGCCGACGCGGCGGCGGCGCTCAAGGCGACGGCCCGGGGCGGGCGGTATCCCGCCGACGGCTTCGGCCGG
>JAITEZ010000306.1 GCA_031281735.1 Deltaproteobacteria bacterium | reverse complement strand
GCCCCGAGCAGCGCCGCCCGCCTCTTGAAGGTCCGTATCCGCCGCTCCATGTACCTCTGCCTCTGCGTCGCCTCGTGTATCTCCCCGTTCGTTATCCGGCTCCCGTCCGGGCGCCTCAGCATGAGCGAGGGATCTGAGGAGTCGTCCTCCCAGGGGTACCGCACGTTCAGGCCGTCGAACCAGGGGAGGCAGTAATGGCGGCAGTTGATGCCGAAGAGCCCGTCCGGCCTCCCGTGGGTGGTGTCGGAGAGCCTCGGGCGCCCCGACGCCCCTCCCCCGACGGAAAGCACCTTCCCCTGCCACGGGGCGCATCCCGGCCGCGCCCCGGCGTGCGCGCTCACTATTATCAGGTCAGCGCCCCATTCACGGGCCCTCGCCACCTGCATCTCCACCGCGGACCTGTTCATGACGTTCACGATCTCCCGGCGGACGTAGGGCTCCAGGCTTATGGACGCCCCGCTCGCCGGGTAGCGGTACCCGGTCACCCCCTCCCCGGCAAGCTCCCGCACCGCGGACACGACCGCGGAGTCCAGCGTGGCCCCCTCCGGCCCCCCGAGCCCGGCGTCCAGCGCGGCCGACTTCAGCACCGTCTCCGTCGCCTTCGCCGCGGCCGTGAGGCCCGCCTTCCGTATCCGCCCCTCCAGCAGGTCAGCCGTATGCCCCGCGTAGAGGGAGAAAGCCCCGCCCCCGTCCGGTGGCGCGGGCTCCCGCGCAAGCCCCGCCGCCGCGGCCGCCGCGGACACGATCTCCCCCAGCCTCAGCGCGTCCGCGAGGCTCCTCGCCACCCTCGCCCGGAAGCCCTTCCGGAGGCCGCCCTCCCAGCGGGTCAGCCACATCGACTCCAGGATGCCGTAAAGCTCCCGCTCCACCGCCGCGCCGTCGGAGGATACCCGGTCCCCGAAGCCCTCCCGCCTCATGAAGGACGCCGCCGCCCGGACGAAATCCTCCTCCGTGCCGAAGACGGCCTCCAGAACCTCCTCGAAATCCCCCTCCGGCGTCTTCCGCCGGGACGTGAGCCTCAGCGGCCCCGCCGTCATATCACGCCCTCCGCCACGGCAACCCCCCCCGCGCCGGGGAGCGCCGTCCCCGCGAACGCGTCGAAGTCCGAGCAGTACGGGTACAGCAGGTCCGCCAGGAACGCGTAGACGTCCCGCGACGGCGCGTCCCCGAAATAGGACGCCGTTATCGTGTCCACGCCCTTCGCCGACGCCCGGTTGCCCCGCTCCATGATCGGCTGCGTGTCGGCGCCCGTGTAGACGAGCCACGCGGCGTAGGCGTTCGCCAGCGGGACCGCGTCCGGCACCGCGCCTTCCGGGACCGCGTAGCCGTCCTTGTCGACCGCGCCCAGCCTCGGCCACGCCATCATGCGCCCCGCCGCCGCCCGCCGCCCGTACCAGTGGAGCCCGTTGAGGTAGTCGGCCCCGCGTATCAGCGCGGCGGCCTTCCTCCCCCCCTCCGGGTCCGGCGCCGGGGGATCCGGAGGCCCGGGCTGGACCGGAGGGGCCGGCCAGTCGGCGAGCCCCCTGCCCAGTATCAGGGATTCAGCCTCCGCCAGGGCGACGTAGCAGTTCGCCCCCGGCGGCATCGTCCCGTCCTCCGTCATCGGCACGAGGTCCGCCGCCATTTAGCCCCCGTTCCGGCCTTCCCGGACCAGCCGCATCACGCCGTCGATGTCCCGGCGCATGCTGTTCACCATGAACCCTGTGGCCCTGGCGCCTCCCGGCCCCAGCCCAGCCTCCCTGAGCGTCTCGGAATTGCGTCTCAGGATCTCCATGTGGCTTCCGGGCCGCTGCTCCATCCTGAGCCTGTACCCGCGTTCCGCGGCCATGTCCTGCAGCCTCTTCAGCCTGCCGGCCTCCGCCTCCAGGTACCTTATCTCCGCCCCGATCCGGGACACCAGGGCGTCGATCTCCTGCCACGTCCTGCCGTCCAGGTCCCGTTCCGTGTAGGTCAAAGGCCCTCCCTGCGCCGGAGGGGCCGCCTCCCGCCCCGGAGGGGAAGGTTCCCCGGGGGCCGCCGGACACGCCGGGGGAACAGGCTCCGGGGTAACGGGCGCCGGGGGAGCCTCGGGGGGAGGGGGGAGGGAGAGGGCCCCCCCCTCCCCGTCTTCCGGGCCCGGCCCCCCGTCTTCCGGGCCCGGCCCGGCGTCCAGGGATGCCACGTAACCATGCGGACGCGTGTCCAGGGCGGACAGGTCGAGCCCGTCCGGGCCTTGATCCGGGGGAACGCCCGGCGCGAAGCCTTCCGCGCCGGGGATGGAATCCTTCCTCGGTCTGCCCCTTGCCATGCCTAACCTCTCGATATGATGACGGCCAGCGGGATGCGCTTGCGCTCCCAGGCCCGCGTCCAGTTGGTGCCAAGCTCAAGCTGCGCGTAAGTCGGCGTGCCGGAAGTCACGCCGAAGGAGTACCCCTGCGGATGCACTATCCAGCTCACGCGGGAGAATATCGTCTCCTGCCCGCCGCCGTTCCCGGCGTCCGGGTCGCGCTTTGACTCGAATGGCACCTTCGGCGCCCCGGAGCCTATCGCCACGGCCCCCGGCCCGAAGATGTAGGTGTAATAGGTGGTCTGCATGTTCGGTGACTGGCCGGTGCCCATGTTCACCTGCCCCGTGGTCATGTCGTCGTCCTGGATGACCTCGTAGCCGAGGAAGCTCCTGAACGACCTGGGCTGGCTCTCCAGCCGCTCCGTCTGGATCAGGTTCAGCTTGGACATCGTGGCGTAGACGGTGGAGTGGACGCACATCACCTTCGCGCTGTCCGCCCGGTCGCCGAGCGTGGTGGCCGCGTCGATGATGGCGTGCTCGTTGATGAGCCCGTCCGCCCCGGCGTTCGTCGAGATGTCGTTCACCAGGTCGCCGCCGTGCGAGGCCACCGACTCCGCCACGACGCCCTTCACGCTCGCGAGGAGCCGCGCCTGCCTCCGGTGCCGCCAGTAGTCGGCCAGCTGGTTCCGGACGGCTCCCATCGGGTCCCTCCCGGCGAGGGACACCGCGAGGTCCATCGTCGACCAGCTCTTGTTCAGGTCGTGCCGGACGGCGGTGTTGACAAACCCGGTTATCTTGGAAGGCGTGCTCTTCACGGCCGGGTCGTCGGTGGACGCGTTCTCCTCCTCGTCGGGGAGCGGCCCGAGGTAGCGCGGGCTGTAGGTCCTCGCGGCGTTGTCGTTCTGCTGCAGGAACAGCGACGCCCCCGCGTCAACGACCGCTATGCCGGACTGCACGAACGCGTCCAGCGCGAGCGAGCGCTGCTCGATTATCGACGCGAAATACGTCGGCTTGATCGGCAGGTCGGCTATCCTGGTAGTCGCCATCTATCCTCCTCCGCCGTCCCCCCGGACGGTCAGTCCATCCCCTCCAGCGTCTGGCCCGCCTCCTTGGCGAACCTCTGCGCCAGACCGGGGTTCTCTGTCATGAGTCTCATCTGCGCCGTGATGTCCAGCGTCTTCGCGTCCCAGGGGTTCGGCCCCCTGCCGTCCCCGGAGACGGGCGAGGATCCGGCGCCGGACGCCGAGCCGCCCCTCAGGAGGAAGCTGTCGGCGTACTTGTGCCCCTTCACCGCGTCCGCGAGCCATTCGTCGAATCCCGCCGGGTCCCCGGAAGCCCCGTAAAGAAGCTCCCCGCGGGAGTCCCTGCCCTGGAACCTCCCTTCCTCGTCCCAGCCGCACCTGTCCTTGAAAAGCGTGTAAAGCACGTCCGCGGGCGGGTTGCACTTCTCCCTCGCGAACTGCGAGTCGAAGAACTGCCGCTGAAGCCGCTCCGTGCCGAGCGTCTCCCTCAGCCCGTCCCGCTCCCTGCCCAGCGACTCCACCCTCCCGTTCATCTCCGCCAGCTGCGCCTTGAGCCCCGCCTCCCGCGCGGCGTAGCCCTTCTCAAGCTCCGCCTTCAGCGCGGCCGTGCGCTCCGCCTCCCCCTTGCCGTCCGAATCCTTCCGGGCGGCGGCCTGCGCCTTCAGGTCGCCGTGCTCGGCGAGCCATGCCGCCACGTCCTCCACCCCCGCCTCGTCCAGGGGGGCCAGCCGCGACCTGAGGGCCTTGATCTCGTCCTTCCGGGCCTGGGCCTCCTTCCCGTTGTCCCTGAGCTTCCGGGACATCGCCGGGAAGTCGCACTCCCGCTCCTCGCCGGAATCGTCAGTGAACACGGGGTTGCCTCTCTCCGTCAGGGCCAGCTGGCCCTTGTCATCCGTCTTCCAGGGCATTCCCACCTCCGTCGGCACCTGCCGCGCCGTCATGCGGCCGTCATCCGGCCGTCTTCATCTCCTTCTGTATCTCCGCCGCCCGAAGCTCCCCGGGCGGCCTGCCGCGCGTCTCGCCCGGCTCCGCCGGGGACGCCCCCGCGAGCCCGTCCGGCTCCCCGTCCCCGCCCGGCCCCAGGAACGCGGCGGCCGCCGCCTGCGCCTCCAGGCCCTTCCGGTATCCGGGGTCCAGGATGTCCTCCAGGGAATACTCGTCGGTATTGAACTGCATCATCCGGTAGCACTCCACCATGTGCTCCGGCCGTATCGGCCCGTTCGGCATCACCGACCGCGAGAGCCAGTTCAGCAGGTTCAGGTCCATGCCGTACCGGAACCGCGTGTTGACGTCCACCGCCGGGCCGTCGTCCCACCCGTTCCACCGCGCCGCCAGCCTCAGCGCGTTCTCCAGGCAGTCCTTGAAAGCCGAGCACCACCCCTTCAGGCTCGACGCCGCCGCGGCCGCCGCGTTCTCCGAGATGGTCGCCGTGACATGCGCCTTCAGCGCCTGAAGCCCGTACTCGCGCATCGACTCCCGCTTGCCGTCCAGGTCGCTCGCCGAGTTCGCGGCGGACGCCGCGTCCACCCCGACGCTCCGCAGGTCAGCGTCCGGCTTCTCCGTGGAGATTATCCGGCTCGGCCCCAGCGGCACCCTCTCCCGGTCAGAGAGCCCCAGGCACCGCGCCAGGAACGCCGGGCTCCGCACGAACCGCATCAGGCGGTTGTCGTGGTCGGAGGTCGCGTCCCAGTACACCCGGTTCAGTTCCGCGAGGTCCCCCAGCGGGGGATACGCCGTCAGGGACTCCCTCGGCTCGCCCGGCATGAACACCGCGACGGGTATCTCGCCCAGCGGGTTCCGGCCGGAACCGGTCATGACCGAGCCCTCCCTGCCGCCCACCGTCCAGGTCTCCCACCTGTCGGGCCACCACGCCACGATGCGCCGCGCGCCGGAACGCGTCAGCCCGTCCCCGTCCAGGGGCTCCTCCACAAGCTCCTCGTACCGGAAATGCCGCAGCGAGACGCGCCCGCCGAAGACGTCCCGGTACGCGTCCAGGACCTGCGAGGCCTTCACCGAGACGAAATACGGCCGCATGTTCAGGGCGCGGTCGGCGTCGGGCGTCTTCGGCCTCCACGCCCCGTCCGGGGCCAGGTATTCCAGCCCCCCCGAGGCCGTCTCCCTGGTCGACAGCCGGGGATGGTCCACCGCGACGAACGACACCCCGTCCACCAGCCCGTTCCGGAACACCCGCCGGGAAAACGCCGTCAGCGAGCCCCCCGCGAGGTCCACGTCCTCCCGGAACGCCTCGAAGAAGGCCGGGTCGTAGGAAGTCCCCCCCAGCGGCTCGTGCACCGCGACGTCCTTCTGGAAGACCTGCCCGAGGTACGAGTTCACCGTGCGCATGAAGAAGTTGTCCAGGCTCGCGCACCGGAGCCTCTGCTCGTACTCCCCCGAGTCCTCCTCCAGCTTGCGCGGCAGGTATTCCGTCCGCGCCCGGCGCATCGCCCAGGTGCCGCCCATCAGGGCGTTGGGGAGCCTCACCATGTCGGCCTGCTCCTCCCACGCGGGGGACCTGTCCCCTATCCCCGCCACCTACAGCACCCTCACGTGGCCCGACCGCGCGGGCCCCCACGAGCATATCTCCACGTTCAGCGCGTACCGCACCGCGTCCACCGTGTGGTCGTCCACCTTCCGTATCACGGGCAGGTACTCCCCGCCCGGCCCCCGGACGTTGGAATACCCCGTGAACTCCCGCGCCGCCACCGGGCACCGCGCCGGGTCTATCACTATCAGGCTCATCCCCTGCATGAACTTCACCCCGTGCTCCACAGAGAGGTTGAACTTCGTCGCCCCCAGGACGTGGAAGCCCCGCGACCGCAGGTTCTCGATGCTCTTCGGGTCCGCGCTGTCCGCGATTATCGGCACCACCGTCCGCGCCGCGCCCCGCGCCGCCAGCTGCTCCGCTATCACGTCGTCCGTCAGCTGCTGGGAGACAAGCTCCTCGAAGACGAAAAGCGCCCTGCACCGGACGTCGTAATGCACCTTCACGAACACGAACGGGTCCCGGGTGAATCCCCAGTCGATGCCGTACTTCACGTTGTCGAACCGCGCCACAGTCTCGTCCGATATCCGCTCCAGCGACAGGTTCCGGAATATCTCGCCGCCGTACCCGATCGCCTCCCCCAGGTACTCGTGCCGGTAGCTGTCCGGGTCCCGAACCCTCAGCGCCTCCGCCTCCTCGACGAACGGGCCCCCCAGCCACTCCCGCGGCGTCTGGCGGTAGTCCGCCCTGTGCACCCGCACGTCCGCCCGGCCCGCCGCCTTCACGAGTTCCCCGTTGATCCAGTGGCCCTTGTCCCGCGGCGTGTTCCATGACCGGAAGAACCAGAAGTCCTCCCCGCCCCTCATTATCGACTGCTGCACGCTCCTCAGGACCTCCGGGCCCGCCACCTGGTCGGCCTCCTCCATCCAGAACACCCCGATGTACCCCTTCCGCGGCTTGATGCTCTTTATCTTCGTCGGCTCGTCCAGCCCCCGGAAATACATCTTCTGCCCCGTGCGCCGCGACTCGATCTCCAGGCGGCTCCTGCTCACCGTGAACAGGTCCGCGAGGCCAAGCTCCTCCACCGCCCACTGCATCTGCGAGAACACCGAGTCCCTCAGCGTGTTCCCCACCTGGCGGCATATCAGCGCGTGCACCCCCGGACGCGTCATCAGCACGTGCGCCACGCACAGGCTCACCGCGGAACTCCGGCCCGCGCCGCGGCCCCCGTATTCCCAGTAATGGGTGTACCGCGCCGCCGACACGTCCCGGAAAAGGTCCGCGAACTGCGGCCCCACCAGCCGCGCCGGGACGTCCGCGTACCCCGCCGCCGCGCCCTCCGGGCCCTCCCCGTCGGACGCCGCCGGGCCGAACTCCTTCCGCCTCAGCCTCTCCAGCACCCGGAACGCCAGGTACGCGTCCGGCTCCACGCCCTTCCTGGCGTCCCCCGCCACCCGCCGCGCGACCGCCTGGCGAGCCATGATCACCGGGAGATCCTTCAGCTGCAGGCGCCGCTCCGCGAAGTCCGGGTTCCGCTGCAGCCACGCCGCGAACGTCGAGTGCTTCACCCGCGCGTAGGCGCACGCCTCCGCGTCCGTGCACCCGTAATGGAACGCCCTCACGAGGTCCTGGACGACCGCCTCCGAGATCTCCGGCGTGAAGCGCCACTCCATGCGGCGCATCTCCCGCTCCACCTTCCGGTCAAGCTCCGCCTTCACCTGCCCGAACGTCCGCGGCCCCCCGCCGCCCCGCCCCGGCCTCACCTCCCAGCCGAGATCCGGATCCTCCGGCGCGTCGCGCCCCCTGAGCGCGTCGCGGACGGCCTCGCCCTCCGGCCCGGCGCCGTCCCCGGAGCCCGCCTCGCCCAGCAGCGCCGCCACGTCCACCGTGACGGTCCGCCCGCGCCCGCGGCCCCGCACGCGCCCGCCCATGCCGGCCCGCCCCCGCCGCCGCTACCTCTTCCTCCGCCTCAGCCCCGCCCTTATGCCCGCCCGCAGGGCCGCCTTCCGCGCCCTCGACTCGTCCGCGGCCTCCCGCCTCGTCATCCTCCGCTCCCCGCTCACCTTGCTCACCGCCATCGCCCGTCCCCCCCGTCATGTCCAGGCCGCTTGACACCGCGCCAGGGCCTCCCGATCACCAGTACCACGCCGCGCGGCGGATGTCAAGCCGTTTCCGGCGACAGGGCGGAATATTCCGACAGCCTCCCCAGCGGTATCACCGTCGGGAGCCCCCCCCGCCTCCTCCACAGGTACAGCGGATCCCCGTCCGCGTCCGCGACGGGCAGGTAGTCGTCGCCCACCAGCATCGCCCACTCCCGCCGGAACATCGGGCCCGCCTTCATCCGCAGGTCGCGCCACATCAGCCGCGCCACCCCCCGGAACCCGATGCCCCGCGTCGACAGCGCCTGGTCGTAAAGCATCTCCCGGTTCAGCGACGCCACGTAGTCCCGCATGTCGCCCCCCCACCGCGGCGGGGACTCCCGCGCCGTCAGCGCGTCCCAGAAGCCCCCGAAACCCACGATCCTCTCGTCCCCCGCGCCCTCCGCCAGCCTGTTCCCCGCGTCCTGTATCGTCGGGAACACCTTCCCGTAGACCTCCCGGTACCTGTCGAAAAGAACCGTCCCCCCGTCCCCGAGGTAACAGAAGAACGGCAGGCCCTCCGCCGCGCACGCCCCCATCAGCGAGTCCGCGTAGTCAAGATCCCCCTCGCACATCCGCTTCCGCATCGCCCTCCCCACCGCGTCCGCCCCGCACGCCCCGACCTCGCCCGCCGTCATCCGCTTCCTCTGGTTGGAGTTCAGGTGAAGGCACTGCATCAGCACCCCGAACGCCCCCGCCTCCCGCGCGCGCCGCGCCATCTCCGCCCCCCGGCCCCCGTGCCACGTCCGCTCGTAAGGGTTGAACCCCGCGTACACCGAATGACCCCGCCCCGCCAGCCATTCCATGCACCTCAGCCGCTCCGCCGGGCCCGGCGCCCCAGGCTCCAGCCGCGCGGACAGGCCCTCGTCAAGCGTCGTCAGCGTCCAGTACCACACCGCCTTGTAATCAAGCGTCCCCTCAGCCTCCTCCAGCCGGCCCCGCGTCCCCCCCTTCGTCTGGAAGGCGCACCGCACCCCCATCTCCGTCATCACCGCAAGCCCACGCCGCGCCGCCCCGTCCCATGCCCGCGGGCTCAGGAAGTCGCTGCGGTTGCTCACCAGCACCGGATACCCGTCGTCCAGCAGCACCGAAGTCAGGTCACCCCGCCCGCGCGCCCGCCCCAGCGCGTTCGCCAGGCCCACCGCCGAATGCCTCACGCGGCTCCCGTTCAGCCGCACGAAACAGTACGCGCACCCGTACCCGCAGTCCCCGAAACTCAACTCCAGCGGCACCGGATGGAACAGGTACTCCCCGCAGAACGGCACTATCACGCCTCCAGGGCCTCCAACACCCGCAGGAAGGCCCGCGTGTCGGACCTCTCCCCGATCCGCCCCTTGAAAGCCTCCCACCTCCCGTAATCCCCCGGCCCCAGCACCACCGTGACAGGCGTCTTCCCCGCAGACGCCTTCCCCCCGCCGCCAGGGCCGCCAACCGCGGGCCCCCCGCCATCACCGCCATCACCGTATCCGTCCCCGCCGCCCGCAAGCGCGTCGCTCAACTCCAGGTTCCCGTAAAAACCCGCGCCGAAACCCAGAGGCTCCAGATCAAAATCCGCCGCCCGCAGGTCCTCCATCTCCATCCGCAACAACGGGACGTCCCACTTCGCCCACGACGCCGCCTGATTCAACGCTATCCGCGCCGCCTTCACACCCGCCGCGTCCAGCCCCTCCACCCGCATCACCGGGACCCTCTTCAAGCCCAGCACCGCCGCCGCCTTCAGACGCAGGTGCCCGTCCACCACCTCCCCGTCCCCCGTCGCCAGCACCGGATGCACAAAACCGTATTCCTCAATCGACCTCGCCATCCGCCTCACCGCCCCGTCGTTCCGCCTCGGGTTCCGCCCGTAAGGCCTCAAATCCCCCACCGGGACCAGCTCGATCCCCAGACACAACTCCCCCGCCATGAAAACACCCCCCACATGCCGCCCGTCGCCACATCATACCATATCCGCCCACCCGCCAGCAGGAAGACGCCTCAGTTTGCACGCCACGGGCGAGGGCGAGGTCACAAGAGCCCGGAGCCCTGTTTTCCGGGGTGGGTATAATAAGCAATAATACGCAATGTTATATGGATATAGATAAGCAGCGATTGTATGTGATTGTAAGTGATTTTATATCTAAAGATATAGGCAAGGCGATTGCTTTCTCTCTCTATTGAGGATGAGGGACATGTATTAATGGTGACCGCGGGAGGGTGAGGGAGGGCGGGGAAGGGGGAGGAATGGGGACTTGCGTGGCGGGTACCGCCGGGAGTGGTTTTGCGGATGCGCGATTTCCACATCATGGGGTGTGTGCGCGGGAAGGAGGGAACATAGCCAACGTTTCAGATTACATTGGTAATATGAATGCCTGGAGGGGAATTTCATAGAGAATATATGCGCTATTGGTGCAACTGTATTACGCTCTCCTTCATTTTTTTCAGTTTTTTCATCATTTTTTTTCATGCCAAAAAAAATTCTAGTAATTTATGGGAGTTAGCAACTGATAATCCAATGCTATCTGTTGACATAGAAATACGGTTCAGATATACTTTTTATTATGAAATGGGGAATCAAATCCCCTAATGAACCCCGGCGCCAGACCGGGAGAGAAAGGTAGCCTACAGTGAAAGACTCCGAACTCATCACCGCCGCGAAGAAGGCCGCCTCCGATTTCGCCACTGCAAAGGACAACGCCGGAAAGGAGAAAGCGAAAGACGAGGCTTTCGCAATCATGAATATCGCGAACAGCCTCGGCTCCCACGCCATGGTCTTTCTCGCTTCCACTTTCGGTGGCGGCGGGACGGCGAAGGAAATCAGGGCCGCCCGCGCCGTCCTCAAGGAGATGCACAAGGTGTGTGAAATCACCCGCCTCGTTCTTGATGCCAAGAAAACCGCCGTTTAAGACCTCAGGACCGCGCCGGGCGTCCCGTGATGCCCGGCGCATGGAAAGGAACCCCCCATGTTCTCCCCCCTTGATTTCACCGCCCGGTGCGAGTCCATAGAGACAGGATTCCGCGCCCTGTTCGATTCCCTGACGGAGGAACCCATGTTCGCTCCCGTCGCCACCGATGCCGACATCGAGTCCGCCCTTGACGCGGCGATGGACGTGATTATCTCGGCAGAGGCCCAGGCTTATCTCAGAAACACCTTCCCCGACGTGCCCGGAACCATATCCAAGGGCATCAGGGCCGCCAGGAAAAGACTCACGAGCCGTACCTACAGGCTCCGCAGGGCCATCCGCCTTTACGGAGTGATTTAGCAAGGCCAGACTTCCCCCCGGCGCGGGGAGCATGCCGTCCTCGCGCCCCTGACATTGAACTTGTGTGCCCGTCCCAGGGACGCCACTAATCGGATATCGATATCGGCATCCAACTTGTGCCCGGAAGGCTCAATGCCACAAGTCCGAACTCCCCCGAACCGACATTCAACTTGTAGCCGACTTCAAACTATACACAACATATAGCGTCATAAGCATCCTTGAAATCTTGTTCATATCAGTAGATCTGTTTCACGTAAAACGCCGCATATAGCGTCATACACTGACATTCAGGAGGAATGATAGACATGGCGAATGAACCGCATAATACCGCCTTAGATGACTTGGCTCCCGCTATTGCCTTGCTGGCCCCTCTCATGACTTCCATGAAGGCTGAAAGCGGCCCCGGTTACGAACAGTACACTTTTGAACTGCCCGTATCCGCTTTCAAAAGCATCCCGAAACCCCGCACGCCCATAAACCCTGACTTCATGCCCAACAGGCCGCAGGGCGCGGAACTGATTCTGAGATACTCTCACGGCACAAAGAAAACAAAAGTATCCTTTGTCCTGAATATCAGACTGCTCAATGACATCAAACACACCGTCCGCACTTTCTATCCGCGCCACGTCTCATCGAGGAACTTTTATCATCACTTCTTCAAACTGATGAATATCCAGGTCTCTCCCCCTTCCAAAGGGCATCCAGATCCTTCTGGTCAAACCCCAACGCTATCCGGCTTGCATGGCGGGCAAGCCGACATGTCCCGGTTCCTGAAAGCCAACATCAAGACCTTCCTTGACCCCGCACTGGCTATCCTCGCGCCGATAGCCACTCTCACCAAACAGGAAAGTGAAAACGATTGCGAAAAAATCTACTTCACTTTACCCCTGTCGGCACTTATTCCTTTAAAAAAATTCCAAAACTATATATTATCAAAAATATCACTAGAAAAACCAAAATTAGCATTACTTTTACTTAAATATATCAAAATTAAACATAAACCTTATGTTTTTATATATCTAAATCTACATTATAAAACTGGAGATGATCTTTTTATTAAAGGATTGAAAAATGCTATCCCCGCATCAATCCATGATAATGAAATAGCCAAAGGTTTTTATATCGGTCTTTTCAGGAAAATGGGGTTAAAGCTTCCCAAAAACAAGGTCAAGACAAGTAACTCCGTCTCCCCACATTCAATAACACCTATTACAATAACCCGGCCTTCCACCGCCACGCCGCCAAAGGAGCCTCCCATGCCCCTGCACATGCCCGTCCCGCCCGACAAGCCTCTCGTCCATATCACTTCCTCCTCATTCTCCCTCGCCGACATGGATTCATCCCAACTGGCGCCGCTCGATGCCGACATATCCGAATCACTGCTCTCAATCATCGCCCAGATCCCACCCTTCCGCGCCCGCGCCGTCCTCGACACACAGGCGTTCCGCTTCGTCTTCAAGAAGGCCGG
>JAITEZ010000253.1 GCA_031281735.1 Deltaproteobacteria bacterium | reverse complement strand
TGGCGGCGCGGGGGCTAGGGGCCGCCCCGGCAGGCGCCCCCTAGCCCCCCCAGAAGATCTTGTCGGCGCGCTCCAGGTGCGGGGTCTTGATGGAGATGTGCCGGGCGATCAGGTGGGCGGAGTGGATGGCCTGGTACCCGGTGAGGCCCCGGTCAGGCCAGCGGTCCGGCTCCTGGTCCAGGAGCTCCTTCAGGGCCTCGCCCCCTTTCTGGGCGGCGAGCTTGACGGTGTGGTAGCGCGAGGCCGAGAGGGCGCAGTAGATGAACTCCGCCACCCAGGCCGGGCTGTCGGCCTCGAAGGTGCCGGGCTTGGCCCCCAGGGCCATGGCCAGGAGCCTCGCCTCGATCGAGATCTCGAGGACGAAGCGGGCCAGGTCCTCCGGGCCCTTGAGCTCGCCCCGGGCCTTGAGCCAGGCGCCGTAGAGGCTGTAGGCGTCGGCGAGGGAGGCCGCTATCTCGACACCCAGGGGGTCGTCGCTCTCCTGGACCCGGAAGCGGCCGAAGCGGAAGAGGGGGCTCTCGGGGTGCTTGCCCCCCCGCCGGGGGCCCGCGAGGATCCAGATCCCCCCCTTGTCGGCCATCAGGTCCTGCGGGTTGAAGGGCCCCGAGAGGGCCAGGATGTTCACGTCGGCCCGGCCTGCGGCCGCGGCGGCCTCCCAGGCCATCTGCACGGCGAGCCGGTGGGTCAGGGGGTCGAAGCCGCGGGCGGCCAGGATGAGGCTCCGCAGGGCGGGCGCGGAGTTGAGCACCGTCGCCAGGAGGGCCCCCGTGCGGGAGGGGGGGGCGGCGATGATCACGTCGTTGGCCTTGCGGAAGGCCTCCACGGCGTCCGCGGTGGGGAAGACGTTCTTGGGTAGCCGCGCCTCCGGGAACTCCGGCCGCGTCCGGGTGTCCTGGATGTCCTGTATGACGGCCTCGTCCCCGTCGTAAAGGGACAGGGAGGAGTTGTGGAACTTCCTGTCGGATATGGTCCGGCGGCCCACGAGCGTCACCATGGCGTAGCCCCAGGGCCCGGCCCCGCAGACCACCATGTTCTCCTTGCCCGCCGGGCTGTAGAGCCTCCGGTCGCTGTGGGTGGCGTAGTAGGAGAGGCCGTGGGACGAGAGCACCCTGGGGAGCCTCCGGCGCAGCCAGGGCCGCCCGCTCGTCACCCGGCGCATCCTGAGCGACCTGAGCCCGTCCTCCACCACCGCGGCCATGGGGTTGTCGCGGACGAAGTCCTCGAGGTCCGGCTCGGCGTCGAAGACGCGGGTGTGGTAGTCCCGGACGACCTCCAGCGACTCCTCGGCGGCCCCCGTCACGTCCAGGCTCCCCCGGCGGAGGGCGAGCCCCAGCCCCAGGGCCGCGAGCTGGGAGGCCATGATCTTCTTGTCCCTGGCTATCTCCCGGATTGCGTAGAGGGCGGTGTACTCGTCGAGCTCCAGGTCCCGCGAGTCGCCGCTCTGGGACCATTCCCCCTTGAGCTCGGAAAGGAGCCTCCCCTCCCCGAAGCCAACGTAGGTCCGCCCGTAGAGGCCCCTGACCCCTGCGGCGAGGCCCGCCAGCGGGTGCAGGGGGTTCCGGGCGAGCCCGGCCAGGAGCCGCGACCCGTTGAGCCAGGACGCGAGGCTCCTCCCCTCGGAGAGATCCAGATCCTCCGGGACCCGGGAGTAGCTCAGCACCACCGGCTGGACCAGCACGTCCCCCCGGGCGGCGAGCGCCCCCTGGATGGTCACTAGCCTCCTGGGGTACCGCAGCGACCCGTCCCGGGTGCGGGCCCCGCCGGACCAGGCCTCGAGGAAGATGCCCTGGGGCTTGCCCATCTCCGCCAGGGCCTGGCAGTAGTGGAGAAGCGCCGAGAGGTAGCTCCTGGAGGCGCCCTTGCGGACTATCACGTAGGAGCCCAGCATGAAGAGCCGCGTGAGGCTGGGGGTGGCCATCATGTTCTGGCCGGCGGCGAAGAGGGGGAGCTGTAACCCCCAGGAGTCCAGGAAGATGTTCAGGATGAACTCGTCGAAGTGGGAGGTGTGGTTCACGAGGTACACCACCCCCAGCCCCTCTTCCGCAGCCTTCCTGAGCTTCCCCAGGTGCCTGAGCTCGCGGCGGTCCCTCGACACGTAGAGGCTTTCCAGGTCCGCCGTCTCGAAGATGTGCGTAACCAGGTTGAAGCAGGCGCCCTTGGTCGCCTTGTGGAGCTCCCAGTCGTAGCGGCAGGAGATGCGGTCCACGTGGGCCTGGAGCTCCCGGCGGTTGGGGCCGTCGCCCCTCCCCTCGGGGACGCGCTCGGCGAGATCCACCGCGAGCCTGGCTATCTGGTCCTGGTCGGCGAAGGACGGGCCCAGGGGATCCCTCTCCGCGAAGGATCGCCCCGGCTCCACGCGGCTCAGGAGCTCGACGAGGCGGACGAAATCCACCCGCTTCAGGGCCGCCCTGAGCGGCCCGCTGAAAAGGCCCTTAAGCTTCGTGATCACGGAAGCCCCCCGGCGAGCGGCCCGCCGCAGAAGAGTGTAACGCAGGTTTTCCGGCCCGATGGGATCATCATATCACACAAGCCCCACGAAATCCCGGCCTCGGCGGGTTCCCGGGGCGACCGCGGGTCCGCCGCGCCCCCCGCCGGGGGCGAGCCCGGGCGGCGATCGATTCGGGATGCGCGGGCCCCCGTTTGGAGCTATAATCGTGCGACGTGCAGCTTCGTCTGCTCCTGGCGCCATAACGCCAGCCACGCCGCCGTCCGGACGCGACGCGCAGCGGACACCCGCTCCCGGGGCGCCAAACATGTCATTCGTGCACCTCCACGTGCGTTCCTGCTTCAGCTTCCTCGCGGGGACCATCCGCGTGCCCGCGCTCGTGGCGCGCGTGCGCGAGCTGGGCATGGAGTCGGTGGCGCTCACGGATCTGGGGCAGATGTTCGGCGTCTGGGGCTTCTACCGGGAGGCGGTGCGGGCGGGGATCCGCCCCATCCCGGGGCTGGAGTGCTTCATAGCGCCCCGCGGGAGGAGGACGCACTCCGCAGGCGAGGCCCCGGGGACCCTGGTCCTGCTGGCCAAGGAGCTCACGGGCTACCGGAACCTGGTGCGGCTGACCGCCCGGGCCAACATCGAGGGCTTCTTCCACCACCCCCGGGCCGACCAGGAGCTGCTGCGGGAGCACGGGGCGGGGCTCCTGGCGCTCTCCGCCGGGAGCCTGGGCGAGATACCCAGGCTCCTGCGGGAGGGGAGCTACCGGGCGGCCCGGGACTGCGCCGAGGGCTACGCCCGCCTCTTCCCCGGCAGGTTCTATCTCGAGATCCGCCCCGAGGGCCCGGATTGCCCGCCCGAGGAGCGCGAGGGCCTGAAGAGGCTCGCGCGGGACACGGGCCTCCCCCTCGTCGCCGCAGGCGAGTGCGCCTGCCTGGACGCCTCGGAGGAGGGCGCCTACGAGATCCTGCGTTGCGTGCGCACAAGGGCCCCCTTCGACTACGCGCGGCTCTCGTCCCCCGTCGGCCGTGGCCACCTGTCCCTGAAAGGGCCCGCCGAGATGCGCGAGGCCTTCCGGGACTGCCCCGAGGCCTGCGACAACACGCTGGCCGTCTCCGCGCTCTGCCGGGTGGAGCTCCCGCGCCGGAGGGCCTTCCTCCCGCCCCGGCCCGACATCGGCGAGGGCCCGCGGCCCTCCGAGGACTTCCGGGAGCGGGCGGACGACTTCCTCATCAAGGCGGCCAGGGACGGGCTGGAGAGGAGGCTGGAGGATCTCGAGGCCCGGAACCCCGCCTTCGGCGAGAACCAGAGGGAGGCCTACCGAGAGCGCCTCCGGCGCGAGACCGAGGATCTGCTGGCCGCGGGCGGCTCCCAGTACATGCTCGTGGTGGCGGACTACGCCGCCAGGGCCCGCTCCCAGGGGATCCTCCTGGGCCCCGGCCAGGGGCCCCCGGCCTCGTCGCTGGTCTGCTACGCCCTGGGCATCACCGACGTCGATCCGGTGGAGCACGGCCTCGCCCCGGAGTTCTTCGTGAACCCCGAGGCCCGTGACTACCCCCGCATCGAGCTCGAGGCCCCCCAGGAGCGGGCGGCCGAGATAGTCTCCTACATCTCCGACACCTACGGGGGCTCCCATTTCGCCGCGCGCTCCCTCTCCCTTCACCACCTGCGCGGCCGGGCCCTGGTCCGCGAGGTGGGCCGCGCCTTCGGCTTCCCGCTCAAGGAGATGGACGACCTCTGCGGCATGCTCCCGGATCACTCGGGGATCCCCCTGGAGACGGCCCTCAAGGAGATATCCCTCTTCCGCGAGGCCGCGGCCAGGACCCCCGTCATCAGGAAGATCGTCGACTACTGCCTGGTCCTGGACGATCTCCCCCGGGCCGCCGCCGCCTCGCCCTTCAGCCTGGTGGTGAGCCCCCGGCTCCTGCGCGACTCGGTCCCCCTCTTCCAGGACTTCGGGGCCATCGGGGGCCGCGGGCCCCGCACCGCCGTCCAGTACGAGGGGCGGGCGGTGGAGGAGAACGGGCTCCTGCGCTTCGACGTGGCCCCCCGCAAGTCGCTCTCGCTCCTCGCCGCCTGCCTCAGGCTCATCGAGCGCGGCGGGGGGCGCGCCGATCTCTCGGCCATCCCGCTCGACGACCACGCCACCCTGGCGCTCCTCTCCGAGGGCAACACCTCGGGCATACCCTTCCTGGAGAACTACTGGGTGACGGGGACACTGAGGATGCTCAAGGGCCTGAGCTTCCCCGACCTCGTCGCCCTCCGGGCCCTCCACCCGCCGCTCTTCAACGACTTCGGCGTCTGCTCCGAGTTCCTGGAGGCGCGCCGGAGCGGGACGCCCAGGCCCCTCCCGCACCAGGCCCTCGAGGGCATCCTCGCCCCCACCTGGGGGGTCTTCCTTTACCTGGAGCAGATAGCCGGCGCCGTGGACGCAGTGACCCGCTGCGGGTTCCAGCTCGCGGAGATCCTCGTCCGCGCCATGGCCCGTGACGACCGCGAGGAGCTCTCCGCGCGCAGGCCCGCCTTCCTCTCGCTGGGCGCCGCCAACGGCTTCCCTGAGGCGCTCGCGGCGGAGCTCTGGGACAGGCTGGTCTTCCACGCCCGCATCTCCCCGGCCAAGGGCGAGGCCGCCTCGCGGGCCCTCGTCAGCTACCGCGCGGCCTATCTGAAGGCCCGCTACCCGGTGGAGTTCCTGGACGCCTTCATGAGCCTCGAGGACGCGAACCCCCAGGAGCGCGAGAAGGCCCTGAAAGAGTGGCGCAACTCCTACATACGCCTGGTGCCTCCCCCCGGACGGGGGGGGTGAGGGCGGGATCCGCAGGCCGGTGCCTGCCGGGCGCGGCGGGCCGCCCGCCCGGCACCCGGCCCGCCCCCGGGCCAGGCCCCGCCTCCCGGCGGGCCGTCGGCCTTGCGGGATCGGCGAGGCCGTCCCGGGCGCCGGCGGGCGTGACGTGAGGGCCCCGGGCGGTTTCCCGCCCGGGGCCCGGAAAGCGGCGGCGCGACGGCCCGGAGGCCGGCGGCGTCCGCCCGCGCCGGCCGGTCACCCCTCCCCGGGAGGCGAGATGGGGGCCGGGACGGCCCCCGCCGCCAGCAGGAAGTCGCCCGGCTTCATGTACGCCAGGAGCCCCCGCCGCCCTGCGTTGAAGGCCATCCTCTCAAGCGCGAGCGCCTCGTCCAGTATGTACACGGGGCATCTGAGCTTCCCGCCCAGGGGGGAGCAGCCTCCCCGCACGTAGCCGGTAACCTCCAGCAGATCCCTCACGTGCAGCATGAGGATCTTCTTGTCGCCCGTGGCGTCGGCCAGCGCCTTGAGCGAAAGCTGGCGGCCGGCGGGGATCAGCGCCTTGACGTGGCCTGTCCTGTCCCCCAGGGCCACGAGGGTCTTGTAGACCGCGGCCTCGGGGAGGCCCAGCAGGGAGGCCGCCCTCTCGGCGGAGAGATCGCTCTCGTCCACCGGGTACTCCAGGAGCTCGAAGGGGAGTCCCTTGCTCTCGAGGAGCCTCACGGCGTTCGTCTTCTGGGGCCTGCCCTTCGTGATCCTCGGCGGCATGGCGACCTTTCCCGGCCAGGCGGGACGGCGGGGGGGGGCGCGGGACGGCGCCGCGCCCGCGGCGGCGGGCCGGGGCCGGCCTAGACCGCGGCCGCGGGCGCCACCCGGTCGATCTCGTCCGCGACGGCCCCGGCCAGATCGAACAGGGGCTGGAGGGTCTCCTCGCGGGGCACCCACTGGACGCGCACCTCCGGGGCGGGCATCTTCCAGCCCAGGCCGGCGAGCTCGGCCTGGACAATTTTCGCGCCCTCGCCGCTCCAGCCGTGGGAGCCGAAGGCGGCGCCTATCTTGTTCTTGAACTTGAGGCCCCTGAAGTAGGAGAGGAGATCCGACACCGAGGGGAATAGCTGGTTGTTGATGGTGGGGGTCCCGACGAGCACCGCCGCCGCCTCGTAGGCCTCCGTGGCCACCTGGCTCCGGTGGTTGTGCTTGAGCGACAGATAGGCGGTCTCGATGCCCCGCGCGCCCAGGGCGTCCGTGAGGGCGCGGGCCATGTACTCGGTCGAGTGCCACATGGTGTCGAAGGCCACGACCGCCTTGCGGGCGGGAGCCTGCGTCACGAGGTGCGCGTAGAGCCCGATTATCCGGCCTGGCTCCGAGCGCCAGACGACGCCGTGGTCGGGGCAGATGATCCTGATCCTCTCCAGGAGCCCCGAGCCCTTCACTGTCTCCAGCACCTTCGCTATCTGCGGCGTGTAGGGGGTGAGGATGTTCGCGACGTAGTTAACCGCCAGGCTCCGCAGGAGATCCCAGGGCACCTGGTCGTCGAAGCGGTCGGTCGAGGCGTAGTGCAGCCCGAAGCCGTCCTGGGAGAAGAGGACGCCCCTCTCCGGCACGAAGGAGAACATGCTGTCAGGCCAGTGGATCATCTTCGTGTCGAGGAACTGGAAGGTGAGCCCGCCCTCCGCGGGCTTCTCCTTGGCCACGTCCTTGAGGTTCAGGCCCTCCGCGGGGAACTGCCCGTGGAGGTTCTTCACCCCCATCGCCGAGGCGTAGACGGGCTTCCCGGAGCCGATGGCGCGCACGATGCCGGGGAGGCCCCCGGAATGGTCCATCTCGGCGTGGTTGGAGATGACCTGGGTGATCCTGGCCGGGTCCACGATCTTGGAGACGCGGGAGAGGAGCTCGTCCTCGAAGCCGTGCCGGACGGTGTCGACGAGGGTCACCGTCTCGCCGTCCACGATGAGATAAGCGTTGTAGGTGCTCCCCCTGGGGGTGAGGTATCCGTGGAAGTCGCGGATGTCGTAATCCACGGCCCCCACCCAGTAGATGTCGTCGGTTATCTTGATCGGTTCCATTATCGGGTCGTTCCTTCCTCGGTCGGGGCCCGCCAGCGGGCGGGCCGCACGGCGTCTGGCGGCGCGGCCTCCTGCCGTGCCGGAGGCGAAAAAAAACGCTCCGGCGCCCGCCGGGCGCCGGAGGGGTCTTCGATATGGGCGGGCCGACCCCGACCGCCCGTTTTCCGGGCGGTTGGGGATCGCCGCGACCCATTATAGGCCACGGGGGGATGCCGCGGAAGTGACCCGGCCGGGAGGGGCGGCCGGCCTGGGCCCCCGGCCGTCCGGGCGGGGGAGGGCCCGGGCGGGATCGCGCCCTCCCGGCCGCGGGGGAAGGCTCCCGGGGCGGGCTTGCGGCGAAGGCCCCGCCCGGCACGGCATGAGCCGGCGCCCTTCGGCGGCGCGCGGGCAACCGGCGGCGAGCGGAGGCGCCCGGGCGTCCCCGCGCGCCGCTACCTGCCGGGCCGGTAGAGCCTGTTGTACTCCCTGGCCAGGATCCGGAGGTGGCGGGCCTCCTCGGCGATGAGCCTGTCAACGGAGATCTTGTCGCTGATCTCGGCCGAGGCCTCCTTGAGCTGGACGAAGAAGAGCACCGAATCCTTCTCGAAGGTGATGGCGAGCTCGAGAGCGTCCTTCTGATCCTTGACCTTGGCGAGAACCTTCGCGACCTCCGCCGGATCCTGCTGGAAGATGTGCATGTCGGCCATCATCTTCAGGTACTGGTCGGTCTCGTTGTCCGGATCCCAGGCGGTGGGGGCGGAATCCTGCGAGAGCCCGTCCAGCATGCCCTGGAAGATGGCCAGGTGGCCCGTCTCCTCCTTGGCAAGCTTGGCGAAAAGGTCCGCCGCGGGGCCGGGCGCGTAGCGCTTGGCCGCGTCGGTGTAGAACTTGAAGCCGTTCTCCTCGATGGAGATGGCCATCTTCAGGGCCTCGGCCGCGTTGAAGGGGTAGATCATGGGGTCTCTCCGCAGTGGGCGGTACTGCCGCGGGACTTCCCGTGGGGAGGCCAGCGGGGCGGGGTAGGGTAAAAAAAAACCGGAGGCCTGCTGGCCTCCGGGGGGCTTCTGGAGCTTCGGCGGGCGCGGGGGGCGGCCCCACCCGCCCCGCGTCCGCCCTAGTCGACGGCCTCGAACTGATCCTTGCCGGCGCCGCAGACGGGACAGGTCCAGTCGGCCGGGAGGGCCTCGAAGGGCGTGCCGGGCGGGATGTTGTTGTCCGGGTCCCCCACGGCGGGATCGTACTCGTAGGCGCAGACTATGCAGGTGTGCTTTTTCATAAGTACATACTCCAAGGTTGCTCCCGAGGGAACGGGTCTCGGGCGGGCCCTGCGGGTTGCCGGCCCTGAGGCGGGCGCCCCCGGCCGGAGCCCGCTATCCTCGGCATCCTCCCCGCCATGAGTGGCGGGGCATGCCGCGCGTTTCCGTCAAAGAATGCCCCCCGAGGCCGGGAGGGAAGGCACGGCGCGCGCCCTGCGGCCCGTCCTTGGAAACCGCCTCCGGGGCCTCGGTGCCTGGACGCCCGTGCGGCGCGGAGCCGTCAGATTGTTCGGAGTCTAGTACAGGTTCCGGCCGATTGCAACCGAGGGGGCCGGGAAGTCAAGGATATTAAGTGAACAGGCGGGCGGTTCCGGCGGGGCGGGGGCCGGCCGCCGGCCTGCATCGCCTGAACCACGGGGGTCTTTCCGTCCCTCTCCCGAGGGGCAGGAACTCTGATTCCCGTCGGTAGCCGGGTCGGCCTCGGCATCGCGGTTTGGGGATGAGAGTTAGAGAGGGAGAGAGGGGGAGAGGGGAAGGGGAAGTCTGGGAGAGCGGGAACAAGGGAAACAGAAAGGAAAGACTGAAGAAAGAACTGGAGAGATCAGGAGAGAACTGGAGAGAACAAGAGGAAACG
>JAITEZ010000248.1 GCA_031281735.1 Deltaproteobacteria bacterium | reverse complement strand
CGGCGGCGCGTGCCTTACGCAACGCCTGTCTTCTGGGTATCGCTTTCCACGCCACGGCGGTCGCGGCGCTGGTTCTCGGGGCGGGGGAGGGGGAGTCGCCCGAGTGGAGGCCCCTGGCCGTCCTGGACATGTCGGCCTTCGATCCCATGGGGGGGCAGGGGGGGGCGGAGGACGCCCTGGTCACGGAGGAGGAGGCCCCTGATATGGCGCCGCCCGGGGAGGAGCCGCCGGAGCCCGAGCCCGAGCCTGAGGAGATGCGCGTGTTGGAGAGCGTCTCTGAAAGGGCGGAGCCGCTCCCCCCTCCCCCTTCGGTTCCAGCCGTCGCACCCGAGAGGAAGCCCAGGCCGGCTCCCAGGCCCAGGCCGGAGAGGGGCGTCCGCGCGGAAGGCCCCGCCCCCGGGGCGTCGGCCTCCGCACCTGGTTCCGGGGGGGTGGGGCCCGGAGGCCCGCCCGGCGGCACGGGACTGGGCAATCCCGATGAGCTTGAGGCATACAAGGCCGCGATCCGCCGCCGTCTCGAGCGGCGGAAGAAGTACCCGCCCTCCGCCCGGGCGAGGCGGCTCACCGGCGTGGCGCGGGTGAGCTTCACGGTGAACAGGGACGGCAGCATCAGCGGGGCATCGCTGACCCAGAGCTCGGGGCACGGCGTCCTGGACGCGGAGGCGCTGGCGCTTCTGGCCCGCTCCTCGCCGCTGCCCCCCATCCCTGACAGCGCGGGCCTGAGCACCCTCGACCTCTCGGTGCCGCTCAGGTTCTCGTTCAACTAGCCGTCCCCAGCCGCGCCTGGAGTCGCGGGGAGGGACGGTGCCCCCCCTTGCTTGCGGGGGGGACTTCCCGGAGCACGGGAGACCGGCCCCTGACGGGGTTACCCCACGGTCTCCCGCGTCCGGGAGGCCCCGTTTCCCGCAGGGACTGCCTGCCCTTGCCGGGGCGGCGGGTCTGCCGGGGCCGTGAGGGGGGTGGCGGGAAGATTTAGAGAAATGCTTATGTTTATATATTATTATAATATAAGATTATATAATTAATATCTAACAGAAACGCTGGCTGAGGCCTGTCCTTTCATGTTTGATGTCAGACGAGCGGTATGCACAGACGGCGGGATCGGCCGGCGAGCCGCCCGGGACTGGGGATGGGCGGAATCCCCGGGCAAGGCGCCTGGCCGGGAGACCATCCGGCGCCGGCATGCCGCCCACCGCCGTCCCGGCGAGTCTTCCGCCGCGGGGCCCCTGACAAGGCCCGCCGCCGAACGGGAGGCACGGAAGGGCGCGGCAGACACCGGGCGGCGATCCGCCCGGGCTAGGCGATGCCGGGTCGGCGCTGATGCCGGGCCGGCCCGGATGCGGGGCGGGAGGCACCCGTCAGACGGAAGCACCGGAGGGGAGACGCAGGGGAGACTGCGTGTCGGGGGGCGCGGCGTCCGCCTGGCGGGGACGGCCCGGCAGTCGCCGTCTGCGATCCCGTGCCGGGCGTTTCCATGGGGCAGGCATCGTGCGGCCGCCTCTGGGGACTGGTGCCGGGCAGGTGACTGCATGGCGAGGGGGTTCGTTATCGGTCAGTATAATATTATTAATTAATATAAAAAAATAAACATCAAAATATATTAAAAATCAAGAGAACGTCAGCCGGTCCCAGGGTTGCGGATGCCCCCGTCAGGGCGGTCACGGTCGGTGCGTCCGGGAGGGATCGGAGTCCGGCGAGGATGCGTTGCGGGGAGGTAAGGCGGGAAGGGCGGGACTGGCAATCACTCAGGGCCTGAAGTACTATGGGGTCTCCCTGCCGCCCCCCGCCCGGTGCCGCCGCCGGCTGTCGTTGCCAGCATCCCGCCGGTTGCGGGGCTGGAAAAAGGAGGTCGGCAGCGGCTTGACTGCGCGAAGAAACCAGCATAATAACGTGATAAATAATAGTGTAAAATATATATAGGTTATTTGTCCGTTCCCTTCTCGGCCCCTGGCCGTGAGGTGTCAACCCGGGCGTTGCGCGGGCGGGCGGGTCCCGGCAAGTCGGCCGGCGGGCGCCCGGCGGGAGAACGGTGTTGAGGGTGCGTTCTGGAGACAAGGCGCGAGCTGATCCGGTCGGCGCCCCTGCGGGGGGCCCCGCCGGGGGAGTACTGCGCGGGCTCGATCCCCGGCTGAAGCTCGCGGTGCTCGTCCTCTGGTCGGTGGAGCTGGCGCTGGCGCCGGCGCTGGAGGGGGCCCTCCTGGGACTCGCGGGTTCGCTCTGCCTCGCCGCGCTCGCGGGCGCCCTCGCGGACAGGGATTTCTGGAAAAGGCTCCTGGCGGTGAACTCCTTTCTCGTGTTCGTGTGGATCCTCCTGCCCTTCACCGTGCCCGGGCGGGGCGGGTCGGAGGCCCTGCTCCCGGGGCTCGCGGCATCGCGCGAGGGGGCGGCCCTCGCGGCGCGGATCTCGGTGAAGGCCCTGGGGGTCACGGCGGGGGCCCTCGCGCTGCTCCGCGTCTCGTCCGTGACGGAGCTGGCGTCCGCCGCCCGGGCCCTGGGCGCCCCGGAGAAGGCGGCCGCGCTCTGCCTCCTGACCTCGCGCTACGTCGCGGTTGTGGGCCGCGAATTCGGGAGGCTCAGAAACGCCATGAAGGTGAGGGGGTTCTCGCCGCGGATGGATCTCCACACCTTCCGGAGCCTGGCCAACCTCACCGGCATGCTCCTCGTGCGCGGCGTCGAGCGGGCCGAGAGGGTGCGGTCCGCCATGCTCTGCCGGGGCTGGACCGGCCGCTTCTGGATCCGGCAGGGCTACCGCTCCCGGCCGCGGGATCTGGCCTTCGCGTGCCTGTCGCTCGCCCTTTCGGCGCTCGTCGCCGCGCGCTCGTGAGGGGCAGGCCGGGCCCGGGAGGGGGGCTCCCGCCGCTCCCCCCTCCCGGGGAGGGAGGCCCGGGCGGCGCCCTTCCGGGCGGGGGCGCGCGGGCCGGCCGGCCCCCCCTTATCGAGCTCGCGGGAGTGACCTTCGGCTGGAAGGGGGGCCCCCCCGTCCTGGAAGACCTGTGGCTCCGGGTGGAGGAGGGCCAGATGGCGGCGCTCGTGGGGGGGAACGGCGCGGGAAAGACCACGCTCCTCTCCCTCGTGATGGGACTGATACGGCCCCGGGCCGGCACGGTCTCGGTGTTCGGGAGGCCCATGATCTCGGAGCGCGACTTCCGGCAGGTCAGGCCGAGGCTGGGGTTCGTGTTCCAGGACGCGGACGATCAGCTCTTCTGCCCGACCGTGGCCGATGACATCGCCTTCGGCCCCCTGAACCTCGGGGCGTCGCCCGACGAGGCGGAGGCCGTGGTTTCCGAGATCCTCGACCGCCTCGGCCTCGCCGCCCTCCGGGACAGGGTGACCCACGACCTCTCCGGCGGCGAGAAGCGACTGGTGGCCCTGGGCACGGTCCTGGCCCTGCGGCCCCGGATGCTGATTCTGGACGAGCCCACCAATTTCCTGGACAGGAAGGCCAGGGCCAGGCTCCTCGCGATCCTGGGCGAGCTGGGGCTCCCGCGGCTCGTGGTGAGCCACGACTTCGGTTTCCTGAGGGAGACCTGCACCTCCTTCCTGGAGCTCGAGGGCGGAAGGGTGAGACCCCTGGAGGTGCTCCCCTGACCGGGCCCCGGGCGCAGCGACGGCCCCGGGGCGGCGGGAGGGACGTGGCCCGGGCCGTTCCGCCAGGGCGCATGCGGAGGCGCGGGAGGGGTTAGCACGGTCGCGCGCCCGGGGCCACCAGCGCCCGGCCGCGCGGCGGCCCGGCGGCGCCAGCCGGGTGGCCCCGTGCCGCCCGCGGGCGGTAAGGCGGCACGTGACGCCGCGGGTGCCGGGCGCCTTCCCGCCGACTCGCAGGCGACTCGCACTGCCGGGCGCCGAAACGCTTTGCGTGCGTCGCCGGGCGGGGATCCGCGGCGGGCGGCCTCCGGAGGACGGGATGCCGGTTCGCGCGTCGCGTGAACCGGCGAGGCGCCGGGCCCCCGTGAACGACCGGGGAGGGCGGCGCAGACCCACGGGCGCCTGCGGGGCCGCCGCGGCGCCCCCGCCGGGGAGGCGGCCTTCCCTGCGGGGGAATGGGCCGGGGGGGCGACCGGAAAGCTGACGCGGCGTGAAAACTGTCTTGTCTTTACAAAAATTGCCATAAGAGAGTGGGGGGCGCGATGATGTAAAAAGCGTCCTGGCAAAGGCAAAACGGGAGAAATTTCCGGGTGGGAATTGCTGCAAGCCCACATGAAGAAAGGGAGCGGGAGGCGAAACAAAGGGGAATGCGCAGGAAAATTTGTTAACATTTTTCGTTGACTCGATAAATGTGTAGGGATAACAGCGGGTTGCAGTGGAGCCGGCGGCGGAGGCATGAGGGTTGGTTTTCCGCGGGACAGGCTCGACGGCGATGAGATAATTGAAACAGGAAAAAAAGCTTGACAAGGCGAAACCGGCTGGGGTATATAGTTTGCCACGCTGGGTGCAAGTCTCCAAAATGGCGACTGGACGCCGCGGAACCACCGCGGCGCCGGGAGGCGCTGCCCCCAGCGGCCGGGGCTTCTTCCCGGCGATTGCCCTGCCGATCGGCACGTTCCTGAAGGCTGGAGACCCGAAGGTGCCCCCGGCTAGTTTTGAGAGCATCCCTGCCGGGCCTCCCCCGCCTGCGGATTTTCTCGAAACCAGCCCTGGCCCTTGCGGCCCCGCCTCGGGGAAGAGGTTCCGTCCCGGCGGTTCCGGGTTGTTGCCATCCCCCGCCCGGCGGACGGGAGGGGACGAGTTTCTGGGCTCCCCGCCTGCGGAAGCCCTCATGGAATCCCGCCTGACACGCCCGCTCGGGAAAGTGTCGCAGTTCAAGCCCCACCTCAAATCCTTCGGTAATTCCCACCCAAATCCGACACCGCTCCGGCCGTCGTTTACGGCGGCCGGAGGTGTCCACGCCTGCACCCACCTGCCTGTCCGGCGGGATCCGTAGACCGGCGCGGTGCCGGAGGCTCCTCCCGCCGCCTGCCGGGCTCCCCGTCCCGGCGGTTGCCCTGCCGTTCGGCACAGTCGTCCTGCAGGCCGGAGCCCCGGAGGCGCCCCAGGCCGGTCTCGAGAGCGTCCTTGCCGGGCCTCCCCGCCCCGCGGTTTTCCGAAACCGGGCCAGGCCCATGCGGCCCCCGCCTCGAGGAAAGAGGACTCCCCGGCGGCTGCGGGTTCCTGCCGTCCCCCGCTGGCGGGAGGGGGCGAGTCTCCGGGCTCCCCGCCCGCGGGAGACCTCAGGGAATCCCTCCTGACACTCCCGCCCGGGAAACGTCGCGGTCCAAGCCCCGCCTCGATCCTTTCGGTGGTTCCCATCCAATCCGACACCGCTCAGGCCTCCGCTCGCGGCTGCCTGAGGTGTCCGCGCCTGCACCCCCCGCTTGCCCGGCGGGATCCTGAGAACGGCGGGCGGCGCGGGCCAAGATCACCGCCCGCCGCGGCTTGAGCCGTCCCGATCCTCGCCGCGCGTCTCCCCCAGGGCGAACGAGCGATCCCCGCCTCCGCGGGGCCGTTCCCGGGCCCGGCCGGACGGCAGTAGCTGCCGCCGGGAGCCTTCCGTCCTGGCGAGATGCCCGGGCGGCGGCCCGTCCGGGCGCGGCCGGCCAGTCCCGGCCTGCGGTCCCGCCGCCCCGGCCTCCGCCGCGGCCTCTACGGCCTGTGCCGCCGGGATCCCCTCCCGGGACGGGCGCCCCGGCGGCTTACCGGCCGCGCCGCCCTTCCCGGAGGGGGGGGCGGGAACCCCGCGCGCCCGCCTCGGAAGGGGTTCCGGGACGCGCGGATCGGGATCCTCCCGGATCCGCCTGGGAAAGGGCTCCGGAGGCGGCCCGGCCCCTCCGCGCCCCGCGGCCGGGGGGGGCCGCGACGTCGACCGCGATCCCGGGGAAGGCGGCCGCCATCCTGCGCCGGGCGGTGTCCACCGCAGACGGGGCCGAGTCCACTCCGATCCACTGCCGCTCCAGGTTCTCCGCCGCGTGGAGGGTGGTGCCGCTGCCGCAGAAGGGGTCGAGCACCAGATCGCCCGGGTTGGAGCTCGCGGCGACGAAGCGCTCCAGGAGGGCCAGGGGCTTCTGGGTGGGGTAGTCGAGCTTCTCCCGTGACGCGGCGGAAAGCGGGGGGATGTCCAGGACGAGGTCCCGGACGGGCACCCCCGGGGACTCCGAGAGATAGCTCTTGTAGTGAGGCACCGACCCGGCGCGGGGCCAGTGGATCATGCCCGCCGAGTCCAGGAAGTCCAGCCTGTCGCGGACGGGCAACTCCCCGTAGCCCCGCGGGAGGGGGAGCCAGCCCGGCAGCTTCCGCCCCGTGGGGACCGCCCAGTGGCGGCCGCGGGCCCCGGGGTCGTAGCCGCGCCAGGGCGTGGCCGAGTCGCCGCGCCGCAGGCCGGCACCCGTCAGATCGGAGGTCTTGAAGCGCCCGCGCCCCGGGTGGAGCGGATCCGCCCGGTAGTTCCCGGCCAGGTAGGCCTCCCCGTGGCTCTCGTGGATCCTGTTCCAGGTGTAGGCGGCGCCCTTCGTGTAGAAGAGGATTTCGTCGTGGACGGGCCCGTACCTGCGGGCGCAGTTGTGCGAGCTGGTCCTCTTCCAGGAGATCTTGCTCCGGAGGTTCTCCGGGCCGAAGGCCGCGTCCAGCAGGAGCGCCAGGTAGTGCGACGCGGTGGCGTCGCAGTGGAGGTAGAGGGAGCCCGCGGGCTTGAGCACCCTCGCGAGCTCGGCAATCCGCGGGGCCAGCATGGCGAGGTAGGCGGCCATGGGGCCCTTGCCGAGGGCGAGCGAGAGGGCCGCCATCGTCCCGGCGAGGCGCGGGCCGCCGCCGGAGCGGAGGCCCGCCAGCCAGGCCTCGCTCTCCCCCGTCCAGCGCCAGACGTCCGTGAAGGCCACCCCGGCCTCCCCCCCGCCGGGACGGGCGCAGAGCACGTGGTTCCTGCCGGAGTTGAACGGCGGATCCAGGTAGACGAGATCCACCGAGGCGTCCGGGACGGCATCCCGCAGGACTTCCAGGTTGTCTCCGAGGTGGATGCGGCGGATCACCTTGCTGCACCTGCGTTGCCGGGGGACGGGCGCGGCGGCGCGGCCGCCCGGCGGGGAGGGATCCCGCCGGCAGGCGGGTCAGGGGCCGGGGGTACGGGGGTTCAGCGGACCAGGGTGAACCCCGGGTTCCCGCCGCCCGGAGGCCTGCCGTCCCCGCCGCCGCCTCCCGGGCCCCCGGGATCCCCCGGGCCGCCCCCGCCGTCCCGGTAGGCCCTGGTGTCCAGGGCCTTGATGAATACCTTCTTGCCGCCCATGAGGAAGATCTCGCGCCCGGTGAAATGCGGGGTCTGCAACGTGAACACGACGTTGATCAGGGGAAAGGACAGGAACAGGAGCCGCACGTGCCACCATTCGGCCCTCTTGGTGGGATCCGCCGTGAAGCCCGCCACGTGGGCGAAGTCGATCATGGTCTGTTCGGCCGCGATCTCCCTGGCCACGACGAGCAGGTCGCCTTCCAGGGTGTCGTCCTTCAGGGAGAACTGGGCCTTCAGATCATCGACGAACTTGTCAAAGGGA
The DNA here is from genome assembly GCA_031281735.1 of Deltaproteobacteria bacterium. Taxonomy (GTDB): domain Bacteria; phylum Desulfobacterota; class Desulfarculia; order Adiutricales; family Adiutricaceae; genus JAIRZX01. The sequence goes on along the minus strand of JAITEZ010000248.1, from coordinate 2,596 downwards.
GTGAAGATCAGTTCCAAGCCGGCCCTCCAGGTGCCGTCATGCGGCGTCTAAGCTCCAGTCGCGGCGGCCGCCGTCCGGCCACGCGGAAACGGCACCCCCTGGCCCGGAGGGGGAGGCCGGGGCCAGCGGGGCCCGGCCCAGCTGGCCGGGAGAACGCGACCTCCGGATCCGCCCGCCCCGCCCTGCGGGCGCGCGGCGGCTACGGTTTCTCCTGACCGCCTCCCCCGGTCCCTTCCGGGCCGGCGCCGGCCGGTGGCCCTTCCGGCCCGCCGGGCCCTTCCGTCACTTCCGTCCCTTGCGGGCCGGCGGATCCCTGCGGCCCTTCCGGCCCCCCGGGAGCCCCCGGCCAGGGATCAGGCCAGGGGCCGGCGGGCGCGGCGCCAGCCTGCGGCGGGAAGCCCTGTTGGCGGGAGAGCGCCATCCGCTGGGCCGGGGTGAGCCTCCGGGGCCTCTTCACGCTGGTGCCGCGTTTCCAGAGGGCGCCGGAGGAGAAGGAGTGCCAGCCCCAGCGGAGCCACCGCACCACCGAGATCGCCATCCACAGCGCCCAGGCGAGCATGAGGGTGCGGTAGACCCAGCCCGGTATGGTCACCACCCAGGGCCGCGGGAAGGGGCCCTCGGAGCGGTCCTGGAACCAGGAGAGCGCGTGGTCGTAGGACCCGTTGCCCGTGACGGACATGCTGGGGGCCTCCAGGAGCCCGCGCGTGAGGCCCTTGTAGATGAGGAAGAGCGCCGCCGCCGTCCACAGGACGAGCAGGATCTGCATGCAGTTGAAGAGGAAGCGGCTCTGCACGCCCCGGAACCTGCCTTCCCTGAGGCCCAGGGCCAGGAGCCAGCCCGCGGAGACGAAGGCCATGGGGACGGAGAGCTGGGAGAGGCCCAGGAAGAAGAGGAGCCAGGAGAGCGTGCGCAGGGGGGCGAGCTTGAGCGAGCTCAGGAAGAAGGAGAACACCAGGAAGGCCGCGCAGTAGGACCAGAACAGCACCGCCGGCCCCTGGATCGGGCCCCCCGCGAAGAGCGTCCAGCGGTCGGGCGGGGTGGTGATCAGGAAATCCAGGTTGGCGGCGGGCAGGCCGGGGTCGAGCTCGGGGGAGCGCACCACCGCCGAGACCGGCCGGGGATCGGTGAAGACCGCGGCGAGGGAGTGGGTGCCGGGGTTCAGTGGCACGGTGAGGACCGGCCCCTCCCCGTCGGCGGGCGCCCCTCCGGGGAAGGGCACGGGCCTGCCGTCCAGGGAGAGCTCCTCCATGCGGGTGCCCCGGGGCAGCCGGAAGCCGTAGTTGCCGCCCTGGCTGGAGCGCAGGTCGAGGGCGAGGGAGATCCGGCGGCTCTCGCGTCCCACCTGGATCTCCACGCGGGACCGGTCGGCCACCAGGTAGGCCCCCTCGACGGGCCGGGGGCGCGAGACCTGGAGCCGCAGGGTCTCCCCCGGCGCGGGCCGCCACTCGGGGTTCCAGAAGCCGCTCTCCGAGACGCTCAGGACGGGGGGCAGCCCCTCGGTCTCCACGCGCCAGATGCTCGCGGCGTCCAGAATCCAGTACTCTGACCAGGGCCCGGCGGAGGCGGTGAGCTCAAGGGCCCCGCCCTCCCCGAGCCGCAGGGCGCTTTCCCAGGAGCGGCCGGGGTTGTCGGGGGACAGGGTCAGGTAGGCCTTCCCGTCCCGCACCGTGAGCCCGGTCACCGGCGACTCGCCCGGCACCAGGGGCACCGCGAGGGTGAAGGGGGCCTCGAGGCGGGCGAGCGGGATCACGCGGGTTTGGATCTTGAGTTCCAGGCCCAGGGAGATGGTGCGCGAGACGGCGAAGAAGGGCTGGATGACGCTGGGGGCGCCCCGGGCGGGCGCCGCGCCACCGGCGGGCGCTGGGCCGGCGTCAGGGGCGGGGCCGCCCGTGCCGGCGCCTGCCGCGCCCCCGGCGCCGCCTGCGGGCGTCCCAGCGGCGGCGATCCGCGAGAGGAACACCGCCGGGCCGGTCAGGTAGCCCTGGGGGTCGACGCCCCTGAGCTCCCAGCCGCTCCCGGTGAGCAGGGCCCGGAGGGGCTTGGGCTCGACCGGGAAGCTTATCTGGAAGGTGTCGGCGTCCTTGAGCCTCCCCTCCAGGGTCACCGCGGAGGGGCCCTGCGGGATCAGCACGTAATGGTTGCGGTCCCTGGCGAGGAGCGGGGCGTCCTTGCCGTCCACCGAGGCACGGACCGGCTGGAAGAGCTTGGAGTCCAGGAGCGGAAGGGGCAGGAGGCGCTCACGGGGCGACTCCACCGAGAAAGTCAGGGCGAGCGTGCCGCTTCCGGGGCGGATCTCCATCTCCGGGACGGCGGGGGGAGGGGAGTCGGGAAGCTCGTGGAGCCGCTCGCGAAGCTGTTCCAGCATGGCCTGCGGGGGGAAGGGGCCGTCTGGCTGGGCGGAGGCGGGGGAGGCGGCCAGGAGCGCCGCCGCCCCGAGGAACAGGGCCGCGAGCAGGGCGGGCACCGGCGGGGCGCCCGGGGCCGCCGTTCCGTTTTCGCCTGGCGATCCGTCCTCGCCCGGCGCCCCGCCCCCTGAGGCGCCGCCGGCGGGGCCCGTGTCCCCGCCGGCGGCGTTGGCCGGCCTGCGTCCGGGCCA
>JAITEZ010000235.1 GCA_031281735.1 Deltaproteobacteria bacterium | reverse complement strand
GGCCGCCCGGCCCATCATGAGGCCTATGAGACCGCTCAGGATCAGGTGCGCCGAGCCGGGGCCTATGTTCACGTGGAGCAGGGAGGCGGTGAAGAAGACCGCCGAGAGGACCGCCGCCTTGGGCGTGTCCTCGTCCCTGATCGCCCTGAGCCCCGCCCCCAGCCCGGCCAGGGTCAGCCCCGCTCCCGCGATCAGCACGGGCGCGGACAGTACGCCTTCTGAGATGTGCATCCCTGTCAGTCCTTCCGGCCGGAGGCCGCCGGCCGTCGTTTGAGCCAAAGCGCCAGGCCGGCTATGCCCACCAGCCAGCCCAGGCCGCCCACGATTTCCCGCAGGCCCGGGGTCCTGTCGTCCCTGGCCTCGGCCAGGGCGCGGGAAAGGGGCCCGATCTGGGCCTTGAGCTCCTCCCGCACTATGGCGCGTAACGAGTCCGGGGAGACGGCGGGGGACGCCCCGGCTGTTGCGGCGGCATCGGAAGGGGGAGTGCCGGCAGGTCCGGAAGGGCCTCCGGCAGGGGCGCCCAGCGCGGCCGGTGCCGGGGGGGCCGCGGCCGCCGGCCGATCCGCCGCTGGCAGCGTGAATTCGCCCCGGTGTCCCTCCCCCGCCAGCACCACGAACTGGAGATCCCCCTCGCCGGCGGGGGCCGGGAAGCAATGGTTGCCGTCCTCGCCGGTGTCCGCCGACTCGATCTCGTTGCCGGCGGCGTCCAGCATGGTTATGGTGCCGCCGATGACGCGGTTCCTGCGGGTGAAGTAGCTCTCGGTGCAGATCTCGTCCCCCGAGGCGTAGGCGAAGACGTAGACGGCGTGTGCCTCCGCCTCGGCGGCGCTCGCGGCTGACAGGGCCGCGGCGGCGAGGAGGGCCAGGGCCGAGGCCCGGGCTACCGGCAAGGCCCCGGCGGACCGACGGAGGGCATCGCGGGTCATCGGGAGCGGTCTCGCGGGGCAGTGGTTCCAGGTCATCGGGACGCCGCCCGGGCGGGACGGAACTCGTGGAAGTAGAGCCACAGCACGGCCCCGAGCTCGACCGCCTTCTCCTGGCCGTCCTGCGGTAGCCGGTAGCCCGCCTCGGTGAGGGCAGCGAACCCCCACCAGCCCGCGGCGGGCGGGGTGAAGGAGAAGTCTCCTTCCGCATCGGTCAGAACCACCTGGGTGACCATGGACTCGGAAGGGGCGTCTCCCCTGCTGTCCGGGCCGGGGTACCACTCGACCTCGACCTCGGCATCGGGGACGGGTTTGCCGTCCAGGAGGACCCTGCCGGTGAAGGTGTTGCCAGCGTAAAGCCCCCCCGGCTTGGCCCGCGGCACGATTTCGGTCTTGAGCCCCAAAGGCTCGCTCCAACCCTCGTCGTCGCCGTAGGCGTCCACGTAGGCCTTGGTGTAGTGGACGATGAACTTGTCCTCGGCGGGCTCCCAGTAGGGCTGGGGCTCGAGCGCGAAGCCGTAGAGCCCCGGGCGCCGGGCCTTCCAGGAGAGGGTCCAGGCGTTGCGGTCCCCTATTTTCACCTCCTTCAGCTCGCCCGTGAGATCGGTGGCCTCGCCGCCGGCGTAGAGCTTGAAGGATACCGGTTTGGCGAGATCCATGCCGACGTTCTCGAACGGGTGCCAGAACTTGATCTCGAAGTCCACCTGGGAGTCCGCGGCGCCCGAGACCGTGGGCTTGGAGGGGATGACCATGCCGAAGTGCGCCGCCGCCGGGGCGGGGCACAGGGCGAGGGCAACGGCCGCCGCGAGTGCTAGCGGTAGTGCGGAGGGGATGGGGCGGCGTCCCGGCGCGGGGACGCGGGTGCGGTTTTGCATGCGTCGTTCCTTCGTAAGGAGGGGGGTGAATGAAAATGACAGGGGGAAAAAAAACCGCCCTCCCCGTTGATACATATCAGGACGGGTCGGGCGGCCTTCGTGGCCTATTCCATTCTGGCGGGCAGGCGGCCGGCTGGGCCGCTTCGCGTCCGGCGGTCAGGCGCCGGATGCCCCGGTCGCGCACGGGCCTGTCAGGGCCCGATCCCCTTCTTCGTGAAGGTTTTTCCGGGAACAGATCCAGTCTAGCCGGAAGGGGGCCGGAAGTCAAAGGGATCCCGGACCCCGGGCCGCCCCGCCTTCCCGCGCCGGGGGCCTCCCGTCGGCCGGGGGCGGGGCGGGGCGCGGGGACGGGAGGTAGCCGCGAGGATGGCGGGGCCGGGCGGCACGCGGGGGCCGGGATCCCGGAGGGGCGCCGCCCCGCCGCGGCGCCCGCGTGGATAGGGACGGGGAGGGGCGGGCCCCTGCCCCGGGGAGGGGTCCGTCAGGGCCCCGCCGGGCCAGTCAGACGGCCTCCTTGGCGTTGTGCTTGATGAACTTGCCCGTCTCGAGCTCCTCGAAGGCCTGGCGGATCTCGGCGTCGGTGTTCATGACAATGGGCCCGCCCCAGCTGATGGACTCGCGCAGGGGCTTGCCCTCGAAGAAGAGGAGTCTCACCGGGGAGTCCGCCGGCGCGGTCACCTCGATGCCGTCCCCCTCCATCTCGAAGAGGACAGCCGACTTCTCGCTGAATCTCTTGCCGTCGATCTCCGCCGCGCCCTCGATGAGGAACACGAAGGCGTTCTCGCCCACGATGGTGGGGATGCGCGCGGTCTCGCCGGGACGGATCAGGAAATCCACCAGGGTGGCCTTCACGTGGCGGGGCTCGACGCCCTTAGTGCCGGCGTACTCGCCCGAGATCACCCTCGCCTCCCCGAAGCCGGTCTCGACCAGGGGGATCTTGTCCTTTGTTATGTCGAAGTAGAGCGGGTGGGTCATCTTCTCCGACTGCGGGAGGTTGAGCCAGATCTGCAGGCCCAGCATGCGCGGGCCCGGAAGCGGCATCTCGGAGTGCATGATGCCGGATCCCGCCGTCATCCACTGGCTCTCGCCGCAGCGGATGAGCCCCTTGTTGCCGAGGCTGTCCTGGTGCTCCATCTCCCCCTGGATGAGGTAGGTTATGGTCTCGATGCCCCGGTGGGGGTGCCTGGGGAACCCCCGGATCCAGTCTTCCGAGTTCCGCGAGTCGAAGCTGTCGAGCATCAGGAAGGGGTCGTAGTCGTAGACGGTCCGGATCCCGAGGACCCGCACCAGGTGGACGCCGGCGCCGTCCACGGTCGCGTGTCCCTTGACGGTCTTCTTCACTTTGCGAAGGGCCATGAGGATCTCCTTGCGCGGCAGGGGCCGCAGGCGTATCCGGCCCCGGGGCGCCGCCGGAAAGGGCGGCACCGGGGGCGCCAGGGGCGGCCGGGCCGCGAGGCCTCGGGCCGGCCTATGCCGAAACAGCTGTCCGCCGTGTCCCGGCGGGCGGCCCGCCGGTGGGCGGGCCTCAGTCGGAAAGCTAAGGCATAACCCGGGACATGTCAAGGAAACGGCCGGAACCTGACGCCGGCCGCCCTGCCGGGCGGCCGCCAGGGGGCGGCCTGGCGGATGCCCCTTCCTGCCGGAGTCGGGGAGGCGCCGGGGAAGCGGGTGCCGCCCGCCGGCTCCGTCCCGATCCCCCGGCCCGCCGGGGCGGCAGGCGGTGCGGCGCCCGGAGTCGCCCGGTCGGACCGGCGGGGAGGCTCCCGCGGACCCGGCCGCGGGAAGCCGAGCGGCGGGACGGGCCCCCGGGATGACGGCCAGCGGGCCGGCCCCTGCCGCGGATGCGGCAGCGGTTTCCAGCCGTTGGCCCCTTTCGAGGGGAAACCCTTGCAGGCAATCCATGGCGGGGGGCGCCGGCTGGAAGGGCCGGTGCCCCCTCGCGCCTGCCCGAATCCGGCTCGGGGGCATGCCCGGCCGCCCGGAACCGGTCCCTGGCCTGACCCCGCCTGAGCGGCCGCCGGCCGGAAGCCGGAAAGGCCGCTAGCAAGGGCGACGAACTGCCCCCCCGGAGTCGAATGCCTTTCGGGGGGAGGCTACGGCCGAGGGGCCGGCGAGTAGCAGGGCCTGAATCCCATGCTGCGGGGCGGGCGGGGCCCCCGCGCCGGGCCGTCATGGCCATCCCGGCTACCCCGGCTACCCCGGGGTCTGCCTGCGGCCCGATCCCTTTGGGGCCGAGTCTTGCCCGCGCGGCGGCTCAGGTACCCCGATGCTTTCGGAAGACGCCTCAAGGCTTTTGCTGGCTCCCTCAGGGACCGCCTTGCCGGGGAAAAAATGCCAAAACCCCGATGGCCTTCTCTCTGGATTCTGTCTTATTCCGCGCAACAGGAATTCGGCGTCCTGGATGTCCGTGCGTTCCGGCAGGGAAGCTCTGATTCTCATGGCCTTCAGGCAATCGGGGGATAGGTGCCGATATCCAGTCCCCCTGATGCTCTTATGGCGGATCGCCGGCGGATCCGGGCCCGTGCGTCCCGCGACGCCGCTGTCCGGCCGTCCCGCATCCGGGTTTATGCCAAACGTCAAACTGTTGGCGGTCTGACTGGTTAACACATGAGGCCCGAACGCGGCGTCGGCAGCCCGGGTCATCCTTCCCGTCCCGTGATCCGGGGGGGGGTGGGGCCCCGCCCGCGATCGTGATCCCTCCCTGTCCCCTTCCGCGAGTTCGTCGCCGATCAGGGTCAGATGCGGCTCGATGGTGGACCAGTCCAGCGGCATCGGCGGCCCATACCATGAAGGGGACGTTCCAGGAAGCTATCGGGTCCCGCTTTAGGAGAACCCAGGCGGCGTCCGCGCCTTCCCCGGGCTTGTCAGGTAGCCGACGGCGCCGGGCACCGGCGGTGCCGAAGCGTGCCCGCGGTCGATGGCCACGATGGCATCGGCAACCGCGAGCCGGCCAGGCGGCAAAGCACCGGGCCCGTCGGCCCGGCGACGGCGTGCGCAGGCTCCACGGGGCCGCTGCGGGTCCCGGTTCCGCCTGGCCCCGCGGCGGCAGGTCACGGAGGGGAGCCTGTCCTGCCCCCCGGTCTCCGGAGGGCTCCGTCACTGCCCGGCGGGGACCCGAGGGCTCCCGCATCGCGGCCACCGGCGCCGGCCGGCGGGCCGGGCGGTGGGAGGGGTGCCGGGGCGCGGCCCACGGGGATCCCGCCGGGGCCGGGGGCGGGAGGGGCCGGCCGCCGGTTGAATTGCCGGGGTGCTACGGTGTAATAAGTGGGTCATGCGGCACGGCCGCCCCGGCGAAGGGCCCCCGGTCTGGAGGCCGGATGAGGCGCGGCGAGGCGAGGAGCATGGAATCACCTGCGGAAAGACACCGCCTGTACGGCCTCCGTCCGCCCCGTCCGGCGGCGCCCCACGCCGCGCCGCCTCCCGGAGGCGCCCGCGCATGCGCCGGCTGACGTCCTGCCCGAACCCGCCCCGCCGCCGTCCGTCATCGCCTGCGGCGGACGCCCCTGCCGCAGGAGGGCCGTGGTCCCTGCGCGGGCTGTCGGCCCTCCGGGGGTTCCGGCGCCGGGAGTGTATGACAGGGCGAGGCGATGCGTCTCCGCGAGGCAACCGGTGAGAGCGGGGGAGGGCGGGGACTGCCCCGGGGCACCGGCCGGCGGGGAGGCGGCGGGTGCCCCGGCACGGCCGGACGGTGGCGCGGGGAAGTCCCCGGGCACGGCGGCAGCACCGCCGGGGACGCCGGGGGTGCCAGAGGGCAAGGCCGCCGTTCCCGCCGGGTCGGCCTTGGCCCCGGGCGGCAGGACGGACGCGCCGTCCGGCGCGGCGGAGGGGTCTGGCGGATCCGCGGGCGAGCCCTCCCCGGCCGCGGGGGAGCCGGGAGCGCCCTCCCCGCCGCAGGCCCGGGAGCGGGGCTTCTGGCGGATCATGCTCTGGGCGAGCGTCCTGGGCGTGGCGCTCCCCGCTGCCATGCTAGCCTCATCGCTGTATCTCTTTGTTACCGGCCAGCGCTTCGGGGCGCTCCCGGAGGGGGACAGGCTTCGGCGCGCCGAGGCCTCCCCGTTGTACCGGGACGGGGCCTTCCGGAACCCCGGGCCCCGGACAGAGCCCGGAGGCGCCGGGGAGCGTCTAGCCAGGCTGGCCCGCGCCTACGGCCCCGGGAGCCGCAAGGCCCCGGCGGAGGCCCTCCCGGCGCGGGCGACGGATCTCGGCGCCCTCCCCGAGGGATCCCTGGTCTGGCTGGGGCACTCCGCCTTCGTCCTGCGCCTGGGGGGGGTAACGCTTCTGGCCGACCCGGCGGGTGCCAGCGGCTCGGCCTTGCCCTGGCTCGTGAGGTCTTTCCGGGGTACGGGGATCTACCCGGCGGAGGCTCTCCCCGCGATCGATCTCCTGCTCGTGAGCCACGACCATCCTGACCACCTGGATCTCGCGGCGGCCCTGGCCCTCAGGGACAGGACGGGCGCCGCCCTGTGCGGGCTGGGGACGGGGGCGCACCTGGAGCGCTGGGGCTACGCGCCGGGGCGCATCCTCGAGGGGGAGTGGTGGGACTCCTTCGCCGTCGGCGGGCTCACGGTGACCCTGGTCCCCGCCCTGCACGGCTCTGGGCGGGGGGTACGCCGCGACCAGGCGCTCTGGACGGGTTTCGCGATCGAGGGGGGCGGGAGGAGGGTGTTCTACGGGGGGGACTCCGGCTACGGCCCGCATTTCGGGGAGATAGGCCGCCGGCTCGGGCCCTTCGATATCGGCATGGTGGGCGTGGGCCAGTACGATTTCGCCTGGCCGGAGGCCATGATGACTCCCGAGCAGGGGTTCCGGGCCGCGCTGGAGCTGCGGCTCAGGCGGCTCGTGCCAGTCCACCTGGGCAGGTTCGGGATGGCTGCCCATCCCTGGGACGAGCCCCTGGAGCGCGCCTTCGCTGCCGCCAGGGCCGAACGGCGGCTGAGACTGGTGACCCCCCTCATCGGCGAGACGGTCATGCTGGAAGACGAGACGGCGCTGTACATGCCCTGGTGGCGCGGGATCCCCTGACAGGACTGCCGCGGGGGACGGCCGGCAGAGCCTCGCCCTGCGGTGTCCTGGCCGGCGTGCAGGAAGGCCCCCGCGTGCCGGGGGGCCGCGGGAGGAGCGGTGCGCGATTGGCCCGCGCCTCCCGAGCGGGTTTCCTGAAATATTTTTATTCAGGCAATCCGGGGAGTTAACAGAAAAAGCCGTTTTGAAGCGGCCTTTCCCTGTCTCCCGGGGCAAGGGGAGGCTTGACACCGAGGCTGTCATGCAATAATATATTATTGCATTTGGAAATCTCCCCAGGACAAGGCTTTCTCTGACCCCCCGAAGGGGCCTCCGGGAGCGCTCCCCGCAGGCCCCTTCCTCCGCCCGAGCCGGGGCGGGGGACAATCGGGCGGGAGCCGGAGGATCCCGGGCCGGGTAGACAGAAGCGGCGAGTTTCCGGTATCCCTGCCCTTCAGCGGGCAGGCGGGGCCGGCATCCTTGAGGCGCACCATACAATATGCGTGGAGGAGTGGCGCCTCTACCCAGACGAAAGGAGGATCGTAAAGAGACCGCGCAAGCGATGCACCTTACAACGTGACGGACGGGAGGCGGGGCGTTGCCGCCTCCCGGCAACGAAGCGCGGGGAGCTGTCGCCCCGCGCTTCTTAACATCCGCCGGCGGTCTTGCGCCACAGGTTTCCGCTTGACAAGGATCCACCGTGTGCAATAGTATATCATCCCGTGATCGGATAATATATCATCGCGCCGTTGGCCACGCCGTCCTTACCAGCGGGCACCAGCCCGCCCGGGGAGGCCCGATGACCTCCCGCCGAGGCGCCGCGCCGGCGCCTCTCCCGGCATGCCGCGGCGGCACGGCGCCCCCCGCTTTCCACGTCTCTTCAAGGAGCACACCGTCATGCACAAGAAAGCCTTAGCACTCCTGGCCGCCGCGCCCTTCCTGGCCTTCCTCGCGCCGGCCGACCTGTTCGCCCAGGGCGAGACCCACGCCCCCCACGTCCACGGTGCCGCGACCCTCAACATCGCGGTGGAAGCCGACTCCATCGACCTCGACCTCGATGGCCCGCTAGCGAGCTTCATCTCCTTCGAGCACGCCCCCAGCACCCCCGAGCAGAGGGCCGAGATGCAGAAGCTCGCGGACAGCCTCATGGACGCCGGAAGCCTCTTCTCCTTCCCGGCGGCGTGGGGCTGCAGGGTATCCAAGGCGGAGATCGAGGGCGAGACCATCCCCGAGGACATCCTGGGCCATCCCCACAAGGCCGAGGGCGAAGGCCACGGGCACGGGCACGAGGACGGGGATCATGAGCACGCCGAGGGCGAGGTCCACTCCGATCTGGAGGCCGAGTTCGTCTTCGCCTGCCCCTCCATAGCGTCCGAGGTCGCGACCCTGGACGCCTCTGGGCTGTTCAAGGCCTTCCCCAACCTTCAGGATCTTGACGTCCAGCTGGTCTCGCCCAAGGGCCAGACGGGCGCGGAGCTCTCGCCCTCCTCGACTTCGCTGGCATGGTAGAGCCCCCGTCGCCCGAGCCCCTGGCCCCCGCTCCCGACCGCCAGGGCGTTGGCGGGGCGCCTCCGGGCGTCCCCGGCGAGGAGCCCCCGGGCGACCCGTCGGCTGTCGCCCTGGCGGGGGTGTCCTTCGCCTGGCCGGGCGGGAGGCCCGTCTTCGAGGGCCTCGATCTCAGGCTCGCCACGGGCGAGCGGCTCTTCATCTCTGGACCCAGCGGATCGGGCAAGAGCACGCTCCTGGGGCTCGTGGCAGGCATCCTCACGCCCACGGCGGGGGATATCGAGATTGGCGGCAGGGCCCTCTCCCGGCTCTCCGGCCCGGCCAGGGATCGCCTGCGCGGCGACGACGTGGGATACATCTTCCAGCAGTTCAACCTGGTTCCCTACCTCTCGGCGCTTGACAACGCCCTCCTGCCCTGCGGCTTCTCCAAGGTCAGGCGCCGCAGGGCGCTGGCCGCCGCGGCCAGCCCGGCCGAGGCGGCGGGCGATCTGCTCGCCCGCCTCGGCATCCCCCGCGAGCTATGGGCCCGCAAGGCCGCCCGCCTCTCGGTGGGCCAGCAGCAGAGGGTGGCCGCCGCGCGGGCGCTGGTGGGCTCCCCGCCCCTCCTGATCGCGGACGAGCCCACCTCGGCCCTGGACGAGGAGACCGGGCTCGCCTTCCTGAAGCTCCTGCTGAAGGAGTGCGCCAGGGCTGAGGCGAGCCTGATGTTCGTGAGCCACGACAGCAGGCTGGCGGGCGAGTTCGGCCGCCGCTTCACTTTGACAGGCCGCGGCGGCGGGGACTCCCCGCCGGGCGGCTGAAGGATGCGGGCCCGCCGCCCGGCGGCGGCGGGCCCGAGGCCCCCCGGGGCGCGGCCCTAGACGCGTCTCTCCATCCGGATCGTTCCGCCATATTCCAGCCTGTCCCTGATTGGCGGAGGCCGGAATCGCCCGGGCGGTCCCGGGGGGATCTTTTCCTCGCGGCGGCTGGGTCGCGGAACCCGGCCGCCAGCCGAGGCCACAGGAGCGGGCCGGGGCTGCCGTCAAGGGCCCCCTCAGGCTCCCGGCCCGTGTCCCCGCCCCCGGGCCTCCATCCCCGTGCCCTGCGGGCGCAGGCCCCCGGCCCGCCAGCAAAGTCATTCCCGGCCGTGGGCCCCGTCCCCCCGGGCGTGCGCCCGTGCGTCCCCTCAACCCAGCCTGACGAAGGCCGGCGCCGTCTGCGGAAAGCCATGCAGAGACTCATCTCCCTCCTCCTCCTGGCGGCGCGGAGCGCCTGGAACCGCCGTTTCACCCTCGCGCTGGTCATGCTCTCGGTGGCCCTCTCGACCGCCCTGCTGGTGGGCATAGAGCGGGTGCGGAGCCAGGTGCGGGCGGGCTTCACGGGGGCGGTGTCGGGGACGGATCTGGTGGTCGGGGCCCGGGGCGGGCCCGTGCAGCTCATGCTCTACGCTGTCTTCCACCTGGGAGGGGCCTCCAACAACATAGGCTGGGACTCGGCGCGCATGATAGCCGGCCGGCCCGAGGTGCTCTGGACGGTGCCCCTATCCATGGGCGACAGCCACAGGGGCTACCCAGTGGTGGGCACCACCGCGGACTTCTTCGCGAGGTACCGTTTCCGGGGCGGGCGGACGCTTGCCCTCGCCTCCGGCAGGCCCTTCGGGGACATCCTGGAGACGGTCCTGGGTTCGGAGGTGGCCTCGCGGCTCGGTTACGCCGAGGGCGATTCCATCGTGCTCGCCCACGGCGGCGGCCCCCACGCGCGTCTCCACGACGACAAGCCCTTCATCGTCACGGGGGTGCTCGGCCCCACCGGCACCCCCGTTGATCGCTCCCTCTACATAAGCCTGGAGTCCATGGAGGCCATACACATCGACTGGCGGGGCGGGGCCCCAGTGCGGGGCTTCTCGATCTCCGCCGAGCAGGTGCGCCGCTTCAACCTGGAGCCCAAGGCCGTGACGGCGGTCCTGGTGGGGCTCAAGAACCGCCGGACGGTCTTCGCCCTCCAGCGCGAGATCCAGGAGTACCGGGGGGAGGCGCTCTCCGCCGTCATGCCAGGGGTGGCCCTGGATCAGCTCTGGAGCCTGCTGGGCGGCTGGGAGCGGGCCCTGGTGGCGATCTCCCTCCTCGTGACCTTCACGGGCCTCGCTGGGCTCTCCTCCACCATCCTCGCGGGCCTCGGCGAACGCCGCCGGGAGCTCGCGATCCTGAGATCCGCGGGCGCGGGCCCCCTGGATATCACGGCCCTCCTGGCCTTCGAAGGGCTGCTCCTCACCGCCTGCGGGATCGTGCTGGGCACGGCGGCCATCACCCTCGCCACCGCGGTCATGGCCCCCTGGCTCCTCGACCGCTTCGGGCTAGCCTTCGAGGTCGGGGCCCCCGTTGCCCGCGAGTGGCTCATCATGGGCGGGATTTTGGCCCTGGGCCTCCTCACGAGCCTCATCCCTGCCGTCCGTGCGTATTTCCTGAGCCTCTCGGACGGGCTCTCCCCCTCGTCCTGAGGGAGAGCCCCCCCGCCGGAGGCACGGAGCGCCAAGGGGTGCGGCCCCTCCCGGCGGGGAGGCGGCCCCATGCCACGCGCCGCAGGGGCTCCGGGGCGCCTCCCGAGGCTAACCCGTTCGTCCCCGGGCCTTCCCCGGCCCCCGATCTTAAGCCTCCGTCCGCGACAGCAGTACCGGCCCGCCAGCCCACAAGGCCGGCCGGCCCAACGAGGGAAGCCCATGCCCGGTACGTCTTCACTCCCCCTTACAGCGCGACAGACCCGCCCGGCCTCGCTCCCCCGGATAGTTCCCGCGCCCGGCAAGGCGCACCCCAGACCGCCCCTCCTCTTGGCCCTCGCCGTCCCTCTCGCCGCGGCCATCCTCGCCGCGCCGGGCACGGCCTCCGCCGCCCCTTCGGGAGGCGCCGGGGAGGGCTACCTGGAGAAGGGCTGGCTCATCTGGGACGAGCTCGTGGATCCCTCCTGGGATCCCCAGGCCATCTTCAACGAGCTCGGCATCGACCAGATGAGGGACGACGACCCCCGGGCCGAGGAGGCGCTCAGGCGTTTCATGGAGCGGTGGAGCCAGGCACCGGTCAACCCCGCCATAGGCGGGAAGGCGGTGAAGATACCGGGCTTCGTGGTGCCGCTGGACATCGAAGGGGCGGAGCTCCGGGAGTTCTTCCTGGTTCCCTATTTCGGGGCCTGCATCCACGTGCCGCCGCCCCCCCCTAACCAGATTGTCTACGTCCGGAGCGCGACGCCCGTGGAGGGGGTCGGCGTCATGGACGTGGTGTGGGTCTACGGGAAAATCAGAGCGGAGAGCTTCCGGACGGATCTGGGGAACGCTGGCTACACGCTCCCGGCGGACAGGGTGGAGCCCTACCGGGAGGAGGATGGCTGAGGCGTCCCGCCGGAAGGCTGCCTCCGCGGCGCCAGGGGGCGGGAGCCCTCCGCGCGAGGAGTGAGCAACCGGATTATGGGTAGCGATATCGACGGGAGAGAGGATTTAGCGAAGGACGGGGCCGGGATGCCTGCGGCCGCCGGAGGGGGAAAGGCCGGGGGGCCTGCGGTCGCCGCAGGGGGAAAGGCCGGGGGGCCTGCGGCCGCCCTAGGGGGGCAGGCCGGGAGGCCTGCGACGGCGGGAGAGGGCGGGACGGGGAGGCTCCTGGAGCAGGCCGAGAGGCTCTGCGTCGCGCTGGGGACGCCGCTCACGAGCACGCGGAGGCTCATCCTGGAGGAGCTGCTGAACTCCCCGGGACCGGTCAAGGCCTACGACCTCATGGACTCGCTCAGGGCGCGGGGGCACAGGCTCAACCCCACCACCGTGTACCGGATCCTGGACTTCCTCCTGCGCCACGGCCTGGCGCACCGGGTGGAGTCACTCAATTCCTTCGTGGCCTGCCGGGGTTGCGGCATCACGGGGCCCCACCTCCCGTTCATCGTGGTCTGCCCAGACTGCCGCGCAGCGACGGAGATCAACGATGAGAGGCTCCGCGAGACCGTCTTCGGGAGGCTCGGGATTCTGGGCTTCAAGATTCGGAACGGGACGGTCGAGGTGCGCGGGGTGTGCCGCAAGTGCGCAGAGAAGGACGTCTCCTGAGGCGGAGGGCCACACGGGCACGCGCCCGCCCCGGTGGAATGGCGGCCTTGCCCCTCTGGGAAACCCTTCCCCTACCCGGACTGGCCGTCGGCCGCAGACGGCCCCGAGCGCCGGTCGCCGGGCCCCGCCGCCCTTGCGGGAGCGTTTCCGCAGGCGCGGGCCCGGATCAACCCGTCACGATCCGCGGCACGGCTCCCGCCTCGTCCTGCGGTGCCGCAGCGCCGGCAAAGGTCGCCGGCTTCGCCGCGCCTTCATCGGCGGAGGCGGCCAGGCCCTGCGCCGCCCGGGCCTCGAAAGGCGGCACCCGCGGCCCGTGCGCTTCCCGCCAGCGGGCGTGCCGGACTCCAACCTCCCGGTGTTCCAGGGGAAGCTGTCCCCCTCATGTCATCCGGCCCGGCGCAAGGGCCAGGCGGGCCCGCCGAGAGAGGCCGCTGGCATGCCGTTCAGCCCCGGTCGGCCGGCTTGCCGGGGGCGGCTCCTTCACCGGGTTGAGCCGGCTCTGCGGCGGGTGACTTTGCGGCCGCCGGGCCTGATTGCGGCCGGGACTGTCCTTGGCGGCCCTGGAACTGCCCGTGCGGATCCTGGGATTGCCCGTGCGGGTTCTGGTACTGCCCGTGCGGGTCCTGGAACTGCCCGTGCGTGTTCTGGTACTGCCCGGGAGGGGCCTGGAACTGCCCGGGAGGGGCCTGATACTGCCCGTAAGGTGCCTGCTGCCCGTAAGGTGCCTGCTGTTGCCCTGGAGGGGGATTAATCAGGCCCGGTGGATAGAGGTTCGGTGAGGATTGTGAATACTGCGGCTGTCGCGGGATTCCCGGGTAGCCTTCCCCGTGATCTCTCCTGGTGTTGGTGGAAAAGGCCCAGACCAGGCACACCACCCATCCCGCGACCGTCCACCCCGTGAGCAGGTTCACGAGGAGGATGGGGACAGCGTTGATGTGCTCCCTCCGGAACCCCACGTATGACGGCAGGAAGTAGATCGCGAGGACAATCAGTCCTGCCAGCATGGTTAGAATGGCGCTCAGCACATCCATCGGACACCTGCCAGTCTTTCAGGCGTTCCCGCCGGAGTCCCGCGGGACCCCCGGCGGGGCGGGCGCCTAGCCAGGCCCGCATTCAGGGTAGATGCCGGGATGCCACCCTTGCCAAGGGCGACCCGGATACGTGACGCTCCTTGGCGGGACGGCCGGAAGGTTGCCCTCCGGTTCGCTCGTGCGGCCGGCGGGCGAGGCGTGGCAACACCCCGGCGGATGACACCGCGACCTCCGCGCCGGCAGAGACTGCGCGGGGCGCGGGCTTGTCAGTCAGGGCCGGCCCCGTCTCCCGGAAGGGTGGGGCATCCGTCCCAGCTCCCGGGAGGGTCCGGGTGGTTCCCGTATAGTTGGACAATAGAACACTTCGCCATTTTTTGCGAGTTCAAGATCGCGGCCCTTCCGGGAGGCCGTTCCCCGCCGCCCGTGCCTGCGGGGGCGCGGTCTCCGCGGGAAGCCGGGAGAGGCGAAGGGCGGGGGAGGGCGGCTGACCGGGCGCGGTGCCGGGCCGGGCCCCCCCGGCCGTCGGCGGATGCCTCGCGGTCGGCGGTTATGGGAGGTGCGGGGCGATGTGGTATGATACCGATGGAGAGACCGGGCGGACGCGGCGGCGCCGGTCGCGTGACCGCCCTCCCAGGCCCTCCTCCCGGTGCGAGATGGAGAAAGACTACAACAGACTGAACAAGTTGCTGGACGAGGCGGAGAGCCTGTGTGCCGCACAGGGCACGCAGCTCACCCAGTTGCGGCGGCTGGTGCTGGAGACGCTCCTGACCGCCACGGGGCCGGTCAAGGCATACGACCTCATAGACACCCTGCGGGCGAAGGGGCACAAGCTCACCCCCGCCACAGTCTACCGTATCCTGGAGTTTTTCCTTCAGAACGGGCTGGTTCACCGCGTCAACGCCCTCAACGCCTTCGTGGCCTGCTCCGACAGCCACCTTCCCGCGCACAACCCCCTCATCCTCGTCTGTCCAGGCTGCCAGACCACGACGGAGATAAACGACGAGGGGCTCTACACCACCATATTCAACCGCCTTGGCGCCTTGGGTTTCGAGATCAAGGACGGCACCGTGGAGGTGCGCGGGGTCTGCCGCAAGTGCGCCAAGGAGGACATCACCTGACCTGAACCGGCGGCGCGCCTCTCCCCCCGCCATCACGCGCTCTCCCTCCGCCATCACGCGCTCTCCCTCCGCCTGCAACCGCCTGAGACCGCCCTGTAGCGCCCTGACCCCGTCTTCCCTCCCTTAAGGGGTCTTAAGGGGTCTTGCTGTTGCCGGCGGCCCCGCATCGGGGCCGCCTACCGACGGCAGTCCGGAGCCGGTCCCGCGAATCCGGATCGCGTCCCTGTCCGCTCCTGTTCTCCGTCCGGCGGGAAGGGCCCCTTGCAGGCGAGACCGTCCCGCATCGTCCGTGTCCGATCTTCGCCGGGAGGCGGCCGGCGGTCACGAAGCTCCTCCCGTCGTCGGCCGGTCTCGCGTACTTTCTCTGTCCGCTGTCATCCGGCCTCGGCTACCCTCCCCGGCCCGGAGGGGCGTGTGTCGCGCCGAGTCCCGGACGGGCTTGCCTTGCTTACTCGGAATCATCCCGCACGCGTCCCCTCCTCGGACGGTTACCTGCGCCTTCGATGCCTCTCCCCGCCGCGCGTCGCGGGGTGCCAGGCCCGCCTGCGGGGACGTCACCCTCGCCTGGGCTCCGTTCCCCGGCGCTGTCCCAGTCCCGCCCGCTGCTGGCGGCGTATTTCCTGGGCCCCTGGCATCTCCCGCGCGTGTCCCCCTGCGGGCTCCGGCGATGGACGCGTCCCCGGAGTATCCGCTCTAGCCCGATTGTACCATCGCCGTCGGCAGGCGGCCAGACACCGTCATGGTTCAGGCCGGAAGACGCGGGTCATGTAGCCGGTCACGACGGGCTGTCCACGTCGTCGAACCCTTAACCCGTGCCAGTGGCCCGGGCTAAGGCGATGCCGCGCCCTATCAAGGGGAGAGGCTTCCACCCGTCTCCCGGCAGGGCCTGTCCCCTGCCGAGAGACCGTGTCCGGCCAAGGCCGGGGCGGGGGGCTCCGCCGCCCTTCGCCTTTATCGTCCGCCTTGGCGCCGGGGTTGCCCTCGAGGGCGTCCTTCGCTTTCGCGGTGTGGGCCCCGGTCCGGCAGCGGGACACGTCAGGGCGGGCCCCAGTATCCCTGCGGGCGGGCCCTGGGGGTTCGGGGAGGGGCGGGGCCTTTCGGCGGGGAACGCGTCCTGAGTTGGCCGGGGGCGCCCCGGGGACGGTCTCCGGGCGCGTCCCCCGCCGGGAGACGGCGGCCTTGCCGGAGGCGTCGCCAGGGGGCGCGGCGTACCCGCCCCGCCTCCAGGACAGGATCCCTAGGTGCCGCTCCGCTCCGCGCGCACTCCCGGGCAGTCAAGTCCCTTGCTGGAGTGGCGGTCCTACGGGACACCGGTCCCACGCGTCATCCCTGAGGGGCATCCCTGAGGGGCGCGGCTTACGGGCCGTCCCCAGCGGGAAGCCGGCGCCGCCGGGGCGGGAGGCGTCGCCTGAACTGCCGCGAGGTCGCTCGGGAAGCGTGGGGGAGGGCGCGGGACAGCCGGGAGGTCGCCGCTCTCCCGTCGACAGGGCACGTCTCCCGCGAAATAATTGCTCGCTGCGCTGCTTTGCGGTAATGCACGTTCTTGCCGCCGGCGATTCCGCGGGGCCGGGGCTCCGCCGCTCCCTGGGTCGCGGCCGCGCGGCAGGGGACGCGGTTGCCGGAGGCGGTGCTGGTACCGCGATCGGCATGGCGCACCCCGTCCGGGATGGCGGGGACGGGCACGGCGGATCCGCGGGGCCGGAAGGTATGCCGGGCGGTCTCGGGCTGCGGCTCCCGCGTCGCTCATGATCAACATGGCCTCCCACCGGCTCCAAGGAGTATGCGGATTCGGCAGATGTTACTGCGCATCAGATTCGGTAGGCGTACGGCAGGGGCTTCGGTGGGCGGCGTACGGCAGGGGCGGCAAAGCCTGCCGCGGTTCTGCTCCGTGCGCCACCATTCCCGGGCCGTGCCGCTCACCGCCCGTTCCCCGGCCGCCCGCGGCTACATGGGGGGGTGTACCTGTCACCAGTTCATGAAGGCCTTCGGCGGGGGCGCGGCATGTCATGGGCCGGGTCTGAAGGGGGTTCTGGAAGGCCGGTGTCAGGCGCTCGGACGGCAGAGGAACGGCACTCCTTACGGGAGGCTGAGGACGCGCCAGAAAGCGGCGCGGGCGGCGGGAGGGCGGTACGCACGATTATATTCATGTTCGGGCAATGCGCCGGCGTGGGCGCCAGGGCGGTCGTCGTTCCAGGAGTGCACGGCGATCGCGATTCAAGCTCGCATGCCTGCCGCCGTCCGGGAGGAAAGGGTGCCCGCCCTGCGAGACGATGCCTCGACGACAGGCGGGCGTTTATCGAAGGGTCATCCTTCCCGCAGGCATGGTAACATATTTGTCACTATCATGAAACATATTTGTCATAGGCATGGAAGCAATTTATCATACGGATGGTCATGATGCAGTGTCTAATATGCCCAGGAAAAAGGAATAATAGACGGACATGCCTTAGGCTTTCCTATCCGTCGTTTTCCCGCCGATCCCGTTATCTGCCGCATGCCGCCGCTCCCCTCCCGCAGCCGGAGGCTCCGGCGGGGAGCGTCCCGGCGATCGCGGGGACGGCCCCGGCATGAGGCTCCCGCCCGCTCCCTCGGCGGGGGCGGACGCGGGAAGGATGACCTGCCCCTTCAGCAGGTCTCGCTACCGGAAGCCGGCGGCCGTCCGGGACGGCTCCTGAAGGATGAATCACGCGGCTGGAGAGGTGAGAGCGGGGCTGGATGGAGTCAGGGCGCCGGCGCCCGCCGTGGGCAATAGAGTGCGGACGGGGGCCATAGGCCGGAACCCGGCGCCTGCCTTCCGGGCCGGGGGAGAGCGGCCCGGGGATTGACTTCCGGGCCAGGCCAGGAGCTTAAAACGGGTGCGCGAAAGCGCTGGGATGTCGCGCTATCCGCCTGGTCATCCAGCGCGCGGCCGGGGCAGGTTGCGGGGAGGCGCCGCCGCCGGGCCCGCTCGCCGGGCGTTCCGGATGTAATAGCGGTCCCTCTGGCCGCAAGGCGGCGCCCCCCGCGTGCAGCGGTGACGGGGCCGCCCCGGCCCGCCCGATAATGTGATGAGCGCGGGGCATGTTGCATCCTGAGCGAGGCCGGCCGCGCGTCAGCGACGCCAGACGTCTCCATCATCAGGCGGGGCGGCCCCCGTTCCCCGCCCCCCCTGATTCCCGCCAGTCAGTTGGTGAAGAGGGAGTAGTCCACAGAGAGGCCGGATGTGTTGGCGACCCTCAGGCTGTACTCGGAGGTCTCGCCCGGAACCCAGTGGCAGGCCCCGGTGCTCCCGATGCTGTTGTCGTAGGCGACCAGGTTGCCGCTGTTGTCGAAGACGAAGAGGTCGACGTCCTGGCCGTAGTCCGCCACGACGGTGGCCCGCGCCAGGAACCCCGCCTTGAAGCGCACCTTGTAGACGTCGGTGCTGTGCGGCCTGAGGCGGTCGCTGTGATGGGCGGCGCCGGTCTTGGACCGCTTCCCGCCGGGTTGCGTCAGGGCCTTGCGGGCGGCCATCTCGATGGCGTCCGCCAGGTGATCGTTGGAGCCCTCCCTGGCCAGGGCCACCGCCTCGGCGAAAAGGGCCGCGGCTTCGGCGGGGGCCCAGGCCGGAGCGTGGGCGCCGGTTACGGGGGTGCCGTCCCGTCCGCCGCCATGGTCGGCCTTCTCGCGGGTCACCTTGGGCACCGGGGCGTTCGACAGGAGTTCCGCCGCCGCGGCGAGGGCCAGCGCCGAGCGTGTCCGCTGGCCAAATTCGGCCAGCTGCGCGGCCAGGGTGGTATCGGCCACGGAGTCAGGCCCGCGGGGCGGGCGGGGCTTGGGGGGCACGGACGCGTCTTCCCGGCCGGCCTGGGTGGTGGCAGAGACAGCCGGGACCGCGAGGGTCAGCGCGATGGCCGCGGAGAGGACGATGAGGGCGGCGGCAATGGTCTGGGAGCGGGGAGGAGAGGTGCATTTCACTATAACCTCCTGCGGTTTGGGCGTAAGCCGCAAGTCTTGCGTATGCGGCGCTGCCCGGTAACGACAATGGA
>JAITEZ010000224.1 GCA_031281735.1 Deltaproteobacteria bacterium | reverse complement strand
CGGCGGCGGCCCTCTGCATCGCGGGTCGCTGGCGGACGGCGCAGGCGCCTTGCCAAGTGCCCGCCCCTCCTGCATTCCGCGGTCGCTACCCTCGCTCGCCGGCTCACGGGACACCCCTGCGGAACCGTCCGCGCCCCCCCCGGACGAGCCGTCTCCGCCGAAGCCGCCTGAGGTTCACATCCAGTCCCGCAGCCGGTGACGCGCGGCTTCCGCGCCTGCGACCGCCGCGCCCGACCCTGCGGGTTTCGGTGAGTAGCCCCGCCGTTAGGACGTCCAGGGAGCGAGGCGGTAGGCGACACCGAGTGACGCGCATGTCCGGAACGCGGCCCCGCCCGGAACCACCACGCCGCGGCGCCGGTTTCATCCCGCGCCGCGCCAACCGCCAGATCCCGCCGCCAGCGCCCCGGCAAGCCCCGCCTGAACCGCTTGCAAATCACACGCCCCCTGCGAACCGTTTCAGACGATGCCGCATGAGGTTTCCCTCAAGTGCCAGCGCCGTAAAGCGCGGCTTCCGCACCGGCACCCGCCGCTCCCGCGGCGAAGCGTTTCTGAGGAAACCCCCGTGACCGGTGCGAGGAAACACCCGCGCCACCACACGGCGCGTGGCGGCGTAACACCTAGTGCCCCCGGAACGCCGCCGCCGCGGAGCCGGCGTCATGCGGCTCCGTGCCGGCCCCGACACCGGTGCCATCCGGCGTCATACCGGCCCCGCAAGCGCGCCGCAACAGCGGCGCACGCCGCTGACGCCGAGCACACCATGCGCGCCACGTCCCCCATCGGCACCTCCGGGCCTGCGGCGGCCGCGCTCGGCCGAACGTCCAGGCTCACGGCAAGCCACGTCTGATCATTTTGCGATTCAATCGACCTATCTGTGATCATTTTACGAATCATTCGACCTACATGAACCGTTTCCGATCTTCATTTACGTTTCCGATGATGAAGCCTGAGATCCCCTCAAGCGCCGCCGCCGTGAAGCGCGGCTTCCGCCTCTGCGCCCGCCGCGCCCGCGCGTTTCCGGGACTCCCCCGCGACCGGGGCGCGTTAGCGGACGCGCCACCGCGCGAAGCAGGGCCCCGGAACGCCGCGCCTCCCGGCAAGCCGTTACCGGCAGTCCGCCGGGAGAGGCCGCGGGCAGGGGAAAACCGGGCCCGGCGGCCGACCAGCCGCAGGCTGGCGGCCCGGACGCGCTACTTCCCGCCCGCGGGGACGGGGGGGGGACGGGTGCCCGCCCGGCCGGGGGCCGGCGCCCTGATCCCGGCCGAGGCGTTTCCGGCCGAGGCTTTCCGCCGGACGGGGATTCGGCCCGGCGAGGACGAGGGCACGGATGACACGATCCCGGCGGCCCGACACGGGTCACGTCAGGCCGGGCCCCCGGCTGACCCGGTCCCGGCTCTACGCGGGCTGCCGCGGTCGCGGCCCGCGCGGGGCATGCCGCGGCGGCGGGGGCCCCCGGCGGCGCCGCGCGAGCGTTTTACACGGGGACGTGGATTGCGGTATATTCTGCTGTTACGTACACCACCTCCCACCACGGGAGGGGCGCACGCCCGGGCACGCGGCGCGCGCTCCCCCTCCGCCCGGGCCCCCGGGCCGGCCGTCCCCGCCCGCATAGTCCTCCACTCCACCCCCCCCCACGCCGGGCCCGCCGGCCCGCCTCGCGCCGCCCCGGCGCGGAAAGGATTCACCATGGCAGCAACCGCCATCGCAGAGTCCCGGCCCCTGGCTCTCGTCATCGGAGGGCTCGGCTACGTGGGACAGGCGGTAACGGAGAGGCTGCTCGCGGGCGGGTTCCGGATCCGCTGCGTGGACTCGCTCCTGCACGGCCAGAAGCCCCCGGAGACGCTCATCTCCCACCCGGACTTCGAGCTGGTGACGGCCGACATACGCGACGGGAGGAAGATGGAGCTCCTGGTCAGGGATCCCGACGCGATATTGCTCCTGGCCGGCCTCGTGGGCGAGGCCGCCTGCGAGCGGGAACCCGGCGAGACCCTCCAGACGAACCTCCTCGCCCCCCTCTCGATCTGGGAGGCGGCCCTATATCACGGCAGGGCCGAGCGCTTCCTGTTCGTCTCCTCGGACTCCTGCTACGGCAAGCGCCCCGGCGAGGTCCTCTACGAGACCTCGCGGCTCGCCCCCTGCTCCCTCTACGCGTCCCTGAAGGCGCGGACGGAGCAGAGGATCCTGGCCTCCTCCCCCAGGGGGACCTTCCCCAAGCCCGTGATCCTGAGGCTCGCCACCGTCTACGGCTACTCGCCCCGCATGCGCTTCGATCTCGCCGCCAACCTCCTGGTCCGGGAGGCGACCCTCAAGAGGCGCCTGATCGTCCACTCGGGGGAGCAGTGGCGGCCCTTCGTCCACGTCCGGGACGCGGCCGAGGCCTTCTACCTCGCCCTGGCCGCCCCCCTCCAGGCCGTGGCGGGGGAGGTCTTCAACGTGGGATCGAACGACCTGAACGTCCAGTTCAAGGATCTGGGCGCGCTGATCGCCTCCCAGTGCGAGGGCGCGGAACTCACCTTCTCCCCCGGGGAGCCCGATCTGAGGGACTACCGGGTGGACTTCTCCAAGATACGCGAGATCCTGGACTTCCAGCCGCGGACGAGCCTCGCCGACGGCCTGGCCGGCATCCGGGACGCCATCCTGGCGGGAGTCTTCCCCGACCCCTACTCGCCCCTCTACCGGAACGCCTGACGCGCCGCCGGGCTGCCCGGCGCCCTTCCCCGGCGCGGCGGGCGCCCGGGGCGCCCCCCCGGGCGGACGCCCGCGACACTCCGGGGCCCGCGCCGCGCGTCCGCCGTCCGCCGTCCGCCAGAGGATTCCAGATGGATCCGCCGCCATCGCCGAGCCGCCCGCGCCCCCCCCGCAAGCTGGGGACCTTCCTCCGCTTCGCTCCCCCCCTCCTGGACAGGGAGGAGCTTCTGGAGCTCAAGGACACCCTCGACTCCGGCTGGCTCACCCGGGGCCCCAAGTGCGAGCGCTTCGAGGAGGCCTGCCTCAGGGAGCTCCAGGCGGAGTCCACCCTGGCCCTGTCCTCCTGCACCGAGGCCCTGCACCTTGGCCTGCGGGCCCTCGGGGTCGGGGAGGGGGACGCGGTCGTGACCACGCCCCTGACATTCGTGTCGACCGCGCACGCCGTGATCCATGCCGGGGCGAGGCCCCTCTTCTGCGACATCGACCCCGCCGACGGCAACCTCTCCCCCGCCCTGGTCAGGGAGTTCCTGGACGCGGCCTGCGCCCCCGGCCCGGACGGGTCCCGGATCCACCGGGAGACGGGCCTGAGGGTCGGGGCCGTCCTCCCCGTCCACTACGGGGGCTTCCCTGCGGACGTCGAGGGGTTCAGGGGGATCGCCTCGGAGTGCCGGCTCCACGTCCTGGAGGACGCCGCCCACGCCTTCGGATCCCTCGCCGGCGGCAGGCCCGTGGGCTCCAGGGCCCTCCTGCGCTCCCCGGGGCCCGGGCTCCACGCGCTGGCCGCCTTCTCCTTCTATGCCACCAAGAACGTCGCCTGCGGCGAGGGAGGGCTACTCGCCGGCCCCGAGACCGTGCTCGCGAAGGCCCGGATACTCTCCGCCTACGGCATCTCGGACGCGCGGCGCATCTGGGGCCGCTACGCGCCCCGGGGCACCTGGGCCTACGACGTGGAGGAGCTGGGCTTCAAGGCCAACTTCACGGATCTGGGCGCCGCCCTGGGGCTCGCCCAGCTCAGGAGGTTCCCCGAGATGCAGGAGAGGCGCCGGAGGTTCGCCGCCATCTGGTCCGGGGCCCTCTCCGGTCTCGCGGGGGATCTGGTGACCCTCCCCGAGGAGATCCCCGGCACCCGGAGCGCCTGGCACCTCTATCCCCTCCGCCTGCGGGCGGGGAGGCTGGCCGGGGGACGGGACAAGGCAATCGAGCGACTCCGGGAGCTCAACATCGGCGCGAGCGTCATGTTCCAGCCGGTCCACCTGTTCACCTACTACCGCAGGGCCCTGGGCCACCGGGAGGGCGACTTCCCGCAGACGGAGGCCTTCTCCGCCTCCGAGATCAGCCTCCCCATGTCCCCCGCCAACCCCGTCCCCCTGGTGGAGGAGGCCGCGGAGACCCTCCGGCGGCTCCTCCTCGACATGGCCGGGTGAGCCACGTGCCCCTCCTCACCGCCGCCGCCCCTCCCCCGCCCGGCGCCGCGCCGCCGGCGGGGACGCGGGCCGCGCGCGGGGGCGGGTACCCCGGACGGGGAATGAAGGCCCCGATCGAAAACCCAAGGCCCTGACCGAAGACCCAAGACCGCGATACGGATGCGGAAGACCACGTTCGAGGACCGAAGGCCACGATGCGAATACCGAAGACCCCGACCGGAGACAGAAGCCCGCTAACTAAGACCGAAGGGCCCGACCGAAGACTGAAGACGCGAATGAAGACGAAGACCGAGAACGAGGGCAGGGAAGCCGCCCCCGGGAAAAGCTACCGGGACTATTTCATCTCCGGCGGGAGGCACGTCGGGGACTACGAGGGCATGTACCGGGACTGCGAGGATCCCTGGCGCATCGAGGAGCTGGGGCTCCGCCTGGACATGAAGGCGGCCCTGCTCCTGCTCGAGGCCTTCCCCCCCGCCGGCAGGGGGCCGGGGGGGGCCCTCAGGGCCCTGGACGCCGGCGCCGGGGCGGGGCTCTTCTCCCTCG
>JAITEZ010000218.1 GCA_031281735.1 Deltaproteobacteria bacterium | reverse complement strand
CAGCGCCCCGGGGCGCGACGCGGGGCCGATAGCCCGGAAAGCCTGGGCCACCGTGTCGGGGCCGGAGAGCCCGGGCATCTCCCAGTCGCAGAGAAGCACGTCAGGGAGCCTGGACTCGGGGTTCTTGCGCAGGGTCTGGAGCCTCTTGACCAGCGTCTCCCCAGAGTTGAAGCGCATCACCTCGAAGCCGAGCCTGAGCAGGTTCGTCCACATGACCTGAAGGCTCGAGGGGTTGTCGTCCGCCGCCGCGGCGAGCTTCCCCCGGAAGGGCGCCGGGGCGCCGGCCCTGACCCACTTCTCCTTGAGGCCCAGCCGGACGTTGAAGGCGAAGGTGCTCCCCTTGCCCGGGTCGCTCCTGCACCAGATCTCGCCCCCCATCATCTCGACCAGGCGCTTGGTGATGGTGAGGCCCAGCCCCGTCCCCCCGTACTTGCGGGTGGTGGAGGAGTCTGCCTGGGTGAAGGGGGTGAAGAGCCTCCCCACCTGCTCGGGGGTGAGGCCTATGCCGGTGTCGCTCACGGTGAACCGGACGGAGACGGTGAGCGGGATCTCGGCCTCTATCTCGACCTTGATGCCCACCTCCCCCTCCGATGTGAACTTGATGGCGTTGGAGAGGAGGTTGTTCAGGACCTGCGAGAGCCTGACGGGATCCCCTATCATGGCGGGCAGGCCGGACTCCGGCATGTCGAGGTAGAGCTCTAGGCCCTTCTCCTGGGCGCGCAGGCTGTGCAGGTCGATGGCCTCGGTGAGCACGTCCTCCAGCTGGAACTCCGTGTTCTCCATCTCGAGCTTGCCCGCCTCGATCTTCGAGAAGTCCAGGATGTCGTTGATGATGCGGAGAAGCGCCTTCGCGGCGCTCTGCGTGCGCGAGACGTACTCCAGCTGCTGGCTAGACAGATCGGTCTGGAGCACCAGGTGGCACAGCCCGATGATGGCGTTCATCGGGGTGCGGATCTCGTGGCTCATGTTGGCCAGGAACTCGCTCTTGGCGCGGGTCGACGCCTCGGCGGCCTCGCGGGCTACGGTCAGGGCCTTCTCCTTCTCGGCTATCTCGGTGATGTCCATCAGCCAGTAGAGATGGCCGATGGAACCCGAGTAGTCGGACTTGAAGGCGTTCAGGAGCATGTGGAGGGTGCCCCCCTCGCGGGATCTTATTTCCACCTCCTGCCAGGAGATCTTGCCCTTCTTCTCTATGAGGCGCGAGACGTACTGGCCCTGCTCCGGGCTCTCGAATATGGACGCCACGGGATCGGAGATGTTCACCCCGAAGGTCTTGCGGGCGAAGGGAGTGATGAACTTTATCTTACCCGACACGCTGATGAGGAAGGCCACGGGGCTGTGGTCGAGGATCTTCTGGAGGAGTGTCCTCTCGCGCTCCAGCTCCGCCTCGGCGGACTTCAGCTCGCGCATGTCGTTGATGTAGCTCACCAGTATCCGGCTCCGCCCGCCGGTGACCTGGACAAGGGTCACGTCCGACTGTATCGGATCCCCCTCCAGGGTCTGGAACAGCCACTCGTAGCGGACGTACCCCTCCCGGAAGGCCCTCTCGAGGTATTTCCTGTTCGCGGACTCCGAGGTCTGCCCGTCGGGCTGGAACCGGGGCGAGAGCAGGGGGTAGTAGTCGAAGAAGGTCTTCTTGTCAGGCACGCCGAAAAGGGAGGTCACCGCCTCGTTGCACTCGATCTGCCTGAAATCGCTGTCCCAGATCGTGCAGACCGTGGGCAGGGTGTCCAGCATCACCCGGTAATGATCCTCCTTGGAGATGAGGGCCTGGCCCTCCCCCGCGCCCGGCCTGCGCCAGGGCAGGGCGCCCAGGGAATTAACGGTCTCGTCGAAGATGTCGTTGGTGTGGGTTATCCCCAGCACCGCCGAGACGTCCACCCGGGTCCTGTCCCCGTTCATGAACGCCTCGCCCGAGGAGGAGCACCTCTCCCAGGTGCCCGTGCGGGCGTTCCACAGGAGGTGCTCGAAGTTGAAGCGGGGCACGCGCCCGTCGGCTATCCCGGCGAAAAGCTCCGCGAAGACCTCGGTGTCGCCCGGATGGAACACGTCGGAGAAGAAATCCGGCCCGCTCTCGGGAGGCCTCTCCGGTAGGCCTATGAGGCTGAGAAGCCCCGGCGAGAGCGTCACCTCCACCAGTGCCTCGTCCGGGGCCAGGCCGGCTCTCCTGCCCGCCGCGGCGCCACCCCCGGCGGCCGGGAGGGAGGCCGCGCCGTCGCCCGCAGGCGGAACCGCCCGGCGGGAGGGGCCCGGCACGGTCGGGATGGCGGGGCCCTTAACGGGTAGGTCGGCAGGGCCCGCAGGTTTCCCGGGCCTGATAGCTCCTACGGATGCGGGGATCCCCTCGAGGGGATCGGGATCCAGTGCCGCGGCCGGCTTCCCCGGCCTGATTGCGCCTACGGAGGCGGGGATCCCTGCGAGGGGATCGGGCTCCGGGCCGGAAGGCGGCGGCCCGCCCGTCCCGGAGGGAGGCGCGGGCTTGCCTGGCTTAATCGCTCCCACGGAGGCGGGGATCCCCGCGAGGGGATCGGGCTCCGGGCCGGAAGGCGGCGGCCCGCCCGCCCCGGAGGGCGGCGCGGGCTTTGCTCGCTAAATCGCACCCTCGGTGGCGTGGTTCACCGCGAGGGGATCGGGCTCCGGGCCGGACGGCGGCGGCCCGCCCCCCCGTGAGCGCGGAGTGACTTTCCTTCCCACAATCGCTCTAACGTAGGCGGGGATCCCCGCGAGGGGATCGGGCTCCGGGCCGGAAGGCGGCGGCCCGCCCGCCCCGGAGGGCGGCGCGGGCTT
>JAITEZ010000093.1 GCA_031281735.1 Deltaproteobacteria bacterium | reverse complement strand
CGGTACACCGGCCGGCGGAGATCCCCGGAAGGCCGGCACTGCAAGCCGAAAGTGGAAGAATGACAGTCGGCGGCAGATGTTTAAGCCCCAGGCGACAGCCATTATCATCACGGGGGATGGCGGAGGGGGTGCCAAGCGCCGCCCCCCCGAACGGGTGCCGGGCCCTGGCCTTGCCGAGACGAAGCCTCGGCCATGGGGGGCCGGAGAGGGAGTGGCGTGACCGTCCCCCTTCCCCCCGCATCCCTGCAGGGGGGCGAGGCATTCCATGACGGCGTCCAGACAGTAACGGCCCGCTGCGCGGCCCGCAAAGGGCCGGGGGGCATCCAGGCCTACGTGCGGGTTTGCCTTGACGCCGGCCTCGCGCGAAGCCGGGACATAGACCGAGATCCCTATCCCGTGCCGCAACGCCAGTACTCTCCCGGCCCTGGCAAGCCGGACAGGGCATGGCCGAGGAGGGATTCCGGCACGCCCGAGGAAACTCCCAGCCGGGCCTTGGGCTGTCCCTGAGTCATCCCGCCCGGACGCCGCGGAAGTCAGAGGGGGACGTAATCCTCCAGGGAATCCGAGCCAGGTACCGGGAATCGCGGCAGACGCGAGTGGCACCTGAGCAGGCGGCACGGCACCGCAGGCTCGCGGGCCGCCGCCTCCAGGGTGACGCGGGGCCTTTCTCCATGACGGACTGGGTCCCGGCACCCCACTGCGGAAGCCGATGCTTCCCCGTCCCCGCACGGTCCGGCGGACTCCGGCATCATCTACCGCAGTCCAGCCCCGCGACCCTTCCCGGCGCCCGCAGGAGACCCGGTCTCGCCGGGCAGTGCCGCGGCCTCCAGGAAGGCGGCGCGCAACGCGGACGGTGCCGGCTCATGCCCGAGGGCCCTGGAAGGATGAAAGGCTATGGCCCTGACGGTTTTCTCCGGGTCCGGCAGGAGACAGCGGAAATCGCCGACAAGACACCTTATCCGCCGCCAGGACCAGGAGGGGTTCTCCGGCAGAGGCCTCACACGGCGGCCGTCTCCTTGCGGCCTGTCACGAGCCGTACAGCCTCCCTCCGGGCCCCGCCGTCCCGGCGTACCGGTAGGGCAGGGACGGCACCCGGCGATCGGGGCCCCGCTTCAGGCGACAGTGGCCTCCACTCTACCTGTCCTGAGGAGCGAGTAAAGCCGGGTACCGACCGGAGGCGCCTTCGCCCTCATGCCGCAGAAGCGCCTCTTGATCGCGGCCGCCGCCACGCCTTCGGGCAAGGAGCGGACATGCTCCCCGATGCGGCGACATCCTCCGCCGGGGCCGCTTCACCCTCCCGTGAACCCCCTACGGCACTTGGGCAGGCGGGGTTGCGGGCGCAGTAGTCGAGCAGATCCTCACGGTGTCACGCGGACCCGCCGTTTCCGGCAGCGCGCAGCACGGCCCCCCCCCCCCGGACGCGGAGTTCAGACCGAATGTCCCCTCCGTGAGCCCCAGGGTCAGGATCGCCATCTGCCGCGTCCGGAGGACCGGTTGATCGCCGCCGGCGGCAGTTACCTGGTGCCGCGGGGTGCCTGCCCTGCCGATCAGGAGCGGACGGATGCCGACGAGCCCGTCCGCCGCGAGCTCGGCCGCGGCACGATCGAGGAAACCCGCCGGCAGCGAGTTCTCTTTATGGAACCTGCGCGGCAACGTCTTGGTGGACACGCCGAACGGTCTCACCGCGATGTAGCGCGTCACCTGCCCGGCTTCCGTCCCGGCTCTGCCCCACCTGGCAGCGAGGCGCACCCGTGCCGGCGGCATATGGATCAGGAACCGGATGAAGACCTGATGACCGGCCAAGCACCGGATCAGCCTCCACCGCGGGGACGTGAGAAAGTCCGGATCCGCGTTGACCGCGAACATGGCCGGGGCCGCGCGGCCGCCGGGCACCCTGAAGATCTCCCCGGCTCCGGCAAGCCTCTCCGAGTGCCCGGGCGAGCTCGTCCCTGTCGGGCCGGCCAGAGACGGACGTCCTCCTGCGGCAGAGTTCGGGAAGCATTAAGCCATCCTGATGCTTCCAGGCGTGGACTGGCGCGATGTCCGCCAGCGTCTGCCTATGTGCACGGCGGGATGCCGCTGCCTCCCGGAGAGACCCCGCAGTACGTTGGCGCACGTCCCCAGCGCGGCCGCGGCCTCGCGGACGGGCAGGCATTCCGGTACCTCCCCTTCCGTCAGCTGAAGGGGGCGGACGCCGTCGCGTTCCGCGCTCCTCCCCGGTATGGCGGCGTTAAGCCCGAAACAGTCCAGGGCCGCGTCCCGAACCCGCATGCCGGCCTCGCCGCCTGTACCCTGGGGCAGGGGAATCCCGTCGATCCGCTGTTGCGATCGAAGCGGTCGCCAGTCAGGCGCAGGGCCAGGACATCTCCCTGCGGGAGCGGCGGATCGCCTGATCCCTCGCGATAGCGTATGCCACGGAGCCGGGGCGGCCCATCTCCTGATGAGAGGGAGGCGGAACCCGATAAGGCCCTCCTCCGCGAGATCCGACACCGCGGCGTCTAGGAACCCGGGCATCGCACGATTGTCCGGCGCGAAACGGCACCTGAGCGCCGCAGGAGTCAAGGATCCGAGCGGCCTCCCCTGATGAAACGCAGTACCCTCAGGCCGGAGGCGGACATTCCAGGAACGGCGACAACACGCTCGGAGGCCCTTTCGCGATCCAGTGAAAGGGCGAACCGGGCCGTGAATGGTCGTACCTGGCCAGTTAAAGGGCGGGATCGGGCAAGAAAGACCCCTTCCACGCCATGCGGCGTGAATGGCTGAGCCATGAGCCTTTCAGGAGCCGGCCTCCGCCGCCCTGGCGGTCGCACGTGCCGCCCGCTCTGAAGGAAGCGATCTCAGGTCAGGGGAGGCTGACGATCCCGCCGGGCGGGTGTTGCGTCCGCTTCCCCGGCCGGCCAGGCCGGCCGGGGAAGCGGATCCGGCCCGGGCGGGCGGCCTCACGCGGGGTGCGGGAAGGTCAGAACTCGTAGCCGAGCCTGATGCCCCCGGAGATGCCGCGCAGCTCCCCACAGTAGCCCTGGAAGCCGAAGGCGAACGAGAAGTTCTCGTGGTTCCTGGAGGGGTGGGTCTCGACGCCGATCTCGAAGACGCCCGTGGAGCCGTCCAGGCGGGGTGCGCCGAGGACCAGCTCATCGTTTACGGTGGCGGTGATCTTGTGATCGAACTCGTGCTCGTAATAGGCCCCGAGGTACCAGAAGACGTTCTCGCTCGACTGCCTCGTGTACCTCAGCCCCCCGCGGAGCTTCTTGGAGGTGGTGGAGCCGAAGCGTATCGTCCCCCCCTCGGCGAAATCTGACGAGGTGCCGCCTATCCTGGTCAGGTACCCCCTGGCAACGAAGTCGAGGGTAGAGACGTCGTTCAGCCGCTTCGTGTAGCCGATGCCCAGGTGGCCCCCGAAGTAGTTGGCGGCGAAGTCGTAGTCGTGCTTGTAGCCGAGCCCGATGAACCAGGTCTCCGCCTCGAACTCGTTGAACACGCGCCCGAACCTCGCCGAGGCCTCCAGCCGGAGCTTGTTGTCGAAGGTCTCGCGGGCCATGAGCCCGAGACCGAAGGAGCGGGTCTTGCCCTTGCCGCCGACCACCCTCACCCAGGGCACGTCGATGCCGTCGACCTTGTAGTCGAAGAAGCCGCCCTCCAGGAAGCCGCCGAACAGGAAGGTGCCGCCATCGTGGGTCATTTTCCGCGCCAGCCCGACCAGGGCGGTGGCACCGGCCAGGTCGACCCTGGTCTCGTCCTTGACCGTGAAGCGGGATCCGTCGATCCCGCCGAAGACGGTCCAGGCGTCCTCCTGCCTGATGTTGAGATCAGCCTGCTGGTAGCTGTGATCAGGGAGCCAGGTGCTGATGTAGGCCACCTGGGCCGTGCCTCCCACGTAGGCGTGGGTGACTATGCGGGTGTGGGTGTCCACGTTGATCGGGTGAGTGAACCCGGGATCATAGGGGGGGAAGACGGGGGCGTAAGGTGGGGCCGGTGGGTAGATTGGTCCGGGATCGGGTCCGGGACCGGGAGCTGGACCGGGGCCTGGACCGGGAGGGTTGGTTGCCGGCACGATAGCCTCTAGCCGGAGGATGTAGTACTGGTTCTT
>JAITEZ010000006.1 GCA_031281735.1 Deltaproteobacteria bacterium | reverse complement strand
ACGATGACGATGACGATGACGATGACGATGACGATGACGATGACGATGACGATGACGATGACGATGACGATGACGATGACGATGACGAGAAGCGTGGAGGCGATGGCGGTGATGCCGGTGATGACGGTGATGACGGCGGTTCCGATACCATTCCTGACTAGGTTTTCTGTGGGGAGAGAGGAACTTCGGCCTGGCCGATTGGTTCCCTTTGCTCGCCCTTGAACGTGTAAGGACACCGATGAAGCGCCGAACCTGTCTAGACGCCGCCTGCCCCGAATCGGCCCTGCCGTCTTTACAGCGACCGGTGCCCGGCGTTTTCCGCAGCCCCTTCACTTGCCTCGCGGCCCTCCTCTCCCTTTCGCTGCTCTTCGCCTCTTGCGGGGTCAAGACACATCCCTACCCCGAGTCCTCGACCCTACCGGCCAAGGTTGTCGATCTGCGCCAGGAGCAGGATTCCAGGAACCGCTTGAGGCTCATCTGGACCGCGCCAACCCTCAACATGGCGGGACGGCCCCTGCGGGTGCTCTCCCATTTCGAGGTGTGGGGTGCAGATTACGAATCGGGTGTCTTTTGCGATGGTTGCCCTTCCAACTACCGCAAGTTGGGTGAGGTTCACCTCCAGCCCCCGCCTCCGGGGCTTGCAATCAATGAGGGCCCCTATTACTGGGGAGCCGAGCTCATGCCTGGCCGTGTCTACCGGTACAGGGTGGCCGGCTTCTCGGTCCGGGGCGCGGCCCATCCCGAGGCCTGGACGGAAATCACGGTTCATGCCGACCCGCCGCCCGGCGGGCTGGAGGGTTTCTCGGCCCAGGCCGATGATCTTTCGGTCCGCCTGGGTTTCCGGCCCGGCGGAACGGACGAGATCCTGGAGGTTCAGAGATGCGAGGGGGCGGGCCCCTGGCGCAGGCTGGACTTTTCCGGCTCAGGGTACGTGGATTTGGACGTCGCCTACGGCAAGACATACAGCTACCGTGGCAGAAGGGTGCTCCGCTCGGGCGGGAGTAGCATTCCTGGCCCCTGGAGCCGCGAGATAACCGTGTCGGTGGACGACTTGCTCCCGCCCCGGCCCGTAGGCTATCTGGACGCCGCTCTGGGTGCTGAAGGGGTGATTCTGCGCTGGGAAAGTTTATCCGAGGTGCCAGGTTTAGCAGGCTACCGCGTCTACCGCCGCGAAGGCCCTGATGGGGAGTTCGTCAGGCTCGGCGGCCTCCACACCACCAACACCTATTTGGATCGTGAGGCCCCTACGGTGCAGGATCTCCGCTACATGGTTACCGCCGTGGACGACAGCCCTCGAGCCAACGAGAGTCTGGGTTCGCCCGAGGCTGGGATCTTCCTGGATCGGGAGGAGCCGCCCGAGGAGAAGCCGGATCTGCGCGACTTGGGCTTGTAGGGACGCCTGCGGAAGAAGCTCCGCCTCGACTGCTGTCCGAGGCGATGGGCGGATCATGCCGGGATCCCCTGAATCTCGCCTTCCGCCGCGTTTCTATCGGTTCCCCTCCGGTTTTCCTGCCTGTAGCTTCAAACCGTTGCCCCCTCCCTTCCCGTGACCGTTGGTTCGGGTCGGCCATTCCGGCCCGAGCCCCGCGCGGTTCCAGGCGTCAATGGGCAGGGGGCATGATCATTGCCAGGTCGGCATCAGCCCTGCCGGGAACCTGCCAGGCCGCAGGCCAGGCTCCCGACCTGATAAGTTTGTTGGCTCATCCTGGTATTTGACGCGTTCTTCCTGAACGTCTCAGAGCATGAAAGCGGATCCTCGAACGTTTCCCCCTAACCTTTTCAGACAGCAGAGGAGAGAGCCTTGGATTACTTCGCTTACAGGGACGGCGAGCTTCACGCCGATGGCGTACCTGCGTCCGAGATAGCCCGCGAGTACGGGACGCCGGTCTACGTTTATTCCGGCGGGGCCTTCGCCGACGGCCTGAGGGCCCTGAAGGCGGCCTTTGGCGGGATCCCCGTCAGGATCTGCTACTCGGTCAAGGCCGCCTCCAACTTGACCCTTCTAGGGATAGTGTCCGAGCTGGGCATGGGGGCCGACATCGTCTCCGGGGGCGAGCTCTTCCGTGCGCTCCGGGCCGGGATCCCTGCGGGGAACATAGTCTTCTCTGGCGTTGGGAAGACCGCCCGGGAGATGGCCGAGGCCCTGGACGCTGGGATCCTCATGTTCAACCTCGAATCCGAAGGGGAGATGGAGCTTCTTGCCAAGGTGGCGGCGGAAATGGGCAAGGTCGCCCCCGTCTCCTTCCGCGTGAACCCCGACGTGGATCCCCACACCCACCCTTACATAGCCACCGGCCTCAGGGAGTCCAAGTTCGGGATACCGCACGGGGAGGCCCCCGGGCTTTTCGCCAGGGCCTTGGGGCTCCCATCCCTGCGTGTGCTGGGCCTCGACTGCCACATCGGCTCACAGCTCACCACGACCGGTCCCTTCGCGGACGCGGTGAAAGTGATGGCGAATCTCCTGGAAACCCTCCGGGCGGCGGGGGCGGACATCAGGTATCTGGATTTGGGGGGAGGGCTGGGCATACGCTACAAGGACGAAGTGCCGCCCACTCCCTCCGAGTACGCCCATGCCGTGACCGGCGCCCTCGCGGGATTCCCGGGCCTGGCGGGCCTCACTCTGGTCATAGAGCCCGGCCGGTCAGTGGCGGGTAACGCCTCGATCCTCCTCACCCGAGTGCTCTATCTCAAGAGGACACCCGCCAAGAGCTTCGTGATCGTGGACGCCGCCATGAACGATCTTGTTCGCCCCAGCCTCTACGGGGCATATCACGCCATCAGGCCCGTGCGCGAGTCGGCGCCGGACGCGCCGGTATCAACCGTCTCCGTGGTGGGACCGGTCTGCGAGTCCGGCGACTTCCTGGCCCGCGACCGGGAGCTGCCGGTGGTCGCGCCCTGTGATCTCCTCGCCGTCTTCGGGGCCGGGGCCTACGGCTTCACCATGAGTTCCAATTACAACTCCCGGCCCCGGGCGGCCGAGATCCTGGCCGAGGCCGGCTCAGCGCGTGTCGTGCGGCTCAGGGAGACCTACGAGGATCTCGTGCGCGGGGAACCGATTTGAAATATCGTGGATCTACTGTATAATGCTCCCCTGATCGTTGGCCCCGGGGGCCGGTCTCGGCTACCAGGGGCCCTGCTCCCGCGTTGCCCCGGGCCCTCTCCGGCCCGGGACGCCGCTGGCCGCGGTACCGTGGGTGCCTCGGACAGGGCTGCTTTCCCGTCTTCTCCGGCCCGTGAGGAGGGCTTGTCGGCCCCCCTCCCAGTTCGGATGCCGGGAGCCCCCGGACCGGCCGGGTCGTTACCCCCCCCGGCCGCAACGGCCCCCACCCTTTCCCGGGGAGGGCCTCGGAAGGATCCTTACGAGAAATGGAACAGCTGAGCTTCTACAAATACAGCGGGCACGGCAATGACTTCGTCATCATCGACAACTGGGAAGGGCATGTTCCAGAGAGCGAGCTGTCGAGGAAGGCGAGACTCCTGTCTCGACTAAAATTCGGGATCGGCGCGGACGGCGTGGTCTACATAGCGGCGGGGCCCGATGACGTTGACTTCGCGGTTAGGTTCTTCAATGCTGACGGTTCAGAAGCCGACATGTGCGGCAACGCGTCGCGTTGCGCCGCGCACCTCGCGTACACACTTTCCATTGCTGGTCCCGAGATGACCTTCCAGACCAACGCGGGTTCCATCCATGCCGAGGTCGCCGACAGCCAGGTGCGGGTGAGCCTCCCCGTGACCGGCCGCGGCGAGGGGCTGGCCATGGTTGAGGTGGACGGCTACAACCAGACCTACCACCGCATCAACACGGGGGTGGCTCACGCTGTCGCGTGGGTGGACGATGTTGAGGCCATCAACGTGGTGAAAATCGGGCGCGCCGTGCGCCGTCACGTAAGCTTCCACCCCGGCACCAACGTTGACTTCGTGCAGGTGGTCTCCCCCGACACGCTCGTCGTCCGCACCTACGAGAAGGGCGTTGAGGACGAGACCCTGGCCTGCGGGACGGGTTGCACCGCCTCGGCGCTCCTGTCCGCGAGGAACGGCTACGTCCGCGGCAACCGCGTAGTCTGCAAGACCAGGGGCGGCGAGGATCTCATTGTCCGCTGGGACGGGGACGCCGCGAGCCCCTCTGCGGTCTACCTTGAGGGCCAGGTGCGGTACATCTTCTCCGGCCAGACCGGGCCCGACGTGCTCAAGGTAACCAGGAGAAGCCAGGGGGCGGGCGGAGCATGACTCAGCTTTTCAGGGGGGTGATCCCGGCCATGGTCACCCCGTTCAGGGACGGGGCCGTGGACGAGGGGGCGCTTCGCGCCCATGTGGACTTTCTCATACGCTCGGGAGTGCACGCCGTGCTGCCCTGCGGGACCACTGGCGAGTCGCCGACCCTCTCGCACGATGAGCACAACCGCGTGGTGGAGATAACGGTCGACGAGGCGAAAGGCCGCGTCCCGGTTCTCGCGGGTACGGGGAGCAACTCCACCCGCGAGGCGGTGGAGATGAGCGTCCACGCGAAGAAGGCAGGAGTGGACGGGTTGTTGCTGGTCTCCCCCTATTACAACAAGCCCACCCAGGAGGGTCTCTACAAGCATTTCACTGCGGTGGCGCGGGAGGCCCCTCTCCCCGTGATCCTTTACAACATACCCGGCCGCTGTTCGGTCGAGATCCTCCCCGAGACCATGGCGCGGCTCGCGGCCCTCCCCGAGTTCGTGGGCGTCAAGGAGGCGACGGGGGATCTCAGCAAGATGATCCGCGTGATAGAGCTCTGCGGACCCGACTTCCTCGTGACTTCCGGGGACGATGCGCTCACCCTGCCGCTCCTCTCGGTGGGGGGCGGCGGGGTCATCTCGGTCGCCGCGAACATCGTGCCGAAGGAGATGGTGCGCTTCTGGGATCTGTGGGAGTCGGGCGATCTCGCTGGCGCCCGTTCGCTCTTCTTCAGGCTTCTCCCCCTCTTCCGGGCCCTGTTCCTCGAGACCAACCCCATCCCCGTCAAGCATGCCCTCTATCTCGCGGGACGCATGGGGCCCGAGACCCGTCTCCCGCTGACGGAGCCCTCCGTACCAGTAGCCGAGAAGCTCAAGGCCATCGTGGCCGAGTGGGGCGTTGCCGCCTGACAGGGGGGGCCTGTCGTCTCCCCGTCCCCTCGCCGGGAACGGGCGGATCCTCGGTTCCGGCGCAATCCCCGCCTTTCCGCCCCCGGCCGCCGTCCCGGTTGCCGGTAACGGCCGGGAGGCCTCCGGCCGCGTCGCCGACGTACCTGTGGCCCCGCCCCCGCAGGAGCGGCTCTTCCGGCCTGTTTCTGCATCGCGGGTGCGCGATTCCGCGCGACTTCCCCAGCTCAGCGAGTACCACCAGGAGCCTTCGAGCATGTCGAAAAGTGTCACAGTAACAATCTGCGGGGCCGCTGGGCGTATGGGCCAGCGCCTGGTCCAGCTTATCGGAGAGAACCCCGACCTCAAGCTCGTGGGCGCGGTGGACAGGCGGGAATCCCCGTACCTGGGGCTCGATGCGGGCCATATCGCGGGCACGGGCACCCTGGGCGTCCAGGTCACCGATGACTTCGGCCAGGCCGCAGGGAAGTGCCGGGTCTATCTGGACTTCTCCAGCCCAGAGGGGGCAGAGGATCACGTGAAGATCGCCGCCAAGGCCGGGGCGGCTGCCGTGATAGGCGTCACCGCCCTCACGGACAGCGCCATCGCCGCGATAAACGAGGCCTCGGCCAGGATTCCCGTTGTTTTCGCGCCCAACATGAGTTTCGGCGTGAACCTCATGTACCGGCTCGCGGCCGAGGCGGCGGCCGTGCTGGGCCGCGACTACGACATCGAGATCGTCGAGACCCATCACAACCGCAAGAGGGACGCGCCCAGCGGGACGGCCATCGCGCTTCTGGGCCATGTGGCCGGGGCCAGGGGCCTCGATCCCAAGACCTGCGCCGTCTACGGCAGACAGGGGACCCCGGGGGCCAGGAGGCGGGAGGAGATTGGCGTCCACGCCATCCGCGGCGGCGAGATAGTGGGGGATCACAAGGTCATCTTCGCGGGGCCCGGCGAGATCCTGGAGATCACGCACCGGGCGCACAGCCGCGATGCCCTGGCTAGCGGCGCCGTGAAGGCCGCGTTCTGGATCCAGGGCAAGAAGCCCGGGCTCTACTCCTTCGGGGACGTGCTGGGGCTGTAGCCGCACGGGTGCTACCCGGAAAGGGCGTTGCCCCGCCCGGGGCGGAGGATGCCGATGCCAACCTCAAATAAAGCCACGCCCGCCCGTCCGCTGGGCCTGCGGGCCGCTCGGGCCCTGGTCGCGGTGGCGGTCGTCATGACGGCTTCCGCGCTTCTCCTGGGCGGTTGCCTGCTCACGATGCCTGAGCCGCTTCTGAAGCAGAGGAAGCTCGACAAAGGCGTCATCCCGGTCCTGAGGGGGCGCTGGCTTGATCCGGAAGGCGCGAAATGCACCATAACCCCCCTCAGGGGGACCAACAACACCTTCACGGCGGTTTCCGGCAGACAGGACGGGGCGCTCCTCGTGACCCTCGAGAGACTGGACGACTCGCGTTTCATCCTGCAGATAGCCCCGAAGGATGGCATAGGGGTCTTCCTCACCGTGGCAGAGGCCGATGAGAGAAGGATCGTCATCTACACCTACCCCGACTCCCTGGAGGAGATTCGGAAGTCCGCCGAGACGCACGGGGTGACCGTCACCGACAAGGGGCTGATCGTCAAGTACACCTCGGCCGAGGGCGTGATAGACTTCTTCCGCGACTTGGCCGCCAGACCAGAGCACAAGGATTTCGTCCTGACGAGGAGGTAACCCCCGGAGGCCCTCGCGCATGCCCGCCAGTAGCTCAATGGATAGAGCAACAGCCTTCTAAGCTGAAGGTTGAAGGTTCGAGTCCTTCCTGGCGGGCCATATTTTCATGTCAACAGGGGTCAACGGAGTATAAAAAGCTTGCGATATCAAACGGTTAACAAGAAGAATGATACTAACGGGATTCGTCTGTGACCGGCTGAAATCACTAAAAACCATCTCGGAAAGGTACTAAAAAAGGTACCAGGTTGCCTCCGCCCCATAAAAAGATGCCCTCGCAGAAACCCCCCTCTGAAAATGATTGCCAATGGGGGGTAATGGGCTGTCCCCGGGGGAATGGTTACTCCCAAAATGCCATTATTGAGAATGAGTTGCAATAATTGGAGATGAAAAGCTATAAACAGCCATCAAGCAATCAAAAACTCGTTTTACTAAGCTATAACTTCCTTTTCTGCAGCATTCAAATCCTGTTTTTTACGCTCTTCAACCGCAATCCGGCTGATACCC
>JAITEZ010000331.1 GCA_031281735.1 Deltaproteobacteria bacterium | reverse complement strand
AGGCGGGTCCTCCTCGAAGGCTTCCGGCCCCTGGTTGACCGGGAGGGAGACATCGTCCTGCCGCAGGCGGCCCCGCGAGGGCCAGGGGACGCCTCCGGCCTCAGATTGCGGGGGAGGGGTCGGGTCAGGTAAGATGAGCCCGGGAAGGAGGGCCATCCAGTGTCGGAACAGGATCAGGAAACGGGGAGGGTGGTCAGCGGGGCTCGGACGCCCCGCCGCCGTTGCAGGGCGGGTATACGCCCTTCTAGCTGGAACTGGCCCAAAGGGTGACCGAGGTCGAGAAGAAGACGGACGTGCTTGCCGCCGCTCAGGAACGGTGCGTGACCAAGGGCGATCTCGAAGTCGCGGTGACCAGGATCATGAGCACGATTACGGCGGTCAGGACGGATCTTTCCGAAAAAATCGGCAACTTCAGGACCGAACTGAAAGAGGAGATCGGCAACGTCAGGACCGAACTGAAAGAGGAGATCGGCAACGTCAGGATCGAACTGAAAGAGGAGATCGGCAACGTCAGGGCGGATATCTTGGAATTGAAAGGCAAGCAGGACGGGTTAAGCAAGAGCCTTAGCATTCTAGCGATCTTCACAATCGGCTTAGTCGGAATCGGTGCCAGTGCCCTGTACTTCCTGTTCGGGGCGACTTACGATCAGAATGCCGCCATCTCCGCCTTGGACAGCAGGATTACCCGGCTGGAGAGCACGCTGGATGCCAGGCTGTCCGCACAGGACGCGAAGATCGAACTCATCCTCGAGAAGCTTCAGGCCCTGCCGGCCGCTCCTGCTGCGGATCCGGAACCCTCCGCGCCCGCTCCTCCCGCCACCGGGAGCCGCTGATCCGCCCGGCCGGGGCATGGTGCCGTCATGGTATTCCTTGCAGATTTCAGCCCCCATCCGGAACTGCGGCGGATCATGGACTTCGTGGCGGATACCCTCTCCCCCAGAGGATAATCCTGTTCGGATCACGGGCCAGTGGAGATTATCAGTGGGCGGCGTAGAACCTCATCCTTCAGGGTGGGGTATAAGCCGCCGGAATCTGGATTCTAAATCAATTGAGGTATAATAAGAATGAATGGCAAAATATATATTTTGTGAAATAAACAAAATGATATTAAGAATAAGGGTATAAATATGAAACATGGAAACCCGACCGGGAGTCCCGGAACCTCATGGGCAGGGTTGCCGGATGCCGGAGACTCGACTGCGATGAAGGCGCGGCCGTGCCGAGGAGACGCCTGGAGGGCAAGGAGGGGCTCCCGGCCAGGAACCGGCTGATCAGCGTATTCCCGCGCTGAAGGGAAGACCGCGCTGAAGGGAAGACCGCGCTGAAGGGAAGACAAGGCTCATGCGGGGAGGAAGGGCAGGCCCCTGATCCCCGTGAGCGGGGGATTGCGGAGGCTCTGCCTCAGGACGGACGTCGACGGCCGATGGATTTCCGGTACCCGCAGGATTTCCATCACAAGGCCCCGGCCGCGGTCGGCAAGAACCTCGCCTCGTGGCGGCCGAGGATCTAAAGGGAAGGGACATGACATGACCGCCTCCGCCAGGGGGACGCCGGAGGGGCCCGGACGTAACGCGGCGGCCGGGAGCGGGCCCGGCCGGCGATCCCGCGTCAGGGCCGGGGCGCGTCATTGACGATGCCCGGCTGGAAGTCGGACTTCCGGGGAGGCCGGCCTGTCCGGGTCGATCCCTGCGGCGCCGGCCGGGGATGTCCCGGCTGCGGGCATGCTGGGAAGGCGGCTGCGGGACGCGGGCCGGATTCGGGTGCCTGGGAAGCGGCTGCGGGGACGGCACCGGCACGGCCGGCGCTATGATCGTCCCGGCGGCCGGGAAGGCCGCCTCGATGCTCTGGGAGGCCGGGGGCACGAGGCCCGCCCGTGATCCGGGCGGCCCCCGCGGGGAGACACAGGGCAGTTGCCACGGGCCCGGTCAGGAATCCCCGTCCTTCAGGGCGGGGAGAATAAACGTGGATTTTATGACAGCGGTTTCCCATAACAACCAGCCCTTGAGAAAGGCGGCCGCTGCTGTTTAACGCCACGCTCCATCGGGACATCCTGCTAGGAACCTGGTTTCCCGCGCGCGGTGTTTCCCTGGCTGAAGTCCTGAACCGGTAATGAAAGTCAGGCGGGCTCAAAAACCGTCCCGGTCAATGAAGCGCCCCACGGATGGGCGCTTCGTTGAGGTGGCTCTTGAGCGGTTGCCTGCAAGGGGCGCCGGGAAAGATTACCCTCGCGGCCCGCTGCCCCTTTCAAGGCTGCCCTGACTGGTCCCAGGTGAATCGGGATTCCGTCCCGGCTGCGGGCCGCTTGCAAGTTTGCGTCCTTCCTCCGCTTGCCGGAAGCGCCGCCCGCTCTCTCCTGGTTCGCATACCGGAAAGGCCGCGGGAGCGTTGTCAGCCCGGCCGCAAGGGCCGCTGGGTGCGTTTCGCGATGAAAGCTACGCTCTTCCTGATCTTCCCGCCGGGCGGAAGCCCGGTATGGGATCCTAACGCTCTCTTCCGACGCCTGCCCTGTGGTAGCCTGCCCCGCGCCGGTCCCGCGCTCGTGCGTTCCCTCCGGGGCGGCCTTTGCAGGCCGCGCGCGACCCAACCGTCCGGCAGGCACCGCACGGCCGGACTGCCGCGGACGGCACCGTCAAACGACGCGCTCCGATTGCCTGATTCTCCGCCAATATCCGAACAGGATGTCGTAGGCAAGGCGGTCGGTCCCTGCCAGACCGGGTAGACCATCAGAAAAACAATTAGGCGTTCGTTCGGATACTCGTCGCCCGGCTTTCCGAAGACGTCCAGTTGCATCCGCATCACTATCTCCCGCCCCTCCCTGAGGTGGTGCATCCTTATCGCCTCCCGCCCGGTATACGAGGGGGAGAAGCGGTAATCTCTCATGCTGTACGTCCACCTGTCCGTGACTGCGGCGGGGTTCCGGCTCAGCAGGTACCAGTGCGTTGTCAGCAGCTCCAGGAACGTCTGCCTGCGGATGGACCCGGCGGGCAGGGAGCCCCCGTCATTGGCGCTGGCAAAGTCGAAACACAGGCGCGCCCCGGTTCCCCTGGCTACCATGCCGTCTTTCAAGGTGTTCACGCCTCTCTCAGCGAAACACTGGAACCTTACGGCGAAACGGAGTCCGCTGTCCCTGCCGATGACGCCGAGCGAGGTCTTGAACCCTTTCGCGTCGTCGTCCTCCGACAGCCGGTAATGCCTGAAGAAGACGTCGAGCCTGTCCTCGAAAACCCGGAGCTTCGCCTCGGGGCCGTCCGGCCCCTCGACTGTGCTGTTGGCGATGATGCATCCGCCGTCGAAACGGATCAGCATGAAGAAGGTGACATCGCCGCGAAAGGATTCATCCACGGTGTACACCGCCGTCCGGTGTCCGGAAAGCCGGGGATTGTGCGCCCTGTATCCCAGATCACACCCCTTCTATTGTCTCCGCATGGCCGTCCGCTGGATCCTCTGCATATGATCCCGCCGAGGCCCTGCGCTCCCAGAAACTGATGGAAAAGCCCGGAAAGCGG
Organism: Deltaproteobacteria bacterium; assembly: GCA_031281735.1. Taxonomy (GTDB): domain Bacteria; phylum Desulfobacterota; class Desulfarculia; order Adiutricales; family Adiutricaceae; genus JAIRZX01. The sequence goes on along the minus strand of JAITEZ010000331.1, from coordinate 2,878 downwards.
GCAGAATAGTTGGGTCAGTGTGTGGTTGTGGGCGAGAATGTTTCGGGTATCTCCACTGAAAAGCCGCCGATCCGCGTCTTCACGAAGCTCTCGCCGGTGTACCCCGGCACCGGGTCGATGAACGTCCAGTGGTAGGAGGCGATCAGCGCGGCGTTGAGCGCCGCGAGCCAGATAAGGCAGTATCCCGCCGCCTTCAGGTAGTTTCCCGCGATTTTGGCCACGCGGGGGTTTTCGCCATCATGGGGCCTGGCCCTCCCGTTCCGCCCTGAAAGACGCCGCCATGGATAGTGCGCCTGCCGTATTCAGAAGTCTATTGCCCGCCGGGCAAGTTGTCAAAGTGTGCCTTCCCGGCGCCACCCGGGTCCGCGCGTCCTTCCGGCGCCCTGAATCGCCTCGGGCGCTCCGAGCCCGTGGGCCTGGCCGTCGCCGGAGACCGCCGGCCCGTCGCGGCCGGCCTGGAAGCGGGCGTGAGAGACGGGAGGATCGCGGCTCGGCCTGTCGTCCGCAATCGAGCGCAGGCCGCCAGGAGGGCGGGCCGGCCAAGGGGAGAGCAGCGGGGAATCCTGGCGGGGTTACGACGCGGCGGGATCCCCCCGTCCGCGAATCGCCACGGCCGGATCAGGAGGAAAGTCGCGAAGGCGTTCCGGGAGCGGTGAAGCCTGGTGGATCCCGAGGCGGTGGGAGGGAGCCGAGGCCAACAGTAGAGGGCGGGACGGCAGGGGCGGAAGCCGCCGGGGAGTAGGGAAGGGCGGCAGCAGTGCCGGAGGGCCCTTCGGCGCCAAGGGGGCGTGGTTCAGGCGGGGTTTCCGTGGCCCGCCGGCATGGGACGGTACAGGGGGCGATGAGGCGACTCCCGTGAAGCTCGGTTTCCGTATGCGGGATGTGGGATGATATACTGCCTAACGATGAATTGACGAGCCCGGCGTTCGCCAACCGGAGGCCGCCCCGCGACCGCGTGCCAGCCTTACCCCGTTGCGCCGCCGGCACTTTCGGGCCGGTCCCCGCCTGTCCCCCGGGGGCAAGGCGCCGGGGGGCTGGGGCCTGGATCCGGGTCTCGGGAAGGGAGTCGGGGGGCCGTACCCGCCGGGAACTGCCGTGGGCGGGGGGGCGGCCTGGCGCCCCGTCGGCGGAAGGGCGGGGTCTGCCGCCGGGAGGGAGGGGGACGGGAGACCGCCCGGCGCGCGTCCGGGGCGGTTGCGGCTTTGCGGCGCGCGGCGTCCGGTACGGGTTCGGCCGCCCGCCGTCCGGAGGGGATCCGCCGATGTGGCGCGTCTTTCACGCGTGGGACAACCGTTTCAAGGCGACCGGGAGAGCGGGAAGGAAGGAATACTGGCTGTTCGCGCTGTTCCTTCTCGTCACATACGCCCTCGCCGCCGTCGCCGTCTTCGACGTCTTGGCGCTTCTGGACGACCGGTTTGGCAGGGAGGCGAGAGAAGTCGTCACCGACATCGCCCTCGCCCTCGTGGAGCAGCTGTTCATCGTGATGTCCGCCGTCGCCTTCCTGCTCATGATCTGCCTTTCGATACGAAGGCTTCACGACATAGGGCTCCCGGGATGGGTGCTCGTCCCCGCCCTGTTGCTGCCGGTCGTCATGCTGGTTTTCGCCCTCATCCGCGGCAAGGATTCCCCGAACAGGTACGGCCCCCCCCGCCTCGTCCCCCGTCGCTCGTCAACCCGCGAGCCCGGGCGGCCCCGGAGGCTCCCCGCCGGCCTGAGCCGCGACCGCGTCGGGGCACCGATGGCCTCAGGGCGTGACGCGGCGGGATCGCGGCCGGGGGGCCTTCCGCGGTTACCGTCGCGTCACCTTGGCGTTTGCCTTGCCTGCGGTCGAACATGTTGAATATAATCCACATTTCAACGCTTTCTATAGGGCATGGGAGCCGTCCGCGAACCCTGGCGAACGTTGGCCCCGCGGCCGCCCCGGGAGGATCATGCATGACTTCCCCAGGCTGCCTTGCCCAACCCAGCCTCCCGACGCATCTCCCCGGCCGCGCCCTTGAACACGATCGCGGCGGCGTGCCCCTGCCAGTTGCATACGGCGCGGGCGACCCAATGGCCGTCGCGTTCGGGGCCCTCTGCGGCCCGGGCTCCGCTTGAGCCTCCGCAGTTCGCAGAACGCCGAAACGCGCTCCGCGTTGACGCGGTGACCTCTCAGGCTCCTGTTCCTGAGGCTTTCTCAGCCCCGCCCTTCCCCTCCCTCCCCGCCCCCCCAGCCGTCCCGGCCTATCCCCCGCCGCCTTCCGCTCCCCGGCAGTTCCGGCCTCCCGGCCGCCTCAGCGGCTGCCGGTCTCCGGAACGGCCCTGCCCAGGCTGCCGCTTCCCGGTGCCTGTCCGGACTCCCGCTGGAGCCGCCCCTGCGGGCGAGGGATGAACCGTTCCCGGCGGCGGTCGGGGCCCGGCGGCGGGGGCGGCGGGTCGCGGGTTCGCTTAAGCCCTTGTATTTTATAGGGGTTGCCATTAACATTGGCGTTTCAGGCGGCTGCACCCGAATCGATCGGCCGAGGACGGCCCCGGGCGGGCCTCCCCTTGCGGGAGCCCCCCTCCGGTCATGTCTCGCGGTCTGGGGGGGAGGGCCGTCCAGGCCCGGGGCCGCGACGCGGTTCCCGCGGCGCCTACGGATTGGAGATTCGCAAGCGATGACGAGAGACAGCAAGAACAGGGAGGGCGGCGACAAGGCCGCCAGGGAGCCCAGGGGCGAGGGCAGGGACCGCGAGGATAAGCAGAACGTCTGGGACCGGACGGGCCCGGAGGAGCGCGAGGCGATAGAGGCCTACGCCCGCGACTACATGGGCTTCCTCAGCGAGGGAAAGACCGAGCGCAAGGTCTACGGCCTGGTCCTGGAGGCCCTGCGGGCCGCCGGCCTGAAGGATCTGGAGGG
>JAITEZ010000187.1 GCA_031281735.1 Deltaproteobacteria bacterium | reverse complement strand
TCCGCCGCCAGCTCGCCGGCCTCGGCGAGGAAGAAGGGGCCCGAGCTCTCGGGGAGATCCTGCCAGCACCCGCTGGTCTCCACGGCGTCCAGGCCCTCACCTGCCAGCGCCCGGCACAGCCCGAGCACCTCGGCGAACACGCACCCGCCCTCGAAGCCGTCCCTGACGTTAACCTTCATGAGCACGGGGAAGCCCGGCCCCACGGCCGCCCTCACCGCCCTGTACGTCTCGAGCGCCATGCGGCCGCGGTTCCCGGGGGAGCCGCCGTACCCGTCCCCGCGCCGGTTCGTCGCCGGCTGCATGAACTGGCTCAGGAGGAAGCCGTGGGCCGCGTGGATCTCCACCCCGTCGTATCCCGCCTCCCTGGCCCTCGCCGCGGCCGCGGCGTGCCTTTCGTGGACGCGGAGGATCTCGGGGAGGTCTATCATGCGCGTGCTGGCCCCGCAGACGGGATCCTGGAGCCCGCTGGGTGAGAGGAGCGTGAGCGAGGGGAGGCGGGAGGCCACCGCCTTCTGGAACTCCCGCGACTGGAAGGAGCCTATCTGCACCAGCTGCGCGAAAATCCTGGCCCCCCTCGCGTGCACGTGCGCCGTGAGCGCGCGGTGGGCGTCCAGCACCCGGTCGTCCGCGAGCGAGAGGATGTCTACGAAGCCCAGCTCGGAGTCGTCCACGACGGTGAATCCCGTGAGGATCGCCCCCGCGCCGCCGTCGGCAAGGGCCCCGTAGAGGGCCAGGCTCTGCGGGCCCGGCAGGCCGTCCTTCACGCGGTCGCCCACCGCGGCCCGGAAGACGCGGTTTTTCAGCTCCGCCCCCCCCAGGACGGTGCGGTCGAAGATCCCCCTTCCCTGGGATGGTCCCGCCCCGCCCCCCGGGCCGCGCCCCTCCCCTCCTGCGGGGCCCGCCGCCAGGGCCCTGCCCGGGACGCGGCATTCGTCCCTCACGGTCCCGTTAGCCACGCCGAAACCGGCGCAGACAGGGCTCGGCGGCTCGGACCCGCGGAAGCCGAAGATGATTCTCGCCATGGGTGCCTCCTTCCTGCGGGACGGGCGCTCCCGTCCCCGGCGCCTGTCGCTGGGCCATGATAGATCGCGCCGGGGGATCTTGCCACACGTGCCAGGAACGGCGCGAAACTTCAGGTCCCGTGGCGGCTTTCGCCCAGTCTTCGCGCGGGGCCTGCCGGGGAAGGGATGTACGGGAGGGCCCGAGGGAGCGCCCCGGCCTCCCGCGGCGTGGTCTACCTGCGGACGGCGGCGGGCCGCCGGCGGACGCTGGCCGCGGGTCCCCGGAAACCGTACTCCAGGCGTTGGGCGGTGTCTGGGTCGGCCAAGGAACCGGCGGCGGCTTGCCCGTACTCGCGCAGCTGGGCTTCCGAGGCCGAGGCGGGGCCGGGTGCGAGGAGGGCCAGTGATCCCCGGGGGACGGCGCGTCACGGGGCCTTTCGGCTTTCGATCTTTCTTGCCCAGTTTGGGGGAAAATGCTAAAAGTGGCATACTGAAGGCGTTAGGCCCGGACGGAACCGGCGGGGCAGGCGCACGGGCGGCGGTCGCTCCGGCCGCCAGCGGGTCAGCCGGCCCCGGCACCCCTTCCACCTCGGCACCGAAAGCGAGAGACCCCATGCAGTCAATCTGCCCGCACTGCAAGATGAAATACAACGTCAACCCACAGTACGTAGGGCAGACCTTCACCTGCCAGTTCTGCAACAAGCCGTTCACGGTCGTCGAGGCAACGCCGGATGCTGCCCTGGATCCACACAGGGAACCAGGCCGGCAATGGGCTCCGCAGCAGGGACAGGCCGGGCAGCAGTGGCCCGGCCAGCAGCCGCCTCAAGGGGCCGGGCGGCAGTGGCCCGGCCAACAACCGCCTCAGGGGCCGGGGCAGCAGTGGCCCGGCCAGCTGCCGTCACAGGGGGCCGGCCAGCTGCCGCCACAGGGGGCCGGACAGCTGCCGCCTCAGGGGGCCGGACAGCAGTGGCCCGGACAGCAGCCCCCTCAGGAGGCAGGACAGCTTTGGCCAGGACAGCCCCCGCAACCGGGGCGGCAGCCGTCCACCGGACGGAAGGAGTCGGCGCCTGCGGTCGGAAAGCGGCCGGTCGTGTTCGTCATAGCCACGCTGATGCTGATTCTCCTCTTAGGGCTGGGCGTTGCGGGGCTGTTCATGGAGGCCGCGAACATCGAGGACATGATGCCGGGCCCGGCGGGCAGCCGCTTGGCCGACGACCTGCGGGTCGGCGCGACCATCATGCTGTTCGTCGCGCTGTACGTCGTCTATGCCTTCCACATCATCATCGCCCAAGGGGCAGAGACGCTGGATAGGCTCAGGAGGCTCGAGAACAGCTGAACCGGGGGGGCCGGCCAGGAGCGGCCGCCCCGCCTTCCCGCCGTAGGGGCGCTCCGGGCTTTCTCCGCCGACGCCGATGCGTCTCCGTCCGCCTGCGGCGGCTCCAGGCGGACCATGCCCCCGCACCCCCGTGCGCGGATCTGGCTCCCTTCCCGCCCTTGCCCCCGTCCGCCCTCCGTGCGCGGATTAGACCACTTCCTTGCCTTTCCTTTCTTTCCCTTCCTTTCCGACCCTTGCCCCTACCTCTCCTCCGACCCTTGACCCTACCTCTCCTCCGACCCTTGCCCCTACCTCTCCAGTGAAGCGAAGACCCGTCCTCTCCCGTGACGTGAAGCCCCCCTGCGGACGGATCCGCAGGGGGGCGGTACAGGGCGGGGAGGGTGGGCTGTTTTGCGTCCCGTGGCCGCGGCGCCGTGGTTGCGGCGCCCCCGCCGGCGGGACGCCGCGGGGGGGTACGCGTGCCTCAGAAGGCCAGGTGATCCACGAAGACCTGCTGGAACTTGGGGTCGAAGCCCAGCTCGATGACCTCCACCTCGCGGGTGTAGGAGAGGGCCTCGGCCGGGGAGTCCTTGTTGAGGAGCATGCGGGCGGACCCGGCCAGGGAGGAGTTGCCCACGAAGGTCACCGGCCCCGAGAAGTCGGGCGGGATGAGCGAGATGGTCTTGAGGCTCTCGGACCGGAGGTGGTAGCCGAAGGAGCCGGCGATGACTATCTCGTCGATGTCCTTGAGGGTCATGCCGAGACGCTCCATGAGCATCTCCATGGCGGCGGCGATGGCGCCCTTCGCGAGCTGGACCTGGCGCACGTCGCGCTTGTCAAGGAAGACCTTGTCGGTGAGCCAGAAGCGGCCGTCCCTCAGGATCTCCTTGCCGGCGGGGTCGCGCATGCGGCCGGCCTTGTCGATTATCTTGTGCTTGATGAGATAGGCGCAGATGTCGATGAGGGCGCTGCCGCAGATGCCCATGGCCGGGGCGCCGCCGATGGTCGTGAACTTGAAGCCGTAGTCATCCTCCATCGAGAAGGTGTCGATGGCGCCGGTCACGGCGCGCGTCCCGCAGATGATGTTCATGCCCTCGAGGGCGGGGCCCGCGGCGCAGCTGGTGGCCACGAGGTTCCCGTCGCGGGAGATGACGATCTCGCCGTTGGTCCCGATGTCGATGAAGACCACGGTGCCGGGGCGGCGCTTGAGCTGGACCGCGAGGATGCCCGAGACGATGTCGCCGCCCACGTAGGAGGATATCATGGGGGCCATGAGTACCTTCGCTCGGGGGGAGATGTTCAGCCGCTCGGCCAGGTGCGAGATGTCCAGCATGTGCGTGAAGACCGGCCTGTAGGGCGCCTGGGCCAGCCCCTTGGGGTTGACCGCCGCGAGCAGGTGCTGCATGGTGGAGTTGCCGGAGATGACGGCGGCGGAGATCTTGCGCCCCGTCTCCGCGCCCACCGCCGGGATGACCATGCTGGCCAGGCCCTCCAGGGCCATGGTCTGGAGATCCAGGAGGTGCTGGGGGGAGTAGTCGGCGTGGGTGATGCGGCTGATCACGTCGCCGCCCGCGGCCGTCTGGGGGTTGAGCGCGGTCTCCAGGGCGATGACCTTGTTCTCCTTGAGGTCTATCACGGCGAGCGCCAGGCCGGTCGTCCCCAGGTCGAAGGCGGCGGCCAGCGGCCCCGTCGTGCGGTCGTTGTCCTTGTCCACCGGCCAGGCCTCGAGCAGCTCGTCCAGCCACACCAGCGCCCGGCCCCGGCTGTAGGTGGCGTCAACCGTGGCAATCTCGTTCAGGGCCTTGATGTCGTGGGTGGTGATCTTGCGTACGTCCAGGCAGCCAGTCGGATCCTGGCGGTCCAGGATCTCCAGCTCTATCTCGCGCAGGGGCGGGTTGATCTCGTAGGGGGCGCTCCAGCCCATGGCCTTGATGGAGCTGAAGAGCACCTGGCCCTCCAGGGAGACCGTCACGTCGCCAGTGACCTTGGCCACGCAGGCCAGGCGGCTGCCGGGGACGCCTTCCGTGAGTTTCAGCTCTGACGGTTCCGGCGGCTCAAGGCCCCCCTCCGCCTTGATCACGCATTTGCCGCACTTGCCTCTCCCCCCGCAGGGGGCGTCCAGGCGCAACCCCTGGGCGGCCAGGGTCTCGAGTATGGTCTTGCCGGGCTCGGCCTGGAACACCTGGTCGTCGGCGCCGGTCTGTCTTATTGTAATCTGCAAGGAAGATACCTCCGCTGGATCTTGATGCCGCCCCCGGGGCGGCCGGGGGCGTGGGCGCCGCAGATCCGCCGGCCCCGGCGGCTCCGGCCGGGACGGGAGGGGGGCGCCGGGACAGGGGGCTGGAAGGCGTCGGCGGGTGGGGGCCCGCGCCAGTCGGCGCGGGGCCGCGGGGCCGGGAAGGGCTGCGCCGCGCCCGGGAGGAGCCGGGGGCGCTGGGCGGGGCGGCGGACGGGGCGGGTCCCCCCGGTGGCCGGGCGGAGCGGATCGCCGCGGGGGGGCGTCCCGCGTAAAGCGGCGGAGCCGTGCCCGCTGCCCGCGGGATCAGGGGAGAGGGTGGCGAACCGGCATGACCCGTGAAGGCGGCGCCGGGGACGGGCGGGGGATCCGGTGCCGCGTCCTCCCGGCCGGTGGCGTCCGGGCCGGTGCGGGCGACGTGCGTCCCCTGCCGCCGGGACACGGCTGGACGCGGAACGGAACCCGCAGCAGGCGGAACGGATCCCGGCCGTCGCGACCGGGCCCCGTGCCTGGGGGGCGGCGCGGGAAGGGCTCCGGGCGGGCGGGGGACGGCTCCCGCGAGCCGGGGTGCTGACGCCGCGCCCCCGGCGGGGGCGCCGGGCCGTTCACGCCCCGGGGGGCGGCCGCGGGACCGGGCCTTCCGCGCCCGGGAGGGGGTCTCAAAAGGTTCCGAATTGGATCGAATGATGCCGAATAGGGATTCTTCCAGTTCTGTTTGTTGAACTATTGTGGTAATCTGATGCCCATTGGGAAGCGCACGAGGGGCCGCGCCTCGGGGCGCCCCCCCGCGCCCCTGCCGGGGCGGCGGCCCGCCGATTCTCGCTGTTCCGGTGTCGCTCGCGATTGGTCATTCTTAGCAGAAAAACGGCGAACTGTCTACAAATTATCGTGATCCCGCCGCGGCCAGAGGCCTGCGCGACGGGCTAGGAGACCATGGCCGCCCTCTTCGATCCGGACAGGCCCCTGCCGCCCAGGGCGCCGTTGCGCAACCACGACCCCAAGGCACTGCTGGCCCTAGCCAGGGACATCGGGAAGCTCCTGGGTGCGGTGCGCCCGATCGACGGCTACGAGCCGGAGCCCGCCGCGCCGGAGATAGCCCTCTCCCCCAAGCTCTCCCGCGCCCTCGCCGCCCCCTC
>JAITEZ010000150.1 GCA_031281735.1 Deltaproteobacteria bacterium | reverse complement strand
GGGGGGGGCGGGGGAGGGCTCCCGGCCCGGGGCGCCCCCCGTCCGTCTCGATAAACCGCCGGCGGGGCCTCTCGAGCCGCGGGCGGTCGGCGGATCCTCTGCCGCCATCGCCCCGGGGGGCGAGGGTGCCCGAAGGGACGATGCGGGCGGGCCGGGGACGGCCAAAGGGGGGGGCCGGGACGGCGGGGATGGAATCCGGGCCGGTGCTCCGGACGCGCTTGACGCCCACCAGGATCTTATGAGCGGCCGGGACGGCGACCGGGGAGAGGAGATGGTAATCGGGGGCTACGGCATCGGTGACCCTGGGGGCCTGCCGGGCCGGGATCCTGCCGGGCGGAACCAGTGGCCTCCCGCCGGACAGTCAAGGATTGACGTCTGGCTGGGGAGGCTTCTCGACACCACCCTCCGCAACAGCCTCCTCAACTACCGCCAAGGCAGGAGGAACGTGGAGCTCGCGCTCTCCAACCCCGTCTGGGTCGAGGATCGCCTTTACGCCGGCAGGAAATTCCGCGTCCGCCCGGGGCCGGAGCTCCTCAAGGGGCGGCCGGATCTCCTGACCCGCCTGGACGGGAGCACCCGCGACCAGCGCGAGGCCCTGCTGTGCCTCTCCGAAGACCGCTGCAGGGAGCACGAACTCCTCGCGGAGCACGCCCAGGGGGACGTCGAGCGCAGGCTTCTCTCGCTTTTCCGCCAGGCGAGGCTCGACCTCGAGGAAGGCGGCGCGAACACCCTCTACCTCTCCCTCTACCGGCTGAGATGGGAGCCCGCGCGGGCCGGGGAGCCCTGCGAGGCGCCGCTCGTGCTCGTGCCCGTCCGCCTTGAGCGCGCCCGCCGCGGCGAGGCGTGGGACCTCGCCCGGCTCGAAGACGAGCCGCGCTTCAACCTCACGCTTCTCGAGATGCTCCGGCGGGACTTCAAAGTGAAGGGGCTCGCCCCGCTGGCACAGGGGCTCCCGGCGAAATCCGGCGGCCTGGACATCGCGAGGGCGGCCGCCATGACGGCCAGGGCCGTCCGGCACCTGGGGAAGGGCTGGGAGGTGCTTTGCAGCGCGGCGAGCCTCGGGATATTCTCTTTCGCCAAGCACCTCATACGGCGGGATCTCGACGAGATCAGGAGCCGCGGCGGCTTCGCCGCGTCCCCCGCCCTCTCAGCGCTGTCGGGGGAGAGGGCGGCCTTCGGGGGCTGCGCGGCCTGGCCGGGGCCGGCCGAGCTCGACCGGGGCCCCGCGCCGGCGGGCGGCCTGTGCCCGCTGCCGCCGGACTCCTCGCAGCTGGCCGCGGTCCACCGGGCCGCCGCCGGCGATTCCTTCGTGCTCATCGGGCCGCCCGGGACCGGCAAGAGCCAGACCATAGCCAACATGATCGCCAGGGCGATCGCCGACGGAAGGCGCGTCCTCTTCGTGGCGGAGAAGGCCGCGGCCCTGAACGTGGTCCACCGCAGGCTGGTCGAGGCCGGGCTGGGCGACTTCTGCCTCGAGCTCATTCCGGCCGGATCAGCAAGCTCGACGTGGTTACGAGGCTTAAGAGGAGCGCCGACGCGCCGGCCCCGCGCAGGGCGGCCAGGGAGGGCTGGGAGTTCCTCACCGGACGCTTCCTGCACGCCAGGGATCACCTGAACCTGTACGTCTCCGAGCTTCACGGCGAGCACCCCGCCGGGCTTTCCGTCTTCAAGGCTATGGAGGGCCTGCTGTCCGCCGGGGGGGCGGGGGACGTCCCCCTGGAGCCTCCGGAGGACAGCGGCCCGGCCCCCCGCCGCGGCGCCGGGGACGGCCCCTCCCCGCCTGCGGGCGTCCCGTCCGGTGCCGACGACCCCGGCTGGGGCGGTTTCCCGTACCGGGACAGGAAGGATCTGGAGGAGCTCGCCGAGGCCCTCGAGCGGGCCGCGAGGCTCCTGGCCCCTGTCCGGGACCTTCTGGGGACGCCGCTACTGTCTCCGGGCCAGGCGGCCTGGACGCCGGCCCTGGAGCTCGCGCTCAGCGAGGCGGCGGGGAGACTCGTCCGCCTGGCGGAGGGCATCGCGTCCCACGCCCCCGCCCTCTCGCCCTGGGGGCTCGAGCCTGGGGAGGAGGCCATGGGCGATCTAGCGAACCTCCGGTGCCTCGGGGCGCTCCTCGCGCCCCCGCCGGGGGTGGGCCGTCCGGAGCCAGCTGCCCCTCCCGGGGTTGCGGGCGAGGGGTACCCGCCGGGTGACCTGGCGGCGGCGGCCGGGCTGGAACGGGTGGGGGCCAGCCTGCGGTCGCTCTGGAAGGTGCTCGCGGAATCCCCGGAAGAGGGTCCGGGCGCGGGCCCCCTGGCCAGGGCGCGTAGCGAGCTGGAGGGATCCTTGGGCCTCCTCGCCCCGCTGGGAGGGCTGATCCTCTCCCTGACCGGCCTCGATCCCGGCCGCCCAGGTCCGGATCCCCCCGGAGGCCATGGCGGCCTTCCCGCCTCGCTCTCCCCCCTCTTCGCCGCCTCCGAGAACCTCAGGGAAAGGTTCCCCCCCCTCATGCCGGCCGTGGGGCGGCTGGCGAGGGCCGCCGCAGGGGGGCGGGTGACGGTTGCCGAGGCCCTCGCGGCGCTCTCCCCCGCGGACGGTGATGCCGCCGTGGGCATGGGCCCACCGGGGCTCGACCTCCTGAGGTCGATCGCGCCCTGCCTTTCCTGGCTCGGCCGGGCCGACGCGCCTTTCCTGGAGGCGGCCGCCCGGATCCGCGCGTTCGCCGTGGAGGCCCGTGAGGTTGCGGAGGCCGGGGAGGGGCGCCCCCTTCCCCCCTGGGAGGCCCGTGCACGGGGCCGCGCCGAGCTGGCCGCCCTGGCGGCCGGCGGCGGG
>JAITEZ010000092.1 GCA_031281735.1 Deltaproteobacteria bacterium | reverse complement strand
GTCTTCTCCCCGAGCCGGGCGGACGCCCTGGCCCGCATCGCCTCGGGCGACGCCGGCGACGGCGACGGCGGCCGCCGCTACGTGCTCGAGCAGAAGACAGACGTCCAGGCGGCCTTCCTGAGCATGGATCTCGCCGACGGCGGGGTGCGGGCCATGGTGGGCGGCCGCGACTTCTCGGAGAGCCAGTACAACCGCGCTGTGCAGTCGCGGCGCCAGCCCGGATCCTCCTTCAAGCCCATCGTGTACGCGGCGGCCATGGACGCCGGCTTCACGCCGGGGTCGGTCATGATAGACGGCCCGGTGGTGGTGGACGACATCGGATCCGGGAAGCGCTGGAAGCCCATGAACTCCGACCGGAAGTTCCTGGGCCCCCTGACCCTCTACGACGCCCTCACCGGCTCGCGCAACCTGGTCTCGGTGAAGATCCTGGAGCGGATAGGCTTCGAGTCCCTCGACCGGACGGCGGCGGCCCTCGGCATCACCGAGAGGCTCCCCCGGAGCCTCGCCGTGGCCCTGGGGGCCCACGGGCTGCCCATGCCCGAGCTCGTGGGGGCCTACTCGGCCTTCCCCAACAACGGCTTCCGGGCCGTGCCCCGCTACATCGAGCGCGTCGAGGACCGCGACGGGAACGTGATCGAGACCTTCGAGCCGGAGCTCGTGGCGTCCATCCCGCCGCCCACGGCCTGCATCCTCACCTGGATGCTCCGGGGCGCGGTGGCCCAGGGCACGGGCTCGGCCGTGAAGCCCCTGGGCCGTCCCGTCGGCGGCAAGACCGGCACCACCAACGACGCCTCGGACGCCTGGTTCGTGGGCTTCACCCCGGAACAGGCCGCGGCGGTGTGGTTCGGCACGGACGAGCTCAAGCCCAGGGGCGTGGGAGAGGTGGGCGGCCGCGCCGCGGCGCCTGTCTTCCTGTACTACATGCAGAAGGCCCTGGAGGGCCTCCCCGCGCGCGACTTCACCGTGCCCCCGGGCGCCGTCATCGAGCCGGGCGGGGCCTTCGGCGTCTGCTACCGCGAGGGTACCCTCGGCACCGGCATCTCCGAGGCCGCCCCGGAACGCATTCCGGAGGAGGACTTCCTCCGCGGCGACATGTCCGACGAGACCTTCCTGGACTCCGGCGGGGCGCCCGCCGGGCTGTGAGGGCGCGGGGCCGCCCCCTCACTCGTCCTCCCCTCCCCCACGTCCCCCGGGATCCTTCCCCGGGGCGCCCGGGGGGGGCCCGACGGACTTCCTGAAGTTGCTTATGGCCGAACCGAGCTGCCTTCCCAGATCGGGAAGCCTCCTGCCGCCGAAGACCAGCAGGAGCGCCGCCGCGATCAGCAGGATCTTCCAGGGTCCCAACATGCCTGACTCCTCTCGCCGCGCGCGCCGCGCGGCATCCGGGCGGGGGCCCGCCCCTCAGCGGGGAGGGCTCCGCCGCCCCGGCCAGGTGCGGCCGCGCCGCGCCGGCCCCGCGCTTCCCTCCGTTGCATCCTCCGTGCCATGCGGGCCCCGGGCCGGGGGGTCCCGCCCCTCACCCGCCCCGGGGGAGGGGCGGGACCGCGCGGGGGCCGCCCCCGCGCGGGCGGGTTCCCACGTCCGGGTGGGGATCCTCCCCGTTTCCCTCCGATCGCGAACACTGTCCCGCGTCCCGGGCCCCTCCCCCGCCTCGGCCGTCCCCCCGCCGCCCGGGCCGCCTCGCCTTGCCCATGAGGGAAGCGTCTTGCCGATAAGATGCCGTTGCAATCCTGCGGATCCCGGCTGTCAGGCAACCAGTCCGCCCCGCCGGGGATCCCGCCGCCCCGCCGCAGGCTGCAGCGGGCCGGCGGGCGGCCGCTCGCGCCCTCCGCACTTGTGCGCCTCCCCGCCCCCGCGGAATCGCACCGCCCGCCGCCGCAGGGGCCCGCGGCGGCTGAGCGACCGCGATTCGTCGTCCCCCTTTTCCTTGATTTTGCGTGCGCCTGAAGCTAAAATCTGCCCTTGTCGACATCCTCCGCCCTGACCTCCCCGGGCATTGAGGCGGCCTGCCCGGCCGCCAGGACGTTCATCGCGCCGACCGTGTCGGCGCTGTTCCCTTGACCGCAACCCAGGCATCTGAATCCGGTCTGCGTCCTGCGGTCGCCCTTCTCGGCATGGCCGCACAGGCGGGGCATTTCCGGCAGGCGCTGCGGGGATCGGCCCTGGCAGGCCCGCCTCCCCGGAAGGCCGGCTTCCACTCCAGCATCGCCAGGAACGCGCCCCGTCCCTGACGCAGGATCGCCCGGCTGAGCCCGCTCCCGGCCGCCACGATCGCGTGGTTCTCGCTGATCGCGGCGAGGTCTTGTGATGGAAATCCCCGCGGATGCCGGCAGTCCTGCGGCCGATCACGGCCGTCTTGCGGCAAGGCTTCACGATTCTTGCGCTTACGGTGACACGGGGTCTCCCTTTCCTTCCAGCATGAGCCTTTCGGCCCTCTTTCTCGCGGCCCGGAACCTCCTGGCCGCGACCCCCTCTGCATGCGTCTCTTCCACTCCAGGAACCGATCGATCCCGCCCGGAGCCCCGGCGGGGAATCCGATGAACGTGCCGTCCCTCCGGGCGATGGGATGCACGATGCCCATGTCCAGGCCGGCGGGTTCCCCTCCGGCCGGACCGGGGGCAGGGACGTCCCTCTCGATCCGTATCGAGACGCGGAACCCGTCCGTCCCGATCGAGACGGTGACGTTCCGGAACGCGCCCTCGGCGGGCCGGGAGCTCCGGTATCTCAGCCGGCCGGGCCTGGGCAGCCTGATCCGCGGCCTGATCCCGTCCAGGGCGATCTGGCCTGGCTCTGGATACCGGAACGAGTCCCCCCGGCCTTTCTTCCGGAACACGGGGAACCCGGCCCGGCTGGCCCGCCGGTCCCTCACGGCCCGATCCAGGCCGATCATGGCCTGTTGCAGGGCCCGGGACGGTGCCTGTCTCAGGAATCCCAGCCCGGGTCGCCTTTCAGCACGGGAATCATGTTGATCAGCCGGTTCCCGGCCGGGAGCCTCTCCTTGTTCACCAGGCACTCCCCCAACACCGCCACGCCTTCGCTGTAGAAGAGCATCCGGCATCCGGCGAACCGTCCCATGAGGTCCCGGGACTCCCGGTTGGGTTCCATATTTCATATTTATAACCTTTTCTTGATATCATATTTTATGCATTTAGAATATGCATAAATGTATTAGTTATAATCCGAATATATTGGATTTAAATTTTTTATCAAGATCCGGGCGGCTTGTATCCCCGCCCTGAAGGATGGGGTTTTCCACCGCCCCCCGATAATAATCCCCCTGCGCCAAGCAAGGCCCGGAAGGGACATCCCAGAGCCCCCCTGGGGCGTAATCTTACGGAGATCATGATGCTACACCACCCTGCCACTCTCGCTGCCGCCCTGGCCATCGCCCTCCTACTCGCCCTCGCGCCCTCGGCCGGTGCCCAGGAGGCCGGGGGGACCCCCGCGGCCGGGACCCCCTCGGCCGGCGGCCAGCTCAACCCGCCCGCCGCCGGGCAGGAGGGCCAGCCTCAGGTGCGGACCCTGACGCCCGAGCAGTACATAGCCGAGCTGCTATACCAGATCGACCAGGGCGACAACAGGGCCATGATCACCCTCGGGATCATATACGAGCGGGGCCAGTTCGGCATCGACGTCAACTACGGCAAGTCCCTCGAGTGGTTCCAGAAGGCGGCGGCCGCCGACGTCCCCGAGGGCCACTTCAACACCGCCTACGCCTACCAGGTGGGCGAGGGCACCGCCCCCGACTTCAAGAAGGCCCTGGACGGCTACCTCAAGGCGGCCGAGCTCAAGGTCCCCCTGGCCTACATGCGCCTCGCCGAAATCTACCTCCTGGGGAAGCTGGGCGTCACCCCCGACCCCAAGGCGGCCGTGAGCTATTACGACCAGGCGGCCAAGGCCGGGCTGATCCAGGCTGAGCTGTCGCTGGCCGACCTCTACCTGAACGGCAGGAACGGCGTGGCCCAGGACACCGCCAAGGGCATCCAGATCCTGAACTCGCTCGCCGACCGCAACGTTCCGGCGGCGCTCAACTACCTGGGCGCCATCCACTACCTGGGCCAGTGGAACCAGCCCCAGGACGTGCCCAAGAGCAAGGAGTACTTCCAGAAGGCGGCCGACGCCGGCTTCGGGCTCGCCATGAAGAACCTCGCCGCCTACTACAGGAACACCGGCGACAACAACAAGCCCAACCTCACCCTCGCCCTGCAGTGGGCCATCCTGGCCGTGAACTTCGGCCAGAACAACCAGGAGATGGGAGCCTTCATCGCCGATCTGAGGGCGAACATGAAGGACGAGGAGATCCAGGCCGCCGAG
>JAITEZ010000036.1 GCA_031281735.1 Deltaproteobacteria bacterium | reverse complement strand
ATCAAAGAAAAACTGGGCACAGTGAACAAAAGCAGGACCTATCAGGGCGGCTTGTGGTTCAAGTACGACGGCGAGCGGCTGACCGAAAGGAGGAAACGGCTCGGGCTATGACCGGTTGCCGGACGGCCAGGCGGTCTCCTTTACGATTGACACCGGGGCGGGAAGGCCCGCCCCCCCGGAAGGGGCGTCCTGCCAGCCTTGGCCCTGGGAGCGGCCGGGCATACAGGGCATGGATCGTGGTCGTTCCAGGCATGCCTGACGGGGGCCAGCCGTCATTTCCCGCTGGCGTCCGGCGGCTCCTCCGGAACGACCGGAGGCATGCCCTGCCCGAAACGGACGGGAGAGACACCGCCGTCGCCGCAGGGGGGAAGGCTCTGAGATTCCGGCAGGGAAGCGGCGTGGCATGCGCCCGGATTCGCCCCCTGCCCGTTGCGCCGGCCGGAGGCGGCGTCCGCCGGCGCCGCCCCGCCGCGGCGGGCGCCGCTCGGGACATGGTTGCGGGGCGCCATGAAGGATACCTTCACAGCCTCCGCAAGAGCCGCGGCCGAGGGATCCGGGAATCATCATCATCGAGGCGTCCTCCGTCAAGAGCGGCCTGCGGCGGCCCCTTGGCCGCGTTGCCGAGCTATGGGCTTCCCCTGCATCAGGGGGACGCGGGGCGGTGACTGGATGCCGTGCCCCGGGGCTGGTCCCCCCGCGGTCAGCGGGTTCGGCTGCTCCGGATTCGTCCCGCCGCATGGGAACACGAGGCGGCGGCATCCAGACGGGAGGATGCCGCCGGTACTGGGCCCGCCTCCGGCCCCTGGCGTCAGTCCTGCCTGCGCTACGCGCGATAACGGCCGCATCCGGTGGCGTGACGCGGCAGAGGACACGCGGTTTATTGCAGCCTTGGCATCGGCCTTCCGCGCTGTCCGGCGCGGCGGCCTCCCGCGGGGCCCGGCCGCCCCGGAGGGCTGCGCGAGGACGGAGCCGCATGCCTTAACGGGAGGATGTCGGAACCGGTCTCCGGCGGCTACGAGGCCTCGCCGCGGGGCGGCGCGGCGGGCCTCCTATCCGGCGCCTTCCCGGATCGGGCGGGCTCGCCTGCTGGCCGCGCCGCCGCGGGGGCGCCAGCGGGTTTTCACGCCGCCTGCGGCCTCCGGGGAGCGCTGCCCTGCGCCTCCGGGGCCGGCGATCCGGCATGATCCTCCTGTATTACGGAGAATGTCCGGCCGGGCATGGCGATGAGGCGGCAATGAGCTATAATCGGATGGGGTCGCGCCCGCGCCTGGCGTCCGTCTTTT
Source organism: Deltaproteobacteria bacterium (assembly GCA_031281735.1). GTDB lineage: Bacteria > Desulfobacterota > Desulfarculia > Adiutricales > Adiutricaceae > JAIRZX01. Next base: position 11,013 of record JAITEZ010000036.1, on the reverse strand, counting down.
TCAGCAGGGTCTATCCGTCTGCCTGCAAAGGATCCCGGGAAGGCCGCTTGCCCCTGCGGTTGCCTGGTTCCGGGCTGTACTCAGATGATCGTGGCGAATGACGGGCAGGGGGGCGATCGGATGTCTGAACGCGGTTATGATACGGCTCATGAGGAAGCGAACAGCTTCCGGGGCGTTGTGGGACTGTTCCCGCAGGAGAGGGGATGGCACTTTGTCCGCGTCCCGCCCGAGCTGGGGGATCCTCTCCAAAGCCATGCGGACAGGTGTCTGGTTGCCGTGAGCGCGGCGTTGGGGCGGCAGACGTGGGACACCTCCCTGCTGCCGATGGGCGACGGCACGGTATTCATCGCCCTGCCGGCGAAGGTCAGGAACAGGGAGGGGATAAATGCCGGGGACACCATGGCGGTGACCTTCTCACTGCGCGAAAGGAGATGATCCGCGCGGCGCCGCCTGCCGGACGCCTCGGGTCGGCATGCGGGCTTGCGCCTCCCGTGTTTCCGGGGGGGGTACGGCTTCGTGTGGGGCTGTGACGCGGCTTGGCGGCTGCGGTTCCGCTTGAAGGGAACCCGTCGCGGGTGAGCCGCGCGTTTTCTCCCGCTGGCGGTGGCCGTCTGTTGGCGCGCCCCCCGGGACCGCCGCATTGTCCACGGATAACCCGTTCCGGGGGGGCGCGAGCGGGCGCGGGTCTGCCAGCCGTCCCCTCGCCGCGTTCCCCGGCCGGATCGTCCTTCCCACCCGGAACATGCCCCCGGCAGGAGCGGACGGGGCGCCGCGGCGCTCCGGCGGCATCCTGCGGGCGGTACCGGGCCCTCCCGCACGTCAGGAACCCGGCCCTCCCCCGTCCGGCCTCCCCGCGCCGCCTGGGGGCTTCCCCCGGAATCTCGCAAGGAGCCTGTCCGCCGCCTTCCCGAGCGGCCCGAAGCCCTCGGAGCGGGCGATCCTCGCCGCCAGGAAGTAGAAGGCGGGGCCCACGACCAGTCCGGCGGCTATCAGGAGGGCCCTGGGGGCGCCGGGGATCATCCGGCCGTAGTAGAGGGGCCACAGGAGGGCCGCCATGGCCAGGGCGAGAAGCGTCGACTTCAGCGCGTCCAGCGAGAAGGACCGGAGCCCCAGGTTGCCCGACTTTCTGAGGAGAAGCGCCAGCCAGGCGAAGTTCACGAAGCTGGCGAGGCTCGATGCCAGGGCCAGCCCCGCGTGCCCCATGGGCCGCAGGAGAAGTAAGGCGGCCAGGAGCCCGATCCCCAGCGATGCCGCCGCCACCTTGGCCGGGGTCCCGGTGTCCTTCAGGCTGTAGAAGGCCCTGGCCGCGAGGCTCGCCCCTGAGAGGAAGGGCAGGCCCAGCACGTAAGCCCGGAGCGCCGCCGCCGTCATGGCCGTGCTCTCCGGCCCGAAGCTCCCCCTCTCGAAGAGGAGCGAGACCAGGGGATCGGACATCACGGCAAGGCCAGCTGCCGCCGGGAGGGTGATGAAGAACTGGAAGGCCAGGCTCTTGCGGAACGTGTCCCGGAAGGCTTTGCGGTCGCCCAGGGAGGCCTGGCGCGAGAGAGCCGGGAGCACGGCGGTCGCGAGTGCGAGCGAGAACACCCCCAGGGGGAACTGCACCAGGCGGTCGGCGTAGTAGAGCCAGGAGACGCTCCCCTCCGCCAGGAAGGAGGCGAGCTGGGTGTTCACGAATACCGAGACCTGGTAGGCCGCCGCGCCGAGGGCCGTGGGGGCCATCAGCCTGAAGACCCTGGCCGCGGCGGGATCCCGGAAGGGACGCGCGAACCCCAGGCCCACCCCCGCCCGGCGGATGCCGGGGAGCTGGATGGCGAGCTGGACAGCGCCCCCCGCGAGGGCCCCCAGGGCGAGGCCCAGTATGGGGGTGTCCAGCCGGGGGCTCAGGAGGGCGGCGCCCAGGATCATGCAGATGTTCAGGAACACCGGGCCCAGGGCGGGGATGTTGAAGCGGCCGAGGCTGTTCAGCACGCCCATGGCCAGCGCCGTGAGGGTGATGAGCAGGATGTAGGGGAAGAGCAGGCGCGCCAGCAGCACAGTGAGCCTGAACTGATCGGGGTTCTCCGCGAAGCCGGGCGCTATCAGCGTCACTATCTGCGGGGCGAAGACGATGCCCGCGGCCGTCACCGCGGCCAGGGCCAGCGTCATGAGGGTGAAGATCTCCCGGAAGAGCGCCCCCGCGGCCCCCATGCCGCCGGAGACCAGCCTCTCGGTGAAGACCGGCACGAAGGCCGGGGTCAGCGCCCCCTCGGCCAGGAGGCGGCGCAACAGGTTCGGGATCCTGAAGGCCACGAAGAAGGCGTCCGCGGCCGGTCCCGCCCCGAAGCAGTAGGCCGTGACCTGGTCGCGGACGAGCCCGGCGATCCGGGAGGCGAGGGTGCCGACCCCCACCGCCGTGGCGTTCCTCAGGACACCCCGGCCGACGGGGGGCGGCTCGCGGCCGTCCCCGTCGGCAGGGGGCGCCGCCCCGCCTTCCGGGCTCCCGCCCGCCGCGGCCTTGCCGTCCCCCGTCTCGCCAGGCCGCGCGCTTTCCCCGCCCCGGCGGCCCCCGGGCTCCGGGATCCGCCCGCCCGCCGGACGCGCTGACTCCCGTCCCCTCTCGTCAGGGCGGGGCCGGGCGCCCGCGCCCCCCTCGAAACCCTGTCCCGTCCCGGCCGCCCGGCTCGCTGGCCTCCCCTCGGCATCTCTTGACAAAAAAGGCCCTCTGTAGTAGGTTAAGTGTTTGTCCTGACCCCGGTCCGGGACTTGCGTCCACACCGGACTTTATAACAGAAGGAGACAGTTTTGGCCAACCACAAGTCCGCCCTGAAGCGCAACCGGCAGAGCCTGGTCCGCAAGGCACGCAACAGCAGGAACAAGTCCAGGGTGGCCACCGCCGTCAAGAAGGTGCGGGCCGCCATCGTGGAATCCCCCCAGGACGCGGGCGAGCTCCTGAGGAAGGCGGTGTCCACAATCAACAAGGTTGCCACCAAGGGGACCCTCCACAAGAGGACCGCCGCCCGCCGCATCAGCAGGCTCTCCCGCCAGGTCTACCGTGCCACCCGCGCCGGCGAGGGGGAGGCGTCGGGACAGGCCCCGGAGCCCAAGGCCTAGGGCAGGCCCGCCTTTCCGGGCCCCCAGTACGGCGTCGAGGGATCAGTATTCGGGGCCGGGGAGACATCCGGGACTCCGGGCCATGCCGGCCTCCCGGTGTTGCTGCCGCGCGTATCATGCGGGCGCGGGCATGCCCCGGCACGCCAGTACCAGTCCCTGTACCCAGCCCCCGGGCCGGGCCCGCCCCAGGGCGTGCCGCGACGGCGCGGGAGCGGGCCAGCCCGGTTCCCCTTCCCGGCCCCGCAGTCCTATGGCTCCTTCCGGGGCCTTTTTGCGCTTTGCCTTCCGCCGGAAGCCTCATCTCGCCTGATGGACGGCCCTGTCGGCAAGGCGATCCGCCCGCGCGTTTTTCCTCATGCCCGAGCTGAAGCGGTTTTTCTAATATATCATCATATCCCGGTGTATCATTACGATAATCACTCCCGCATGCCAGCTCCGGCAGGAGCGCGGTTCCGTTCGTCCTGCGAGGGGGGGGCTTGCGGCCGGCCCGTGATCATTCTTAGGAAAACCGGAATGGACGATATTTCTTTAGCAATGATATTTCTTTGGCAATAATAAGATTAATAAAATATTAAATATTATTAAATTTATAATTATTCAAATTGTTAAATAACACGATTGTTTTTACGGTCGGATCACGAGCCTGCCTCGGCGTTCGTCCGCCGGGCTGGGCAATCCGTTGCCCGGAGGCGGGAGGTATTGCCCCTGACTGCGGGACGCCCCGCGAACCGTCTCCCCGTGCCAGGGGCGGCGGTGCCCGAGGCGGCAGTGAGGAGTCCGCATGAAAATGCTCAGGCTCGCGCTTCTCGCGGGCGGCGCCTCGTCCGAGCGGGAGGTCTCGCTGGCCTCAGGACGGGAGGTCCTGGCGAATCTCGACCCCGGGCGCTACGAGACCCGTGTCTATGACCCCGCGATGGATCTCGCCCGGCTGGTGGCCGACGCGCCCGGTCTCGATGTGGCCTTCCCTGCGCTCCACGGCAGGCTCGGCGAGGACGGGTCCGTGCAGGGGCTCCTGGAACTCCTCGGGCTCCCTTACGTGGGGAGCGGGATCTTCGCCTCGGCTCTCGCCATGGACAAGCGGGCCTCCAAGGAGTTCTACCGCCTGCGGGGGCTCCCCGTGGCCCCGGACGGCTACGCGGAGAGATCGCGGGCCCCGGGGGTCGCGGTTTCCGAGGCAGCGCGGCTCGCGGCCGGGCTGGGCCTCCCCCTGGTGGTGAAGCCCCTGGATCACGGTTCATCGGTGGGCATGGCCATCGTCCGCTCCGCTGAGGAGCTCGCGGCGGCCCTGGAGAGCGCCTGGGAATGCTCCACCGTGGCCATGGCAGAGCGGTTTCTCGCCGGACGCGAGTATACCGTGGCGGTCATGGGCAACCGGGAGCCTGCGGCGATGCCCCCGGTGGAGATAATCCCCGGACCGGGCCATCCCTTCTTCGATTACTCCGCCAAATACTCCGAGGGCGAGTGCCGGGAGATCTGCCCGTGCGATCTGGATCCCGAGGAGGATCGCGAGGTGCGCCGCCTCGCCGTGCTGGCCCACCGGGCCCTGGGGTGCAGGGGGTTCTCCCGCACGGACTTCATCCTTGCCGGGGGGATCTTCCATGTGCTGGAGACCAACACGCTTCCCGGCCTCACCGCCCAAAGCCTGCTTCCCAAGGCCGTCAGGGCGCACGGGCTGAGCTTCCCGGAGTTCCTGGACCGCCTTGTGGAGCTGGCCCTCGAGCCGGACTGACCGCGCGCTGCAGGCTTCCCCGTGGCCGGAGGGCCGGGAGGGGGGAGTCTTCCGGAGCCGGCGGCCGGGGCGTCCCGGTTCCTGCCGGACGGCCTGATCCGGTGCCCCCGCTCGGCGGCCCGGCGTACCGGCGCGGCGGCAGGCCGCTGGCTTCCCCGGTGACCGCTTCGGCGGCGGGGGGGGGGCGGGGAACGCCCGGGCTCACGGGGCCGGGGGATCAGAATCAGCGGAGCCGCCTCCGCTTCCGGGGGCGGGAGGATGCCGGAGGCGGTCTGCGGCCGTCCGGGCCGATCTCCAGGCGTGGTCGCCCGGACGGCCTTCCCGCAGGCTAGGGCTCCAGGAACCCCGCCGGACCGGCGGCGGCGGGGATCCGGCCGCGGGTTCCCGGCGCGGGGCCGTCCTGGCCCGGCGCCCCGCCGCAGGAGGGTTCTCCTGTGCCCCCCGGCCTTGCCACGGCGGCCAGTTCCAGAGCCCTGTCGACCGCCTCGGCCAGGGAGCCGGCCGTCGCGTCCGCCGCGAAGAAGGGCATGATGTTCAACGGGAGCCCGAAACCCTCCACGAAGGTACCATCGGCCGCGAGCATGCTTCCCGTGGCCGGGGCGAAGGGGGTGCCCGCGAGCTTCTCCCTGTAGCTCCGCCCGTCCGAGAGGCGGATCACCACCCTCTTGCCCAGGGCCTTCGCGAAACCCACCTCGAAGACCGTGCCGCTGTCGGGTTCGGCGGGCCCGCGGAAGGGGTCGAGGTTCGCTATCACGCAGTCCGCCTCGCGGATTAGGCGGATGTTCTTGTCGTAGATGGCCTGAGGATCCTTCTGGCCCTCGTCCGCCGGCACGAGGGGGGTCGCGCCCCGCTCCGCGCAGAGCCTGCGGATTTCCGCCACCAGGTCGCCGTAGTTCAGGCGGAAGACGTCGGGGCCGGCAAAGTAGATTCTCACTTTTGGTTTTCGTCCGTTCTGTCCCGGGGCGGAGGGCGGCGGGACCGGGCAGGCTCAGGGACGGCCCCGGGCGTTTCCGCCCCGGACGGTCCCGGGCAGGCGAGCGCGCGGGAAGGGGATTGCGCCGGGAAGGGCAGAAGCGGGAGGCTTGGGAGGAGCCGGGGGCAGATGCCTCGCCATGCGGCGCGGGATCCGCCATGCGGCGTGGGAAGATCGCCGCCCGGGGAGCAGGGGCCGCGCCGACCGGGCCGTTCGGCAGCACGTCAGCCGGGGCGACCCGGGGCCGACCCCGGGCCGCAAAGCGGGCGGGGGATGCCCAGGACGGTACACGGGTGCCGGACACGGGCCGGGTACGTCCCGGCCAGAGGGCCTCTGCCGGGAGGGGCGGCCGGCAAGGTGCCAGGCACGGGCCGGGCCAGGATGCACGGGACGCGGGGGCGGCGGAAGCCCCGGGCGGCCAGGGAGGCAGGGAGGGGGAGGTGCGCCGCAACCCTCCCCTGATCCGGGAGTCCCTCCATGAGGGCCGCCGGCCGGCGTTGCTGGCCCCGGGCGGGAACCCCCCTGAGGGGCCCCGCGGGGGAGGTCAGTCGGTATCGGCCTTCGCGCGATCCAGGAGGGCCAGGCGCTCGGCGGCCTCGGGCAGGTTGAAGGATGCCGCCTTGCGGTAGGAGTCGCGGCCTTTCGCGAGATCCTGGGGAACCGCAGGGTTCCTGCCGGAGACGTAGATGTCGCCCACGGCGAGCGCCGCCTCACCGCGGTCTTCGGGGTTCTCGGAAGCGGCCAGGAAGAACTCCCAGGACTTCGCGGGATCCTTCGGGGCGCCGTTGCCGGTCTCGTACATGGAGCCCAGCATCAGCTGGGCCTGGTACTGGCCCTTCTCGGCGGCCCGCGAGAAGTGCCGGAAGGCCTTCTTCGGGTCGGCCTTCACGTCTTCCGCGCCATAGTAATAGATGCCGCCCAGGGCCAGATCGGCCGCCTCGTCGCCCTTGTCGGCGGCCCGGGTGAAGTACTTCACGGCCTTCTTGGCGTCCTTTTCCACCCCGGTGCCGGTCTGGTAAAGCTCGCCGAGGAAGTACAGGGACATGAGGTGCCCCTTGCCGGCGGCCTTCTCCAGCAGGGCCAGGGCTTTCTCGCTGTCCTGGGCCACGCCTTCGCCGAAGAAGCACAGGACGGCCAGGCCGAACATGGCATCGGCGTCGCCCTCCGCGACCCGCGAATCCATGTCATCCAGAAGCTCCTGGGTCACGGCGGGGGACGGGGGCGGCGACGGGTCGGCGCGGGCCTTCTGGGCCTCCGCCCGGAGGGCCGGGAGGAGGGCGAGGGCCAAGGCGGCGGACAGGGCGCACGCGGGGAAGAAGGGACGGCGGCACCGTGAGCCGCGGGAGGAACTGGACACGGGAAGCCCCCTTTCGGGCCGCCTGGGGCCGCCGCCCGGCGGGCGGCGGCGCGGCGCGCGTTGGGCATCGGGCGCGGCGGGCTTGCGGGCCGGCCCGGCCGTAATCGCCACGGTTGCCCACGGGGGGATTATACCTCCGGGACGCGATCCGCTGCAAAGCCCCGCCCCGGCCGCCGTCCAGGGGCCGGACCCCCCCGCCCTCCCGGGGCGGCATGGCGGGAGGCCCTCCCGGCTCCCGGGTGTCGCCCTATCCGCGGGCATCATGCCGGGGCGCGTCTGCCGCGCGGCATCTGGCCAGCCGCCACAGTCAGGAGAAGGCGCCAGGGAACGGCGCCGTGTCCGGCGCGGGGCGGCGCACCCTCCGCCTGCGGCCTCTCCGGGCCGCCCACTCACCCCTGCCAGGCCCGACCCGGAAGCCCGATCCCGGCGGGCCGGGCGGCGCCCTGAGGCCGGGCGCGGCGCCGCGGCCTTCCGCGGCCGGCCTCACGCTTCCCGGATCCTTCCGGCGCGGGGTGTCGCGAGGGCCTCGTCCTGCGGGCCGGGCCCCCCCGCCCGATGTGCGGGCCTGACGAAGGCGGGCACGAGTCACGCCTGCCGCCGTGCCGGAGGCCGCACGTGGCCCCGGAGGGCAGTCGGCCGCGGAACACGTGCCGGCCGGAGGGCGGCCGGGGCGGGCGCGAGGCTCCCCGCGGCCGTCCCGGCGTCCGGGTTATCTGCGGCGGATTGCCCGCGACCCGCGGGGGGCCCGGGGCGGGCCCGGGATCAGCCCGGCCCGGCAGCCTTGCCGTCCCCGCCGATGAACTGCTTCAGGGTCTGGGCGAGCAGGGCCACGTCTATGGGCTTCGCGAGGTGGCCGTTCATCCCGGTCGAAAGGCACTTGTCCCGCTCCTCCGCGAAGGCGTGGGCCGTCATGGCGATGATGGGCAGGTCCTTGTAGTCGGGGTTCGCGCGGATGCGCCTCGTGGCCTCGTAGCCGTCCATGACGGGCATCTGCAGATCCATGAGCACCATGTCGAAGGGTGCGCCGGGGCGCTCCTCCCAGGCCGCCTGGAGCTTGCGCAGAGCCGCCTCGCCGTTCTCGGCAACGGTCACGTCAAGCCCCATCTTCCGCATGAGGGAGCGGGCCACGAGCACGTTCACGTCGTTGTCCTCGACCAGGAGTATGCGGTGGCCGGCGAGGACGAGATCGGGCGCGGGGGAGGCCTTCCTGGCCGGCCGGGCGGGGGATCTCTTGTCCCTGGCCGCGGCCAGCCTCTCCCGCTCCGCCTCGGCGTCCACCCGGAAGAGGCAGTCGAAGGTCACCTCGGTGCCCACGTCCACCTCGCTCTCGAGCGATATCGTGCCCCCCATCATCTCCACCAGCCGCTTGGTGATGGTGAGCCCCAGCCCCGTCCCGCCGTACTGGCGGGTGGTGGAGGTGTCGGCCTGGGTGAAGGCGCGGAAGAGCTTGGAGGACTGCTCGGGTGTCATGCCGATGCCGGTGTCCTTGACCCTGAACTCTATGCGGGAGGTTTCCAGCTCGCGGGGGCCGCGTTCCTCCGCCGGGCGGCCCTCGCCAGGTAGGGCGCCTCCCTCCCTGGGGGCGGGCGCGGCGGTCACCGTGATGGAGCCCTTCTTCGTGAACTTGAAGGAGTTGCCGACTATGTTGATGAAGACCTGGCTCAGGCGCAGGGGGTCGCCTATGAGCCGGTCGGGGAGCGACGGATCCTGGCTGATGACCAGGCTCACGCCGCCGCTGGTCTTATCGCGGAACATCATCTCGATGTCCGCGAGGGCCTTCGAGAGCGAGAAGGGGATGTCCTCGAGGGTCATCTTGCCAGCCTCGACCTTGGAGAAGTCGAGTATGTCGTTGATGATGCCCAGTAGCGCCTTGCCGGAGCTGTTGGCGTTCTCCGCGTACTCGCGCTGCTGGTCGTTGAGTTCCGTGCCCAGGAGGAGGTGGGTGAGCCCGATGATGGCGTTCATGGGGGTGCGGATCTCGTGGGACATGTTGGCCAGGAACTCGCTCTTGGCCTTGGAGGCCGCCTCCGCCTGGGAGATGGCCCGGGTGAGCTGGGTCACGTCGCTCAGGATCATGATGAAGCATACGTCGGAGAGGCTCCTCCCGCTGGCCTCGCCTGCGCGCTTGAGCTGCATGGAGTACGAGGCCAGCTCCCCGTCCTCGGCTACGAGCGTTATCTCCATCTGGAAGGTCTCGCCGGTCACGCCGTCCGGGCTGAAGAGGTGGAGCAGCTCCTCGGGGGGCTCGCCCCCGCCCAGGGAGCCCCTTCTCACCAGCGTGTCGAGGAGGTCGTCCCCGTCCTTCAGCGAGTGCATCATGAGGAGCATGCGCATGGCGGCGTTGCGGTAGACCGGCCTGCGGTCGAGGGTGAAGAGGGCGAGCGCGTTGGGCATGGAGTCGAGGTGCGTGCAGACCACGTCGAGGGTCGTGTTGATGGAGGTCACGATGCTGTGGTAGTCGCCCAGGTGGCGCTCCGGATCCGCGCGGCGCTGGAGCTCGCCCGCGCTCGCGGCGAGCGTGAGCTCCCCTATGTCGTCGATCACCCGCCGGATGGAGTCGGCCATCACGCGGTAGGCCGAGCAGAGGCGGCCGATCTCGTCCTCGCGCAGCGAGAGCTCCTCGATGTCCCCGGCGTCGAAGTCGCCCCGGGCGAGCCTGCTCGCGTTCTCGGTTATCACCTGGAGAGGGCTGGTGATGAAGTTCCGGAGCACCAGGCGGTATATCCAGGCGAAGGCGGCAAGGAAGGCGAGCGTGATCACGAAGCCCGTGATGTCGGCCTGGCGCACGGCCGACATGAAGTCGCCGCGGGCGACCAGGATGCCGAGCGACCAGTTCGTCCCCCGCACCGGGGCGTAGCTGATGAACATCGGCCCCGCCGGGGTTTCGATGGCGGACGATCCGGTGTGTCCATCGATCATGAACTGGATGATCCGCTCGGAGCGTCCCCCCGGGCCCAGCGTGTCCTGCACGCGCTGCTGGCTGTAGACCCTGCCCTGCTCGAGGTGCGCCATGAAGTCGGCGTTCTCGTTGATGATGAAGGCCGCGCCGTTGGGCCCTATGTTGAGGTTCGAGATGATCTCGTAGACGACGTCGTAGGGGTAGCTCCCCACCAGGAAGTACTCGGGCCTGGGCTCGCCCTCCTTCTGCTCGGTGCTCCAGACGGGGATCCCGATGGACATCTCCAGGCCGTTGTCGCCGATCACCGTGTCCTCGATGACGACGTTGGATGTCAGGCTCATCAGCCGCCAGATCTTGCGGGTGCCGAGCCGGTAGGGGGCCTCGTCGCTCCCCGTCATGAGCGAGCCGTTGGAGTCGTAGAGCCCCAGCCACATGAAGTTGATGGAGTTCATTGCCCGGTCGATGATCTTTTGCTTGCCGCTCAGGGCCACCGAAGTGCTGGAGAGGATGCTGTTGTTGCGTATCAAGTAGAGCCTGTCCACCAGGGTGTGCAGCTTGGACTCCAGGTTCTGGGAGGCGCTCTTGGCCATCGGCTGGAGCACGTTCAGGAGGATGGTCTCCGTGAGAGAGTTCATGAAGTAGGTCATGATGAACACGAGCCCCGACGTGAGTATCATGACCACGAAGAGGGTGACCACCAGAATTCTCGCTGAGATGCTCTTTTGGGGCTTTACCCTGTACCTGCTCATGCTGCTCCCGGCCGGACGTCGGGCCGCAACCGGCGGGCCCCGACCGAACGGCTGGATGGGCGGATCCCCCGCGCAAGCCGCCGGGGGGGGCGGGGAGGCCGCTTGGCGTCGCATGCCCTGAGGTGAGAGGCGAATGGCATGCGACCGGAAGTGACGGGAACCGCCCGGAGGGGCGGGCGGCGGGGAGAGGGGGGAGGGGCCACGCAGGACCTGCGG
>JAITEZ010000395.1 GCA_031281735.1 Deltaproteobacteria bacterium | reverse complement strand
CCGGCGGACGTGACGTGCCATCCGCCCGCCGTCCCGCCCGGATCCTGGGCGGCGCCCCCGCCCGTGCATGCGCCCGCTCCCGGCCCGCGCCGCCGCGGGCGCCGCCGCGGGCACCGCCGCGGGCGCCGCCGGGGCCGCCGCCGGGAGCCCGCCTGGGCCGCCGCCGGGAGCCCGCCGGGTGCCCGCCGGTTCGCCGACCGAAAAGCCGGGGGAAAGTTGTTTTTTTCAGGGGCGGCCGCTAGAATCATCGATGACAAGAAAGCCATGGCGGTTGAGCGGGGTCCCGCTCCCCGCTGAGATCCCGGGCGGAGGGCGATCCGTCCCCGAGCCGGCGCGGGATCCGGAAGGTGCCTCTCCCTTGCCCGAGATCTTTTCCGAACACCTGCCCCGAGGCGCCCCCCCCGTCTGCGGGGATCTCCTGGCCGGGATCCTCTCCGGCGGGGGGGTGGGCCTCTGGTCCCTCCGGGTGGGGGAGGGGGGCGAGGAGGAGGCCGTCCTGAGCATCAACGAGGGTTGCGTGCGGCTCCTGGGCGGCGGCGGGGGGCTCCCCCGGGAGGTGGGGTTCCCCGTCCTGCGGGACAGCTGGATCCACCGCGGCGACCGCGAGGCCGTTGTCACCGCCCTGAGGGATCTCCTCGCGGGGCGGGAGGCTGCTGCCGGCGGCGCGGGCGGCCCGCCGGGCGGGCAGGACTTCGACGGGGAGCTGAGGCTCCTGCACATGGGCACAGGGGAGTGGCGCTGGTACCGCGCGAGCGGGGCCGTGGCGGCCCGGGACGGGGGCGACCTCACTCTTTTCGGCATGCTCCGCGAGGTTCAGGACCGGAGGGCCGCCGAGAGCGCCCTGGAGAGGGCCCTGGAGGAGAAGGGCCAGGCTGCCAGGGAGCTGGAGGCGGAGCGCGAGTTCCTGGACGCCGTCATCTACGCGGCGTCGCTGGGCGTCTGGGACTGGGACCTCCGGACCGGGAAGGTCAAGTACAGCCGGCGCTGGGCCGAGATCATCGGCTATACCCAGGAGGAGGCGGGCGACACGATAGAGACGCGGGACAGGGCGCTCTTCCCGGAGGATCTCCCGATGGCCAACGAGGCCGTCGAGGCCCACTGCCGGGGGCTCACCCCCTTCTACCGGGCGGACTTCCGGATGCGCCACAAGGACGGATCCACCGTCTGGGCCCAGGACCGGGGCCGCGTCATCGAGTGGGACTCCGACGGGAAGGCGAGGAGGCTCATGGGCCTGATGCTGGACATGACGCTCCAGAAGACCATCGAGCAGACCCTCGCCGAGAAGAACGCCCAGCTGGAGCTCATCTTCAACGCCGCCCGGATAGGCGCCTGGGACTGGGACGTCCCGAGCGGCGGGATCAGGTTCAACGACGTGTACCTGGACATGCTGGGCTACAGCCCCGGGGAGATAGAGGGCACCATCGGGGAGTGGGAGAGCTTCGTCCACCCGGACGACCTGGAGTTCACCAACGCGGCCCTCGAGCGCGCCCTGGCGGGCGGCGACGAGATGTACTCGGCGGAGATCCGCATGCGCCACCGCGACGGCCACTACGTCTGGACCTACGACTTCGGCCGGGTCGTGGCCCGGGATGGGGAGGGCCGGGCCCTGCGCATGGTGGGCGGCCACTTCGACTTCGACGACAAGAAGAGGATGGAGCTGGAGTTCCAGGCCATGCGGGAGCAGGAGAGGGAGTCCCGCCTCGCCCGGGAGCTGGCGGAGGAGAGCACGCGGGCCAAGAGCGAGTTCCTGGCCAACATGTCCCACGAGATCCGCACCCCCATGAACGCCATCATCGGGCTCACGCACCTGGCCCTCGAGACCGGGCTCGCCGGCGAGCAGGAGGAGTACGTCCGGCGCACGGAGGTGGCGGCCCAGTCGCTCCTGCGCATCATCAACGACATCCTGGACTTCTCCAAGATAGAGGCCGGGAAGATGGAGATGGAGGAGACGGACTTCTTCCTCGAGGACGTCATGACCGGCGTCTCTGACCTCATGGAGGTCCGCGCCCGGGAAAAGGGCCTCTCCTTCACGGTGGAGCTCCCGCCGGGGGTGCCCTCGCGTCTGGTGGGCGACCCCGTCCGCCTGGGGCAGATCCTGAACAACCTCGCCTCCAACGCCGTCAAGTTCACCTCGCGGGGGGGCGTCTCCGTGCGGGTCTCGGAGCGCCGCGCGGGGGCGGGCGGCGGCGGCACGGCGCTCCTCTGCTTCGAGGTGCGGGACACCGGCATCGGCCTCTCCGAGGAGCAGATCAGGGGGCTCTTCACCCCCTTCACCCAGGCCGACTCCTCCACCACCCGCAAGTACGGGGGGACGGGGCTGGGGCTCACCATCTCCAAGCGCCTCGCCGAGATGATGGGCGGCGAGATCTGGTGCGAGGCCGAGCCGGGGAAGGGGAGCCTCTTCGCTTTCACCGCCCGCTTCGGGCTGGGCGACCAGGCCGCAGGGACCGCGGACGCCGAAGGATCCGCGGACGCAGCAGGACCTGCGGACGCCGCCGGCGCCGACGGGCCCGCCTGGCGGGAGATCCACCCCGGCGCGGACGGGGGGCGCGCGGCGGGCGCCGCCCGCCGCAGGCGCTCGCGGGAGGAGGAGGCGGGCCTCCTCAAGGCCCTGGCGGGGGCCAGGATCCTCCTGGCCGAGGACAACGAGGTGAACCAGCTGGTGGCGAGCCGCATCCTCGCCAACATCGGCTTCGAGGTGAAGATAGCAGGCAACGGCGCGGAGGCCGTCGAGATGGCCGGGAGGGAGCCCTTCGACCTGGTCCTCATGGACATCCAGATGCCGGAGATGGACGGGCTCACCGCCGCCCGCGCCATCCGGGGCGTCCCGGGCCTCCGGGACCTGCCCATAGTCGCCATGACCGCCCACGCCATGAGCGGGGACAGGGAGCTGAGCCTCGCCGCCGGCATGAACGACCACGTCAACAAGCCCATCAACCTCCACGAGCTCTACCAGGCCCTCCTAAAATGGGTCAAGCCCAGGGGCGGGTGCCTCCCCCCTGCGGAAGGCGCGTCCCGCCCCGGGGGCGGGCCCGCGCCCTCCGGGGCCGCCTCCCCCTCGGCCTGAGGCCGGGAGGGGGCCGGGGAGGGCATGGCGCGGGGCGGGGCGGCCCGGGATTTCCGCGCCAGGGCGCCCGTGCCCGGGAACGGTCAGTCCGGAGGCCCGGGAGGCCTGCAAGTCCGGAGGCCGGGGAGGACAGCAAGTCCGGAGGCAGGGGAGGACGGCAAGTCCGGAGGCAGGGGAGCCGGGTGGCGTCCGTCCGGAGGCGGGCAGTCCGGAGGCCTGGAGTGGCAGGGAGGCTGTAAGGCCAGCGGGTCGGGGCAGGGAGGCCTGGAAGTACGGAGGCCGGTGAGGTAGTGATCCGGGACGCCGGGAACCGGGGGACTGGGAGGCAGGGGGGAGAACTGAGGAGGATCTGAGGGGGCGAGCCGTCAGGGGAGGGCGGCGCCCGTGGCGGGGAGGTTCCCGGCCGATCCGGGCCACTCCGCCGTGATTAACGCCTGGCCTGCGGCGGTATTGTGGCCCGGGGGACGGGCAGGGACTCCTTTTTCTTTCTTAAGGTTCAGTGGCGTATTTCCCCCCCCAAAACTCCTGAATCCGGATATAATCAACCAAACGCTCGGTCTGCGGAGGGCAGTTTCATCCCGGCCTTCCGGTTCCGGCCGCCTTCACCTTCCCCGCCGTCCAGTCCTCCCCGCCGCCGGTGCGGCCCGCCCAGACTGCGGTTCCCGCCTGCCGGGTAACGTGTCCGCGACCGGCGGCAACTCGACCCCAGAAACGTCCGGAGCGGGGCGCAAGCCGACCCGCGTCCGGGGCCGGCCGCCCGAGGCGGGGGGATCCACCCCCGCGACTGGCGCCCCCGGCAAGCCTCGCGCCTGGCGCGGCAAGTGCTCAGCCTATGTCATTCAAAATCAAGATTTGCATCATAGTCGGGCTTTTCGTCGCCCTCTGCCTGGTCATCGGGGCCGCCGGGTCGGTTTCCATAAAGGTCCTGGACGGCGCCCTAGACCATTCGACCCAGGCCTCCGACCATTTCATGATGCTCCAGACCGTCGCCGTCGGCATCGAGGAGGTAGCCACCAACATTCGCGATCTCATGCGCACTGACGACGGCCGGAACAAG
>JAITEZ010000318.1 GCA_031281735.1 Deltaproteobacteria bacterium | reverse complement strand
CGTATCCCGCCGATCCCGCTGCCGGGCTGGGTAAACCTTATCCGCCGTCCCCCGCCAGGATCCGCCAGCGGATGCGGCCGCTCATCCGTCCCTTAGGGAGGATCCCGCCCGAAGCGGCGGCCTGGGCGACGGAAGGGGCGGGCCGCTGTCCTGGACGAAGCCGCGGCTGGACGTGTTGCGTAAGGCCCGAAGGATAGTCGCCGGCCTCGGGCCGCGCCGATCGGGGCGTACGCGTGCACGGTTCCCGCGTCCCGGAGACCGCCCCAGGGCGGGTCCCTCCGGTTCCGCGGTGCGTTACCGATCCCCCGCGTTGCCGATGTCACGCGGCCCGCGCCATGCGGCAGGCGTGCTGCCGCCGGATCGCGGTCCCGGCGCGTGGCTGCGCACCCGCAAGGGCCGCCCCGGCCCGCGGCCTGCGCTCCCTGCCGCTGGCGGTCCGCCGCCCGCCCCGGCGGTCAGCCCTGGGCGAGCTCCTGCTCGGCCACCCTCTGCCACAGGGGATCCGGCAGCTCGCTCATGACCTGCAGCACCTGCCGGTAGCTGTCGGTAAGGCCCATGCGCTTGTAGCCGCCCGCTATGGTGTAAAGGGCCTCCCCGGAGGCTTCGGGTGGCTTGTTGGCCATGGCCAGATCGAGATTGCGCTGGGCGTCGGTGGCGCGGCCCAGTTCCTGATAGACCTGCCCAACCTGCGAATAGCGCTCGAAACGCTCGGCAAGCCGCGCCTGGGGATCCGGATCGCGGCGCAGGAACTCCTCCTGCGCCCCGGCCCAGTCTTCTATGCGGTTCTGGCCCAGGTAAAGGCTCAGCAGCAGCTCCTGGACGTCCCGCGTATCGTCTATGCCCGGGCTCCTCACCACGCCGTCCTCCAGGATGGCGAGCGCCGCCGACGGATCGCCGTTCTCCAGGAGCATCCTTGTCTCGTCCAGGAAGCTCTGGGAAAACCGGGGATGGTTGGGGAAAGACTCGCGGAAGATGTCGTAGAGGGCCACTGCCTCGGGTACGCGTCCCAGGGCCCTCGCGTGGCTTATCTCGTCCAGGGTGGCCTGCGCCTCCTCAGGGCGTCCCGGGAACTCCCTGCGGAAGGTCTCGAGATCGTTGTAGGCCTGGTCGTTGATGCCCAGGGAACCCTCGATGGCCGCGGCCTCGAGCAACACCAGCGGACGCTCTGGGTGTTCGGGGTAGCCGTCGAGGTAGCGGCGGTACCGCTCCAGGGCGCCGCCGGTGTCCCCCTCCCGGTAATCCTGCCGGGCCGAGAGGAGGACGAGCTCGGGGGCGCGGGGATCCGACGGGTAGTTCTCGAGGAAATCGTCCCAGGCCGCCAGCGACTCGCGGGTGCGTCCGAAGGCCATGAGGTCCTTGGCCTTCTCCAGCAGGAGATCGGGGACGCGAGGGTCGTCGGGGTAGCTGGCGCGGAAGCCGTCGAAGGCGGCGAAGGCGGTGTCGGGGAAGCGCGCCCGGATGGCGTCCCGGTACTCGGTGAGATATGACTCCTTGGTGAGGGGATCGTCGGGGTACCTGGCCCTCATGGCCTGCAGGAACCCGAAGGCCTCGCCCGGGCGCCCTGACCCGTAAAGCTTGTGGTAGGCGTTGAGGTAGGTCTCCGGTGCCTGGGGATCCTGCGGGTACTCGTCCTGGAAAAGCCTCAGCGTGTCGATGGCGCGGTCGCTCTGGCCGGTGTTCCACTGCTCCTCGGCGCGATCGAGGAGCATCTTTCGCCCCTGGAAATCGCGTGGGTAGATCTGGCGGTAAAGCTCCTCGTAGCGCCAGGCGTCCTCGGGACGGTCGCGCTTGCGGGCGTCGCTGATGGTCTCGACTAGAGTGAGCGGCGCGCGTGAGTCGTCGGGATAGCGCATCCGGAATTCCGAGAGGCGGTCCCAGTAGCGTTCCGTGCGGTTCTGCCTGCGATCCATCTTGGCCTGGGTCAGGAGATACTCGGGCGTGAGCTCGTCGTCGGGATAGTCGCGGCGGTAACGGTCCATGAGGGAGCTGGCCCCGTCGAAATCGCCGTTCTCCACCTCTATGGCTGCGGCTTCGGAGAGGGCCAGCTGGGAGATCTCAGGCAGGGGCTTGACCACGGGGTCGTCGAGGAAGCCGAGCAGATCCGCCACCGCCGCCTCGTCCCTTGGCGTCGCGAAGGCCATGGCCGTCTCGTAGAGCCTAGCGTAGAGCCAGTCGTTCTCCCCGGGGAACTCGGCGGCGGTCTTCTTTATCTGATCGAAGGCCTCATCCGGCTTGCCGGCCGCCAGGGCCGTGGTGATTATCTCCTTCTGGTCGGCGAGCCTCCGTTCCGGGGAATCCTTCTCGATGGCGAGCCAGACGTCCAGGGCCTCCGAGTGCCTGCCCATCCTCTCGAGGGACTGGGCGAGAAGCCTCATGAAGCGCAGGCGGTCCGGACCCTCCAGGAAGCTGGAGTTGTCCAGCGAGAGCTCCTCGATCTTGGTGTAATCGCCCAGGCTGAACCGCTGCGCGGCCTCGTTCACGACGGCCCGCGAGAGGATCGGCTTGGCCTCGTCCACCAGCACCCCTTTAGGGTAGTTGGAGACGAGCTCCCTGAGCCAGCGTATGGCGTCCGAGTTCTCGCCGTCGGCGGCCTGGGCCTGGCCTATCTTCAGGTAGGCGAGCTGCAGCAGGGGGGAAGGTGAGGCGGCGGAGATTATCTGGCCGTACATCTTGACCGTGGCCTGCCGCGAGCCGCGCTCCAGGGCATCGAAGACCTGGTCGCCCCGGAAGAACGTCGAGAGGGCCCCCATGTCGGCGAGCCTTATCTGGGAGACGAGACCCCCGTCCCGGTCGGGGAAGGTGTCCTTGGCGATCTTGAAGAAGCCTATCGCCTCCCCGTTCCTGCCCAAGGCCTGGAGGGCGTTGCCTATCCTCGCGAGCATGACGTCTGCCTTGGGATGGTCCGGCTCCAGGTTCACCGCGTGCTCCAGGAACATGACGGTGAGATCGGGCCTGTCCAGGTAGGAATAGGAGTCCCCCATGGCGTATAGCATGTCGGGATACAGGGAGTAGATCTCCGGGTCGTCGTCCAGCAGGTCCCTGAACCGCTCCACGGCCTGGCTGTAGAGCGTGTCCTGATAGTCAGCCATGGCGAGGCGGAGCTGCGCCAGGAGCGACCAGGCGTCCGGCGGCACCTTCTCGGTCATGGGCGTGACCGTCTTCCGCGCCTCGTCGTTGAGGTTCATGGCCAGCGACATGTCCGCCGCGCGGAGCGTGGCCAGGGGCGCCCAGGGGGAGTCAGGGTAGGTGGAGGCGGCGAACCGGTAATACCCGGCGGCCTCGTTGTCGAACCCCATGTCCCGCGCCGCCTCTCCCAGCATGAAGGCGGCCCGCGGGGCCTCGAAGCTCTGTGGGAAGGTGTCCAGGGCGTACCTCCACGAGTCGACGGCCGCCTGGTAGTTGTCGGGCAGCCCCTTGGAGTAATAGAGATCCCCCAGGAGGAAGAGCACCGGATCGCTGTAGAAATGGCCCGGGTGACTGGCCTTGAATTCCTCGAGGAGTTCCGCGGCCTTGTCCAGGTCCCCTCCGGAGGCCAGCGTAAGCGCGTCCGCAACCATCCGTTCCGGGGTTCCCGGCTGCGGCTGGCCGTCCACGAAGGAGGAGACGCCCCGGATCACGTCCTGGAGCGAGGGCGGATCCTGGGTGAGCTCGTCCCGCCAGCGCGAGGGGGCGGGTATCGTGCCTCCCCCCGGCGGCGGCTGTCCCGCGTCCTGCTGGGGCCTTATGTCCACCACCAGCGAGAAGCCGTCCCGGGAGAGGAAATGCCTCACCTCGAAATGGTTGGTGGAAAGGGATATGTTCGCCAGGAGCCTCGGCCCGTCCTGGAAGATATCCACTTCCCTGACGATGTCGTCCCGGGGGGCGGCCACGCCCTCGTTCTTCCCCGCCGGGCCGAAGTCGGCCTGGAGCTGGCCCGCGTCGTCACGCCGCAAGAGGACGTCCTCGAGCCTGTCCCTGAAATTGAAGACCAGCCTGGCATAGCCCTCCGAGCGGCCGAGGGACACCGTCTCCAGGACATTGGCGGCGGGAAGGTTCTGGGACGCCTCCTGGGCCGGGGAGTCGGCGGGGCCGAGGGTCAGGAGCGAGCCGAGGAGTGCCAGGGCCAGGGCCAGGGCGCCTCCCGGCCTCCGGCGGTTCCGGTGGAACGCGGCCGCGGGAACCCCCTGCGGACTCCCGCTGAGTACTGCCCCGCGCGGGGGATCCGTGCGTCCTGCGGGGCGGGCTCGCGGTCTCCCCGTGCAGGCCCGGGAACCGCTTCCCGCTTCCCGGCCGTATCCTCCGCAGCCGCCTCCTGGACGGGCGCCCGGGGACTCGGGATCGGCCGTCCCTCCTGGAGGGAGGCGGAAGGCGCGCCCGAGCCGGATCCGGGCGCGCGAAGGCAGGGATTGCGGGACGGACAGGGGCTTGCGCGCTCGCTGACGTGTCTTGCCTGCGGCGTGAACGCGGCCCTGGCCGCCCGCAGAGCCTTTCGCCGGCCGGGCTTGCCGTTCATGATCCAGAATCCCGCAGGGATCCCCGCCGGACGTCCCGTGAGGGGCGGCACGCGGATCCGGCGTGACAGCTGGCCCCCTGCGGAGAGGGTGAGCCGCGGATTCGGCTACCCCCCGGGCAGCCTCTGGGAGGCGCCAGGGGATCCGCGATTCTGTCTTGTCTGGCAGGGCCATGTTCACCGGGCTTCGCCGCGCCCCGGCGCGGGAGGGTGGCTGAGGGGCCCAGCCTGTCCCCGCAGGGACAGGCGGGGCCCATACAGATATATCGGCGCCGGGAGAGCCCTACTCAAAGCTGGCCCGGGATATGAGGCGAGGCTGGCGGGAGCGGTGAAGGGATGGGCGGCGGCGGCAAGGCGCCCGTGGGATCCCGGGAGTCCGCGGCCGGCTCCCGGTTGGCCGGAGCGTCACCGGGAGGGGACGGTACAGGCATGGGAGAGGCCGGCGAGGGACGGGTGGCCCCGGGGCGGAACCTTGAGAGGCGGGCCGGGGCGCGTCCCCGGCCTGCGGCACGGGGGACCGCGCCCGGTGCGCGGCCGCCCGCCCGGCGGATCGGCGGCCGGCACGGGAAGGCGGACGCCCGGACAAGCCGTCTCGGCTATTTCTTCCTGA
Source organism: Deltaproteobacteria bacterium (assembly GCA_031281735.1). Taxonomy (GTDB): domain Bacteria; phylum Desulfobacterota; class Desulfarculia; order Adiutricales; family Adiutricaceae; genus JAIRZX01. Next base: position 8,647 of record JAITEZ010000318.1, on the reverse strand, counting down.
GCTTCTCCTGGAGCGTGGTCCGGTTGATGCCCAGGAGACGGGCTGCCGAGTTGCGGTAACCGTCGGCGGCCCGGAGGGCCGCATCTATGAGGCGCCCCTCGTAATCTTTCATGAGGGCGTTCAGGCTCACCCCCTCCACAGGGAATTCCAGGAGGGGAGCCACCAGGATCCTGAGGCCATCCGGGAGAGTGCCCGCCGCGGGGACGCAGCATCCGCCGCCCCCTCCTTCCGCAGGGCGGTCGGAAGCGGGAGGGGGTGGAATCTGCCCGCACCCTCCGGGGGTATCCCCTGCATAATCCGTTCCGAAAATTGTCTCCCCCCCGAGCGAGCCATTTTCCCCGTCGCCAGGACGGGCGCCTGACGGGGCGATCCGGCCGCCGGCGGTGAGCGCGTCGTCACCGGAGCCGGGGCGGCCGCCGCCGCCCGACCCGGGACGGCCGGGCGTATCGCCGGGATCGGCCGCGCCTTCGGGGCCGCATGGCGCCTCGAAGCCCGGATCGATGCATCCTTCCGGCTCCCCTCCGGCGGTGGGGGCGCCGTCCTGCTCGAGGAACCCCCTCAGGAGCTCGTTGCGGGCCTCGTCCTGCGGCTCGGGGGCGCTGCGGATCCAGGCGGGCAGGTCATCGTCCGTAAGCACGTCCCCGTCCGCGAGGATCACCATGCGTTCCATGAGATTCTCCAGCTCCCGGATGTTGCCGGGCCAGCGGTAGGAGCACAGCTGGGACAAGGCCGAGGGCGTGACGCCGGTCACGGTCGAGCCCCGTATCTCCCGGAGGCGCTTGAGGAAGTAGTCCACCAGGAGGGGTATGTCCTCGGAGCGTTCGCGCAGGGAGGGCACGCTCACCGGGATGACGTTCAGGCGGTAGTAGAGATCCTCGCGGAAGCGCCCCTCCCTGACCGCCTGGGCGAGATCCACGTGCGTGGCGGTGATGACGCGTATGTCCGCGCGTATGGTGCGCTCGCCGCCCACCTTCTCGAACTCGTGCTCCTGGAGCACGCGCAGGAGCTTTACCTGGAGCTTAGGGGACATGTCCCCTATCTCGTCCAGGAAGACCGTGCCCCCCTGGGCCAGCTCGAAGCGCCCGGCCCGCTCCTTGACTGCGTTGGTGAAGGCGCCCTTCTCGTGGCCGAAGAGCTCCGTCTCCAGGAGCTCCTCGGGGATGGCGCCGCAGTTCACGGGGATCATGGGCTTGTCGCGGCGGGCGGAGGATAGGTGGATGGCCCGGGCGATGAGCTCCTTGCCGGTCCCCGTCTCCCCGTGAACCATGACGGTGGAGTCCGTGGCCGCTACCTTGCCGATAATCCGGAAGAGCTTCATGAGCGCGGGGCTGGTTCCCACGATGGCGCGGGCCGAGGAGGGGGCCGCGGAGGCGGGCCGGGCGGCCTGTCCCGGCGCCTGGAGGGCGGCCGGGCCCGGATCGCCGCCGGCGGGCTGGGGCGCGCCGGCGGCGGGGGGAGGGGGCGACTCGGCGCCTGGCTGGCGGCGAGGGGCGAGGGGCGCGGGGCGGGCCGCCCCGTCCGCCTGCGTCCCCTCCAGGGAGCCAAGGACGTTGTTGAGCGCCTGGGCGAGTTCCAGGGGATCCGGGGGGAGGCTCAGGAAATCCGCCAGTCCCGCCCGGAAATAGCCGGTCACGGTCTTGAGTCCCGCCCCGGCCGCGAGGCCGAGGATCTTCAGGCCCCCGGGCAGGCCCCGGATGCGGGCAGCGATCTTCTTCTCGCTCCCGGTGGGGAGATCGTCCAGGTTCACGATGAGGGCGATGTACGCCTCCTGCGCGAGCCTCTTCTCCGCCTCCTCCAGGGTGAGGGCCCGCGCGGCGCCGTGGCCGCGGTCCCGACAGGCGTCGGCCAGGGTCTGGAACAGCTTGTTGTTCTTGACCGCTACCAGGACCTCTCCCATTTCGAAGGCGCTCCTTGACTTGTGGTTGCGGGGCCGCGGGCCGCTGAGGCGGGGGAATCCTTGCTGCCTTCTGTTGAATATAAGGCTTTGGAAGCCGGAAAACAACGGGCGGGGGAATATCGCTGGGACCCCAGCCGCAGGGGCGAACCAGGCGCCCGGGTGGGCGGCGCGTCGGAAGTCACGGGAAGGCGGTATGGGCGGCGGCGTTCCGCGGGGGAGCCCCCATGACAGCATGCAGCGTGCTAACCGAATTGGACACCGCATGGCGAACCGTGATCGACGGAGCGGTGCCGGTCGGGTTCCTGCACGCGCGCCTGTATGCGGATATCTCGCGCCCGTCACTGGCGGCGCGCCGTCGGCTGGGGACGCAGGATGCCGCGACGACGCGGGCGCGGGCGATCGCGGGCCACCCGGCGGGGGCCCGGCGGGCGGCGTCCTACTTGCGTTTCCCCGCGCCGCACGCGCGGGGCGTCGGCCGCGGGGGGGATGGGACAAGGGATTGTCCGGGAAGCGCCGCGGGAACGCGGGTAACGCGGCGCTTCCAGAGCGCGATCGCCTCTCGCCGGGGCATTGTCCCGTATAACCGTGCCTTTCGGCTGCATAGTTCCTGTGACGCTCTAAGGCGCGCGGCTTCCGGCGGAGGGAATTCAAGGCGGGGCGGGGGGGAGAGGAACCAAATGAACTTGAAACGCCCTCATCTTTTGGATACTATTGCCTGAAGCCGTCTAATCCGGCCGACGGCCGGGGAAAGGGCCGGCCTTACCCGATCTCCCGTGCCGTCCAGAACGTGTGCGCCTCCCCGGACCGGTTCCGCGCAGCGGCCGGGGCGCGTCCCCGCGTGCGCAGCGGCCCTCTCCTGCGACGCGAAGTCCTGCTGGTGCCGCGGCCGGATGCCCCGCGCCGCTCAGCCGCCCCGTATGAGGTTCACAGTTCCCCTCAGGGGTGAGCCTTATCCAATGCGGTAAGTCAGTCTGGTATCTGCCTCTTGTGTTCGGCGGTTTCCGTTTGCACTAACCGTCTTCCGTGCTGTTTGCACTAACCGTCTTCCGTGCTGTCAGACGGGATCATGCCTTTAAAATACATTTTAAAATCTTTCTTTTAATCCTGCCATTCTATGAATTTTGCTTTTAATCTCACTGATATTTTATTGAAGTTAATAAAATGATATTTTTTTAAGTAAATATGATTATTATTTATAATTTTTTATGTTTAACTTTTGTATTAAAATGGTCAACATCGCCGTTCCCTGACATGACACTCGTTCCTTCCTGGCCGCCGCCGTCTGCCAGGCCCCTTCGCTGCCCATGCGTTCCGCCTGCCCCCCGGACAGGAGCCTTTCCGGCGGCCCCGCGACTTTCGGCCGCCTGACCGAAACCTCCCGTTGCCGGTTCGGCCGGCCCGCGTCAAGGAGCTCCGCCCCGCGCTTGACATCCCCCCTCCTCAATCCGGTGGCCCTGATCGGGCGCGTGGCCCTGGACGCGGTGTTCCACCTGGGACGCTATTCAATCCTCTCCGCCAGGGCCCTGGCGGCGATCTTCCTGCCGCCCTTCCGGTTGCGCGGATACCTCAAGCAGATGGAGTCGGTGGGGGTCGATTCGCTCTTCGTGGTGATCCTGACCGGAGCCTTCACCGGAGGCGTCTTCACCCTCCAGATCATCTACGGCTTCAGGATGTTCTCGGCCGAGAGCATGGTGGGGCCGACGGTGGCCATGGCCATGACCAGGGAGCTGGGTCCGGTGCTGACCGCCTTGATGGTCACGGGCCGGGTGGGGAGCAGCATGGCGGCCGAGCTGTCCGCCATGAAAGTGACCGAGCAGATAGACGCGCTCACGGTAATGGCTGCCGAACCGATCAAGTACCTGGTGAGCCCCCGCATCCTGGCGGGCATAGTGATGCTCCCGCTTCTGACAGCAATATCGGACGCCGTGGGCGTAGTAGGCGGCTACGCCGTGGCCATAGTGAAGGGGCTGGATCCCGGGCAGTTCGCCGGGAGGATAGAGGACATCGTGCGGATGGACGATGTCTTCGACGGGCTCGTCAAGGCGGGGTTCTTCGGGTTCATCCTCACGAGCGTCGGCTGCTGCGCTGGGTTCTATTGCAAGGGAGGCGCCGAGGGCGTGGGCCGTGCCACCACGGGTGCCGTGGTGGTGAGTTACGTCGCCATACTGGTGGGGGACTTCATCCTCACCGCCATCATGTTCTGAGGGGGCGGACATGTCCGTGAATGCCGACCTGCCCCAGGCCCCCCTCACCTTGCCGCTGTCCCTGCTGGCGGCCCCCCTTCGCCGGATCCGGAACTCACCCCCCCTGCCGGGGGCCCCGCTGGCTACTCCTTTCAGCAGTGTCCGGGCCTCCCCTCCCGGAGCCCCGTCGGCCCCCCCTCCCGGAGCCCCGCCGGCCTCCCCTCCCGGAGCCCCGGAAGGCTCTCCGCCCGGGGCGCCCCCGGGCGGCTTGAAGGATCCGCGGCCCGCGAGACGCGTTGTCCCTATCTTCTCCGCCGCTCCCCCGGCCCCGGTGATTAGGGTGAAGGGCCTCAGGAAGGCCTTCGGCGGGACGGAGGTCCTCAGGGGGGTGGACGTCACGCTGCACCCCGGCAAGGTCAACTTCATCATAGGCCGGAGCGGTGGGGGCAAGTCGGTCCTTCTCAAGCACCTGACCGGGCTCCTGACGCCCGACTCGGGCGAGATCTGGTACGGGGACGAGGAGCTCTCCAGGGCCGGTCGCTCCGGACTGGCGTCGCTCAGGCTCCGCATGGGCCTCCTCTTCCAGGAAGGGGCCCTCTTCGACTCCCTCTCCGTGCTGGAGAACGTCGTCTTCCCGGCGTGGTACCACGCGACCGTGCCGCCCGGCAAGGCCAGGAGACGCGCCAAGGAACTCCTGGAAGAGCTCGGCATGGAGGGGCGGGGCGGCGACCGGGTATCCCAGCTTTCGGGGGGCGAGCGCAAGAGGGTCGCGTTGGCCCGCTGCCTCATGACGGAGCCCCGCGTGCTCTTCTTCGACGAGCCCACGACGGGGCTCGACCCCATCCTGAGCACCCAGGTGGACTCGCTCATCCTGGAGACCCGCGACCGCACCGGGGCCACGGTGGTGGTGGTCAGCCACGACATCGCGGCGGTGCTCTCGATAGCCGATCAGGTGAGCCTGATCCATGAGGGCAGGGTCGTGCTCACCGGGACCCCCCAGGAGTACAGGGAGAGCCGGATCGAGGCGGTGCGGGAGTTCATCTACGGGGCGGCCCCCTCCCCGGCGGCTGCGGCGGGGTGAGGCGCCGCCCGCCGGCCGGCGCGGTAGACGGCGGCTACGGGGCCGTCCGGCCCTCCCCGTCCCGGGGGCCTGATCGGCGCGCCCCCGGCCTCTCGGACGTTTCCGGGCACCCGTCCCTGCCCGCCCCTCCAGGCTCCAACCGGGTTCAGCAATGTACAAAACCTCTACGGAAATCAAGGTAGGCCTCTTCGTCCTGGCCGCCCTCCTCGTCACCGGCTGGATGGCCGTCCGGCTGGGCGGCTTCAAGGGCTACGACACCGGCTACTACCAGCTGGAAGCCGTCTTCGATCAGGTCTCGGGCCTTAAGTCCGGGGTCACCGTGGAAGTGGCCGGCATCAGCGTGGGCCGGGTGGGCGAGATATCCCTGCGCGACGACCGGGCCCACGTGACCATGTACATCCTGAACGGGGTCACGCTCCCCTCCGACACGCGCGCGCTCATCAAGGCCCAGGGCATCCTGGGAGACAAGTACGTGGAGCTCCAGCCCGGCACGGCCGGCGAGGGCCCCCTGCGGTCGGGCGAGACCATCTCCAACACGGCCTCGGGGGAGGATCTGACGGCCCTTCTCCAGAAGCTCTCGTCCGTGGCGGACGACCTGAAGATCCTCACCTCGTCCCTGACGAGCGACGGGGGGGGCCAGGAGCTCAGGGAGATCATGGACAACGTCCGCGAGATGACCGCGAACATGAACCAGCTCGTGAAGGACAACGGGCCGGGGCTCACCGAGGCCCTGGCCTCCCTGGACCGCGTCTCCAAGAACCTGGAGAGCATAACCGAGAGGGTGGCCACCGGCCAGGGTACACTGGGGCAGCTCATCTACGACGACTCCGTGGCGAACGAGCTCAGGGGCTCCCTGGCCTCCATCCGCGACGTGACCCAGAAGATATCGAGCGGCCAGGGCACGCTGGGGAGGCTGGTTAACGACTCCGGCACGGCCGACAGGATAGACCAGGCCCTGGACTCGGTGAACGAGTACCTGGAGAAGGGCGACGAGATCATGATCGCGCTGGACTTCCGCGCGGACTACATGACCCGCTACAACTTCCTCAAGGGCGGGGCGGGGGTGCGCATCTACACCTCACCCGACCGCTATTACCTGCTGGGGGTCACCGCCGACTATTTCGGCAGCTACGAGCGCATCGACTTCACTGGCGCGGGCGGCACCTTCACCGAGGAGGCCCGCAACCGCTCGAAGCTCAAGATCAACGCCCAGATAGCCCAGCGTTACTACGACTTCGTCGTCCGCGGCGGCATCATCGAGTCCGGGGCCGGCATCGGCGTCGACTACCTGCTCTTCGACGACGACCTGACGCTCACCCTCGAGGCCTTCAGCGGCGACTTCGACCACAACCCGCACCTGAGGGCCATGGTCACCTGGCGCTTCTGGAAGTTCCTGTACGTCTCCGCGGGTTACGACGACTTCATAAGCGATCTCCACCGCGACTCGCCCTTCATCGGCCTCGGGTTCTGGTTCACCGATGATGACCTCAAGCTCCTCCTGAGCGGGGCCGGGAGTTTCCTCACCAACTAGGCCGGCGGGCCCGGGTTGCCGGCCGCCTCGCCCGCCCGGGTGCAGTCCGGGTCCCCGGGAGGGCAGGGGACTCTTTCGCGGGATCCCCCCGGGGGGCTGGCCAGGGCAGGCCCGCGCGGGGGCCCGTGATCCTGCGGAGTCCCGGGGGGAGGCCGGTGCCCTCTCACGTGACATGGTCAGCGGCCTTCCCGGGACCGGCCTGAAGCGGGGCCCCCGGGCGGGCACGGGGCAGCCCGGGATCCCGGGCGGCCGGGACGGCCTGCGGTGCTCCCGCGGACACGCCTGGCGCCGCCTTCCCGGATCCCTTGGGTGACTGTCCTACTCAGGACGTCCCGGCGGCGCCCGGCCTGCCGGGCGTCCTCGGCCCGCGGCGGGAATCCGCGGCCACGGGCCCCCCCCTCCGGCGCGCCGCGGCCCTCCCGTCCGCCGGAACGGGAAACCCTGCGGCCGAGATCCCCCCGTTACCCGCCCGGGAAGGCCCCCCTGCCTTCCGGAACGGCCCCGGATGCCGCTTTCGGCTAGCCATGGGCGGGCTCTTTATGATATAGATTTAGCCGTTGGTCTTTCAGGCCCGGCCAGGAATCGCCCATTACGGCTGCCCCCGCCCTCCGGCTGCCTGAGGCCGTCGCGACTGGCTCGTCTTCCTCCCACTCTGGCCCGGTAGCCCCGGAGCCGGGCAGTCTGTGATATGCCTGAACCGTTAAGCCCTCCGACCCTGGAGAACGCCTCCACCCCCGACAAGACCCCCAAGGTCATGGTGGTGGACGATGAGATCCTGAACCTCAAGCTCATCGCGGCCATGCTCAAGCCCCAGGGCTACGAGGTCGTCCTGGCGGGCGACGGACAGGAGTGCCTGGCCAAGGTCCGCGAGAACCCGCCGGATCTCATCCTGCTCGACATCATCATGCCGGGCATGAACGGCTTCGAGGTGGTCCAGCAGCTCAAGACGGAGGAGAGGTTCTCCCAGATCCCGGTGGTCATGGTCACGGCCCTCCAGGACGTGAACGACCGCGTGAAGGCCCTGGAGGTCGGCGCGGACGATTTCCTCTCCAAGCCTGTCGACCGCATGGAGCTCAGGGCGCGGGTGAGATCGCTCCTCAAGGTCAAGGCCTACAACGACCACATGATAAACTACCGCCAGGAGCTCGAGAGCGAGGTCCGGCGGAGGACGCTGGAGATCCAGGAGACCAACGCCAAGCTCGAGAAGGCCCACGAGAAGCTCCGGGGGGCGTCCCTCGAGACCATCTTCCGTCTTTCCCGGGCCGCCGAGTTCAAGGACGAGGACACGGGGGCCCACATCATCAGCATGAGCCGCATCTCCGCCAGGATCGCCAAGATGTGCGGGCTCCCCCCCGCGACGGTGGAGAGCATCCTCTACGCCTCCCCCATGCACGACATAGGCAAGATAGGCATCCCCGACCGCATCCTGCTCAAGAACGGGCCGCTAAACGACGAGGAGTGGACGGTCATGCGCATGCACACCGTCTACGGGGGGAAGATCCTCGAGAACTCCGACATCGGCTTCCTGCGGCTGGGGGAGGTCATCGCCCTCACCCACCACGAGAAGTTCGACGGCTCCGGCTACCCCAAGGGCCTCAAGGGGAGGCAGATCCCGCTCGCCGGCCGCATCGTGGCAGTGGCGGACGTCTTCGATGCCCTCATGTCCAGGAGGCCCTACAAGCCCGCCTTCACCCCGGAGCAGGCCACTGGCATCATCTCCGAGGGCCGCGGCAAGCACTTCGACCCCGACGTGGTGGACGTCTTCCTGGGCGATCTCCACGAGATCCTCACCATCTGGCGTTCCAGCCAGGAGGATCACAGCAAGGAAGTGGCCGAGGCCCTGAAGATGCCCTAGGGGACCGGAGCGACAGGCGCGTCCCCTCCGGCCCCCACCCACCCCCGACCCCCCCCCCACCCCCCCCAGGCCCGGCCCCAAGGCCCCCCCCCCCCCCCCC